>NZ_JBCOTQ010000055.1:3843-14259 GCF_040920445.1 Collinsella aerofaciens | reverse complement strand
GGACACCACCGTTGCCTACGTGGTGAGCTACCCCGACCTCATGCAAAATGCCCGCGTGCTCATTACCAACTACGACGCCCTCGTATCGGTCTACCTGGTGATCGCGGTCATCTACATCCTCATCAACGTCGCGATTAACAAGGCCGCTGTCTATGTTTCGCACAAGACCGGCGCGACCATCATCCGCTAACGCTTTACCATTTCGAGTCATAAGGAGCCGAGCACCATGGCACAGAGCACCTCTTCCACCGGCAATCAGCCGCTGATCGAGCTCAGGCACGTCGATAAGCACTACGGCGATCTGCACGTCCTCAACGACATCAATCTGTCGGTCGACCGCGGCGAGGTCGTAGTTGTGATCGGACCCTCGGGCTCGGGCAAGTCGACCATGTGCCGAACCATCAATCGCCTGGAAACCATCGACTCAGGCGAGATCCTCATCGAGGGCGAGCCCCTGCCACAGGAAGGCAAGGATCTTGCCCGCATGCGTGCCGAGCTGGGCATGGTATTTCAGCAGTTCAACCTGTTTGCACATATGACCGTACTGCAGAACGTCATGCTGGGACCGGTCGATGTGCTGGGCGTCTCCAAGGAGGAAGCTCGTGAGCGCGCCATGGACCTGCTGAGCCGCGTGGGCGTTGCCGAGCAGGCCGATAAGGTGCCCGCACAGCTCTCGGGCGGCCAGCAACAGCGTGTAGCCATCGCACGTTCGCTTGCCATGCAACCCAAGGCCATGCTTTTTGACGAGCCCACGAGCGCGCTGGACCCCGAGATGATCAACGAGGTGCTCGAGGTCATGGTCCGTCTGGCCCAGCAGGGCATGACGATGATCGTCATCACGCACGAGATGAACTTCGCCCGCCGCGTGGCCGACCGCGTCGTGTTTATGGCCGACGGCCAGATCGTGGAAACCGGCACACCCGACGAGTTCTTCGACCACCCCCAGACCAAGCGCGCCCAGGACTTCCTCAACTCCATTAAGGGCCACTAGCCCAATTGCCACGCGGGCAAATTCATCAGTAACGTTTGTCCCGCGCCACCCCTGCGCCATGTCCACCCGGATTCGAAAGCCGCACCCATGATCGGAACCCGCACCTCATCGTCCTATACTCCGCACGTCGACGTCGATCCCGCCGACCGCCCGCTCATCCTGGTAGCACCACGCTGGGAAGAAGCGAAGCCCTATTTGAGCGAGACGCTCTCCCCCAACGAGGAGATTGCGAGCGTATTTGTCGACGCCATTCTTGCCGCCGGCGGTCTGCCGCTGCAGATGTCCATCACCGAGGACATTGAGGTCATCCGTCATTACGTCGATATCGCCGACGGCATCGCCATTCCCGGCGGCCCCGATGTCAATCCCAAACGTTGGGGCGATGATCGACCCTACGACCCCACCCTCTGCTGCGAGATCCGCGATAGTTTTGAGTTTAAGCTGGTCAGCGAGGTGCTCCGTGCCAAAAAGCCGCTCTTTACCACCTGCCGCGGCACGCAACTGCTCAACGTCGCCACCGGCGGCACCCTGTGCATGGACGTGCCGAGCCTGGGCGCGCGCGAGGGCCGCACGCAGTGGCGCCATACCCACGTGCTCAACGACCCTGTGCATCCTGTCGAGGTCGTGCCGGGCTCGCTGCTGGAGCGCGCGGTTGGCGGGCACAGGCTGATCCAGACCAACTCCGCACATCACTGCTGCGTCGATCGTCTGGGTAAGAGCACGCGCTTGGTCGCCAAGGCAACCGACGGCGTTCCCGAGTGCATCGAAGTCGAAGGCCAGCCGTTCTGTCTGGGTGTGCAATGGCATCCCGAGTACACCTGGCAGACGCTCGAGACCGACTTTAACCTGTGGAAGTCGTTTGTCGAGGCGGCGGCCAAGGTAAAGCAGACCCGCTAGTTCGCGAACCGCATAACAGATAAGGGCGCCCCGCCGGCCACATGGTCCGACGGGGCGCCCTTTTGCCTATACGCGACAGGCACACAGCCCAAGGCTCGCAAGCCCTTACTCAGCCGCCTCGCGCAGGGCCGACATCGTAGCCGCATATTGCTGCTGCAACGCATGCATTCCCTCGCGAGCGCCGTCAACGGCATCGGCGCCGCGCAGCGCTTCGGTCACCACGACCGCCGGCTCGTACAGATTATCGAATCCCAGGTTCTGGCTCACGCCCTTGAGCGTGTGCGCTGCCATAAACGCTTCCTCGGCGTCTCCTGCCGCCATGGCAGCCTCCAACCTGTCCATGCTCTCGTCATCTAAAAACTTGAGGGCAAAGCGGGCAAGCATTTCCCCGCCCATCAGCCGAGCACACGCGTCATCATAATTAGCGCCGATCTTCTCATACGCCTCACGCATGGAAATCATGGATTAAAAACTCCTTTGGTCAAACTAAATCGTAGGAAACGCGACGACATCGGCGGGGCGTGCCAACGTCTCGGCAATTTGGTCTTGCACCTCGAGCAAACAGTCGAGCAGCAACGGGTTAAAGGTGCCGCACTTACCGTCCAGAATCATCTTGATCGCTTCCTCGTGCGGGATAGCGTCCTTGTACACGCGCACGCTCGTCAGCGCATCGTACACGTCGGCCACCGAAACCACCTGTGCGGCAATGGGAATTTCGTCTCCCTTAAGGCCATCGGGATAACCCTTGCCGTCCCAGCGCTCGTGATGCCAACGCGCAATCTGGTACGCATATTCCATAAACGCATTGCCGGCGTGATGGCTACCCAGCTCAAGCAGCATGTCGGCGCCGATCGTGGTATGCGTCTTCATAATCTCGAACTCCTCGGACGTAAGGC
This sequence comes from Collinsella aerofaciens, assembly GCF_040920445.1. Lineage (GTDB taxonomy): Bacteria > Actinomycetota > Coriobacteriia > Coriobacteriales > Coriobacteriaceae > Collinsella > Collinsella aerofaciens_BH. The sequence goes on along the minus strand of NZ_JBCOTQ010000055.1, from coordinate 11,475 downwards.
GCCCGGGTTTGTTGAGAATCGCATCGTCAATCGACATCTTGCCGATATCGTGCAGCGCCGAAGCCAGGGCAATCGTGGAGCGCTCCTCATTGTCAAGGGAAATGGTGTCGCTACGCTGGACCAGACAGCCAAGCAGCAGCTCGGTCAGCTTTTCGATGTTCGTAACGTGCCTGCCGCTCTCGCCGTTGCGAAGCTCCATGACGCCAGCCATGATGTCGATGAGCATGCGACTGTTCTTGACACGCTCGTTGTACTGCTGGGACAGCAGGCTCGTCAGACGGCGCTGTTTGGCGTATAGGCGGATGGTGTTGCTTACACGGCGGCGCACGACACGGGAGTCAAACGGGCGGTTGATATAGTCCGAGGCGCCTAGCTCGTACGCGCGCAGAACCATATCATCGGAATCTTCGCTCGAAATCATGATGACAGGCAGATTGTCACTAACCGATCGGCGCGACAGACCGGCCAGCACCTCAAAGCCGCTTGTGCCCGGCATGACAATATCCAGCAGCACGAGCGACAACTCATCACCATAGCGGTCGACCATGTCGAGCGCCGTACGACCGTTGTCGGCCTCGAGGATGCAATACTCGTCCTTGAGCATCTCGCTGAGAATGACTCGGTTCATCTCGGAGTCATCGACAATAAGTACCAAAGGCTTTTCGCTTTGGAAGGCCTCGATGGAATCGGCATCGGTCACGACCGTACCGGCTTTTGCCTTAGCGCGGCTCAGTAACTGGACAGCGCGGCCAACGCCCTCATCGACCGTCTCGCCATGAATACGAACGCCACCAACACATGCCGTCAAGCTCACGTACTCATGGCCCGGAATAATCGTGGAACGAACGGCATCGGACACCTGATGCAGGCGACGGGTGAAGTCATCGGAGGGAATATTGGGCATGACAACCACAAACTTGTCGCAGCCATAGCGCACAAGCTCGTCAGTCGAACGGATTCCGCTGCGCATGGCTGTCGCCACGGCACCGAGCGCAAGGTCGCCGGCATGACGGCCACACGTATCGTTGAAGACCCTAAAATCATCAAGGTCGATCATCGCAACGCCGGCATTCATGCGGGCGCTACGGAGCTTTTCCTCGTAATATCGGCGATTGTGCACGCTCGTCAGCACGTCGGTGTAGACAAGGTCCTCTTTTGCGGCCTCTTGCCCATCGATCGGACGCACCATCAGCAGGACATGAGGCTCGCCCTCGACCTTCAGAGGGCGCAGGCGAGCGCGGTACTCAACGCCATCGTTGAGCAGCTGCTCCGACACCTCATCGGAATCTGTCAAGGCCTCAAGACTTGCCTGGCGCAAACAAGGGCAGCGATCGCCGGCGAGCAGGCAGTTAGGCTCGCTCTTAATCTGATCGGCCGACAGTAAACGTACCACGGGGTAGGTCTTCGCGACACGGGCGACCTCGGCGGCAGCCTCCTCGTCGGTTAGATTGACCTCGTGATTATTGAGCATATGGGGCCCTTTCGATAGTTTCGCATGGTAGCGGTGGGTTCCTAATTTTTTAAGGGTAACACCTTGTCGATGCAGGTAAGCACGTGAATGCTGTTACATTTTTATGAGTTGGCAGACGGCGCGATTGAAGCCGCAGATGTGAGGTTTTGAGCACATTTGTTAACAAGGCCGAAACGTTTGCGGGTGAAGTCTGCTTTGGCTATTGCGGGTGCTAGAGCCCCAGGATGCCACGGACAGTCTGGGCAGCCGCTACCGGGCGATCGCGCAGGCCGTTGTGCGCGCCGGGAACCATTACGAGTGGACAGTCCAAAAGTTCAGCCGCCACCCTTGTGCCCGCCTCGCGAGGCGTGCCAATCGAGAGCTCGCCCAGGAGCACGGCGGCCACCGTTTTCGACGCACGAACGCTATCCCAATCGGGAACGCAGGTCATAGTAATCCCGTATTCGTTTGCCATGAAACTGCGGCCGTTGCGCAGGGCATGCTTGGCTTCTGCCTCGGTTAACTTGGGGGCCTCAGGGTCCGAATCGCCGATGGCGCCCAGGAAGGCCCGTAATGCCCTGGAGACCTTTCCCGCGGCGATCATCTCGAGCAAAACCGGGGCCGCGCCCAGACCGGCACCCTCATCCGTCACGGCGGGTTCATGCAGGATCGCACGCGAGATTATGGCGGGGTTTGCACGGAGAAGCTCCAGAGTCACCAGCGTACCGGCACTGTGCGCGAGCACGTTTGCCGGAGTGCCAATATGCTCGATAACGGCCTGCAGGTCGGCGGCCTGGACGGCGAGGTCGTAGCGTCCGTCTGCAGCGTCGCCGCTCTCGCCGCAACCGCGGCGGTCGTAGGTAATGACGCGATAGTCACAGGCGAGCTCGCGGGCGATGCCGTCAAAAAAGACACCGTCGACGCACGCACCGTGCACGCACACCAAGGCGGGTGTATCGGACGATACATCCGGGCCGGCATATTCGCGGCAGGCAATCGTGGTGCCCGCATTCTCGACCGTAAAATCCATGTTGTGCCCCCATCATCAACGCCCATCCAGTTGCACGTCAGTACGATTGGATGGACCCGCATTGCCTTACGACTTGTTAACAGATTAACTGTACCCGACCCGAGGCTTTTCATGGCACGGCATAATGAGCGACGTGAAAAAACGAAACTTGTAAAGCAAGAGCCCACACCTTGCTTTGGAGCCGATGCTATGCTTAGGCACAATTGTCTTGAGGAGCATATGCCTATGTCTACGTTTTTGAATGCCAGCCCCATCTTTGGGCCCGTCCGCAGCCGTCGCCTGGGCCTTTCGCTCGGTGTCAACATGATGCCGGCGAGCGGCAAAATCTGCATGTTCGACTGCATCTACTGCGAGAACGGTCTCAACGCCGAGCGTCCCTGCCACGAGCCGTATAACACGGCTGCCGTGGTGCTCGATGCACTCGAGGCCAAGCTGCACGAGATGGCAATCGAGGGTGAGCTGCCCGATGTAATCACGTTTGCCGGCAACGGCGAACCAACCGCCGCACCTGAGTTTCCGCAGGCCATCGCCGGTGCCATCGCGCTGCGCGACCAGCTGGCCCCAAACACCAAGATTGCCGTGCTTTCCAACGGCACGCGCGCCGACCGTCCCCAGGTACACGATGCGCTCATGATGGTCGACGACAACATCCTCAAGCTCGATACGGTCGACCCGGCTTTTATCCAGCTGCTCGACCAGCCCGTTGGCCCCTACGATGTAGAGCACCAGATAGAGACGTTCGCGAGCTTTAACGGCCACGTCATTATCCAGACGATGTTTTTGAGCGGCGAGTACCGAGGCAAGTCTCTCGATAACACCGGCGAGGAGTACGTTGGCCCTTGGCTCGCGGCGCTCGAGCGCATTCGCCCGCAGGAGGCAACTATCTACACGGTGGCGCGCGAGACACCGGTCGCCGGCCTTGCTAAAGCGGCACCCGAGGTGCTCGACGCCATTGCCGCGCGCGTCCAAGCCCTCGGCATCCCCTGCCAGGTGAGCTACTAGCAAAACCACGCAGCAGCTAGTGCCCGCCATCCCGCCCCATCAGTTGCGGTGATATAGTTCCTATTTGTGCTGTTAAACCGCTTAAATCGGAACTATATCACCGCAACTTTTATAGACGCGTGGGTGGGCTATACTAGCTGCGGATGAAAGGAAGTTAGCCATGTTTGACAAAGGACCCGTGCCCGGCCGCAACGACGCTTGCTGGTGCGGCAGCGGCAAAAAATATAAGAAATGCCATAGCACCTTTGATGAGCGCCTCGAGCGCTTGTGGGAAGAGGGCTGGGAGGTTCTGCCCCGCACGCTCTACAAGACGCCCGCCGATATCGAGGGCATCAAGCGCTCGGCCGCCATCAACGTGGGCGTGCTCGATTACGTAGGCGAGCACATCGCCGCGGGCATGACCACCAACCAGATCGACCAGATGATCTATGACTACACCGTCGAGCACGGTGGCACGCCGGCCGACCTCAACTACGAGGGCTACCCCAAGAGCGTATGCACCTCGATCAACGATGTGGTCTGTCACGGTATCCCCTGCGATACGGACGTGCTGCACGAGGGCGACATCATCAACGTGGACTGCTCCACGATTCTTGACGGCTACTTTAGTGATTCGAGCCGCATGTTCTGCATTGGCGAGGTCTCTGCCGAGCGTCAGCGCCTGGTCGACGTCACCCGCGCCAGCGTGGAGGCGGGTCTGGCGGCCGTCAAGCCGTGGCTGCCGCTGTCCGTTATGGCCGAAGCCGTGCAAAAGACGGTCGAGGACGCCGGCTTTAGCGTGGTGCGCGAGTACGGCGGACACGGCATAGGCAAGGAGTTCCACGAGGACCCGTTTGTGGGCTTTACCACCGAGGCACCCGATGTGGACACCATCATGGCTCCGGGCATGGTCTTTACCATCGAGCCCATGGTCAACGCCGGAGCGCCCGACATCAAGATTAGCAAGGGTGACGGTTGGTGCGTGCGCACCAAGGACGGCAGCGATTCGGCTCAGTGCGAGGTACAGCTCGTGGTGACCGAGGACGGCTACGAGCTGCTGAGCTGGTAGCCGCAGATGCGCCGGATGCTGACGGGCACGCTCGTCTTGCATCCGGCGTTTTATTTGAACGTTTTGCCTGATAAAACCTGCCAAAATAAACCTGTCCCTTTTTGGCAGGCTGAGCGGAGATGACTGCTTGTGAACATCCTGGTTTTGTTGCCTGTCAACGACCGCCATCGTGCGATCCTCGAGTCGAGCGCTCCAGGCGAGGACTTTATCTACACGAGCGCCGACGCCGCCACACGTGAACAGGTCGCCGATGCCGACGTGATCCTGGGCAACATCGACCCTGGCATGCTCACGGCATGCGAGCATCTCCAGCTGTTGCAATTGCAGACCGCCGGCTATGACGATTACTTGGCCGCCGGCACCGTGCCGGCTGAAGCTAAGCTGTCTTGCTCGATCGGCGCCTACGGTCAGGCCGTGAGCGAGCACATGTTTACCATGGTCCTTTCCATGATGAAGCGCCTGCCCGGCTATCACGATTTGCAGCGCGAGCATCGCTGGGAGGATTTGGGGCCGGTTACCTCGCTCAAAAATGCCAACGTGCTGGTGCTGGGCGCGGGCGACATTGGCGGCCACTTTGCCACGCTCTGCCGCAGCATGGGTGCGCACGTCCGCGGCATCAAGCGCCATCCGCTCGTCTACCCCATTGTGTTTGAGGACATGGACGGCATGGACGCCCTACCTGAGCGCTTGGCGGAGGCCGACATCGTCGCATCCTTTATGCCGAGCACACCCGAGACCCGCGGCCTGGCGAACGCCGAGTTCTTCGCCGCGATGAAATCGGGCGCCTTCTTTGCCAACGGCGGCCGCGGCGATCTTGTAGTTGCCGACGATTTGGTTGCCGCCCTGGAGTCGGGACATCTCGCCGGCGCCGCGGTCGACGTCACCGACCCCGAGCCGCTGCCCGCGACAAGCCCGCTGTGGGATGCGCCCAACATGCTCATCACGCCGCACGTCTCCGGCTGGTTCCACCTGGCCGCCACGCTCAACAACGTCATCGACATCGCCGCGGAGAACCTGCGTCACCTGCAGGCCGGCGAAACTTTACGTTGTTGGATCGAGCACTGATTGTTCCGGCGTTTTACCAAACGCCGGAACCCCTCGACGCTGCGAGCCCCATGGGTTCCGCCGTTCTAACGAACGGCGGACCGGTCGACGCTGCGAGCCCGCCGTTTGGCCAATCTGCCGTTCAATTTCAAAGGCGCGACCAGAAGGTCAGCGCCTTTTCATTTCACGGCACCTTGGCTCAAACGGCAGGCTCTCGCTGACTTTTGCTCAACCTGTGGGGTCTTCAAATTGTTAGAGCGTTGCTAAGTAATTCTTTGCGTCTTCTACGCTCATTGCTGCGACAGGCGCGTGTGAACAGAGTTTGACATCGTTGGTGACCAGGAGATCTGCCTTTGAGCGCATCGCTGCCGCAATGATTAAATCGTCTTCGTAATCGCTATGGAGATTACGCTGCTTGCTCGCCATCCATATGTCACTCAGGTCGCAGGGTACCGGCGTGGCAAGTTGCGACAACACGTCGAGGCAATCCCATGCAAGTGATGTCGCCGCCACGGCGGCATCTTGGGATAGTGAGCCATGCTCGCGCCGATACCATGCCTTATGTTCGCTTGAAATCAAATAGAACAGATCTTTGGACGATGTCGCCGCATACAGCAAATCCACCTGCGCCGTGCATGCATCGCGTAAAAACTCAATCGCCACCGAACGACCACGTCGTGAGGGAATGAAGTAATCGAGCCACACGTTGGTGTCAACCAAGATACGCCTTGGAGCCTCACTCATAGAGCCAGCTCATCTCCTCGCCATAGCGATCCGCATAGGCATTCCGTTTGAGCTCTTCGTCGTCCGATGGCTGAGCCCTGACCATATCGATTCCTGACTCACGGCAAGCGGCAGCGAACAGCTTCGACCCCTGATCCATGAGCTCGAGCTTACGTTTGGCGGCCTTTTCGCGCTCGCGCTGTTCCGCCCGGGCACGACTGGGCAGCAGGATATCCTCGAGCGCACCGGGGCGATCGGCCAGCGACGCTGCAAGCTGCCAGAGCGCTCGCACCGCTTGGCTCGGCGTCATACCGGCCCTGGAGAGAGCGGCGTCCCCACTCCTTTTAAGATCGGCATCGAGACGCACGTTGATCTGAGCGGCTGTTGTGGTCATGACCCCTCCTTAATACTTCAAAACTATCATAAAACTCTATGGTAGATACGTAAAGCATGTATAGCATTTATAAGCATTAGCCGTACTCTGTACACAAAAAGCCGCCGAGGCACACTGCACCTCGGCGGCCACGTATCACAGATCTAGCTCGGTTTCACCCTTTGCATTCGCCCAGATAAAACCTGCCAAAATTAACATCCCTTTTTGGCAGGTTTTAGAGCTCCACGCTTACGGCTCCGTTGATGGTTAGGTTGCGCTCGTAGAAGGCCGTGAGGGCGCGGATGGCGTACATCACGTCGCGCACGCCGCCGGTCTCGTAGCTTGAGTGCATGGCCAGCTGCGGCAGGCCCACGTCCACGGCATGCATGCTCGCCTGCATATTGGACAGGTTGCCGAGTGTGGAGCCTCCGGCCATATCGCTCTTGTTGGCGAAGGCCTGTGTGGGTACGTCGGCGTCATCACAGATGGCCTGGAACACCGCGCGGCTAAAGGCATCGGTGCAGTAGTGCTGGTTGGCGGCTTCCTTAATGACAATGCCGCCGTTGAGCACAACCTGATTGCGAGCATCGCACTTCTCGGCGTGGTTGGGGTGCACGGCATGCGCGTTGTCGCAGCTCACAAGCATCGAGGCGGCAAGTGCGCGATGGTACGACTCGTCGTCAAAGCCCAGCGATCCGTTGATGCGGCGCAGCGCGTCGGCCAAGAACGTCGACATGGCGCCCTGCTTGGTCTCGGAGCCAACCTCCTCGTTATCAAAGCAGCAAAAGACCGAGATGTCATGCGCATTCTCGGCACCCAAAAATGCCTGCAGCGAGGTGTAGGCGCAGGCCAGGTCGTCGAGCTTGGGCGTCGAGATAAACTCGTCGGCCCAGCCCCAAATGCGCGCATCCTGACGATTGACCAGGAACAGATCGCGACCTAGGATCTGCCCGGGTTCAACG
>NZ_JBCOTQ010000055.1:0-3691 GCF_040920445.1 Collinsella aerofaciens | reverse complement strand
CGGGATAATAGCGACCTCGCGCTCGGTGGCAAGCAGGCGGCTCTCAATACGGTCGCCCTCGCGCACCAGCACACGTCCGGCCAGCGCCAGCGGGCGGTCGAACCAGGTGTAGTCGATCATGCCGCCATAGGCCTCGGTGTTCAGGCGCAGCGTCTCGCCTGCGCCATCGAGCTCGGGCACGGCCTTGACCTTAAACGTCGGCGAATCGCTGTGCGACGCCGTGAGCTGAAAATGATAGTCACCGGCGACGCCGTCCTCGCCCCACGTCGCGGCCAGGTCCTCGCCCACCTTAAAGGCAACAACGCTCGAGGTGTTGCGCTGCGTGTAATAACGCCCGCCCGGTTCGATGTCCCACGCCGCATTCTCGGGCAGGTAGGTAAAGCCCGCCTCGTCGAGCTCGGCCATAATGGTCGCCGCCGTATGGAACATACTGGGGCATGCCTCGATAAAGTCGATAAGGTCGTTGGCGGCCTCGATATCATCGGCCGTCACATGCGCGCGCTCGGGCGTTTCCTGATCCGTCATGCTCTCCCCTTTCGCTGGGTTGATGGTCCCCTCCAGCATACCCCGCCACGCCAGCGCCGCACTCTTCATTCCGTGCTTAATTCCGCGCCACTCACCAAGTTGAGCCATCATGCCCGCGCTCCTTTTGCGACAATTGCGCTAACAGGACGAGAGGAGCCGTCATGAAGCCACGTAACATTGCCATCACCTGCGGTGTCGCGGGAGTCGCCGTCGGCCTTGCCGCTGCCACCGGTATCGTTTATCACAAGCAAATCAAGTCCGCCGCGTCGCTCAAACGCTTGACCGGCTACGCGGATGGCTATGACCTGTATGCAATCGACATCGCCTACGACTACGATCTCGATCGCATCATCGCCGCTGGCGTGCGCGACGACCAGGCCTACATCGATGCCGTGGTGGCGCAGGTGCTGCCCGGTGTGCCGGCACATGTCCAGGCGCCCCAGTTTGCCTGCAGCGCTTTTGTCGCCGTAGATGCCGAAGGTCGCGTGCGCACCGGTCGCAATTACGACTTTAAGGACGACACCTCGGCGCTGCTGGTGCGCAATCACCCACGCGGCGGCTATGCTTCCATCGGGCTTGCCGCCCTTAACAACCTGGGCGATAACACTCCGCTTGACTCCGTCGCCGGACGTGCCGCGGCGTTGATGGGCCCGTTTGCCCAGCTCGACGGTGTTAACGAATGCGGCGTGTCCGTTGCCGTACTCACCCTGGATTCCAAGCCCTGTGACCAGGACACGCAACGGCCCGTCATCAACACCTCGCTCGCCATCCGTCTGGTGCTCGACCGTGCCGCCACCACGCAAGAAGCTGTCGACCTGCTTTCCGCCTACGACATGCACGCCATGGCAGGACGCGATTACCACTTCTTTATCAACGACGCCGCCGGTGACGCGCACGTAGTAGAGTGGGATCCGCGCGATCCGGACCGCGCTTTCAAAGCGACTCCTGTACGCCAGGTTACGAACTTCTACGCCTGCTATGACGACGAAGTGCTGCCCAACCAAAAGAATGGCGAGCTGGGCCATGGTAAAGAGCGCGCCGTCGCGATCGCCGATGTCCTTGACGCCCATGTCGGTGCCCAGGACGAAACGATTGTCTGGGAAGCCCTGCGCGCCGCAGCGCAAGAACCCAATCCGGAAGACATCACCAGCAATACGCAATGGTCGGTCGTCTTTGACAATACCGAACCCGCCGCCGCTATTACGCTGCGCCGCCACTGGGGCGACGTCGACGCCTTCGCACTGTAAGGAGCCAGGCCCGTCGGCCTTACGCTCGCCTGACGTTGTTTACATTTCCATACGCTTGAGCTAACACGTTTTACCCCCGTATCAACAGTGTGCGGGGGTAAACTTATGCGCATGTTATAACTTGCCCGGAAGGATTCATCATGCTTAGGATCGGTCTTCTTACCAGTGGCGGCGACTGCCAGGCACTCAACGCCACTATGCGCGGCATCGTCAAAACGCTTATGACCAATAGCGAAGAACCTATCGAGATCTATGGTTTTGAGGACGGCTACCAGGGCCTTATCTACAGCAGATTCCGTGTCATGACTCCCGCCGATTTTAGCGGCATCCTCACCCGCGGCGGCACCATCCTGGGCACGAGCCGTACGCCGTTCAAGCGCCTGGACACTCCCGAGGCCGACGGCGTCGAGAAGGTGCCGGCGATGGTCCACACCTATCATAAGCTGCAGCTCGACTGCCTGTTTATGCTGGGCGGCAACGGCTCCACCAAGACCGCCAACCGCCTGCGCGAAGAGGGCCTCAACGTTATCGCCCTGCCCAAGACCATCGATAACGACACCTGGGGCACCGAGTTGACGTTTGGCTTTACGAGCGCCATCGACGTCGCTACCAAGTGCATCGACGACATTCACACCACCGCCTCAAGTCACGGCCGCGTGTTCGTTATCGAGATCATGGGTCACAAGGTTGGCTGGATTCCGCTGTATGCCGGCGTCGCGGGCGGCGCAGATGTCATCTTGATTCCCGAGATTCCCTACGACATGGATAACGTCATCAAGACCATCGAGCATCGCATGGAGACCGGCAGCCGCTTTACTATCGTGGCCGTCGCCGAGGGCGCTATCTCCAAGGAGGACGCGGCGCTGCCCAAGAAGGAGTACAAGAAGAAGCTCGCCGAGCGCACGAGCCCGTCAATCGTGTACGACATCGCCAAGGAGATCGAGGCCAAGACCGGTCGCGAGACCCGCGTCGCCATCCCCGGCCACACGCAGCGCGGCGGCCAGCCCGACGCCCAGGACCGCATCTTTGCGACCCAGTGCGGCGTCGAGGCAGCGCTCGGCTGCCTGCGCGGCGAGTTTGGCTACATGATTGCCCTGCGCGACGGCAAAATGTGCCACATGCCGCTCGAGGATGTCGCCGGCAAGCTCAAGTTTGTCGACCCCCAGAGTGATCTGGTGCGCGAGGCCAAGGCGCTGGGCATCAGCTTCGGCGACGAATAGCCTCGGCTGGAACCGCCCCCATCGGAGCTCCCAGGGCTTACCTCCCAAATCGTCCTCGGACATGTCAGGACCCCGCCGTGCGCTTCGCGCGGCGGGGTCCTTCCGTCCTGCGGAAAGATTTGGGAGGTAAGCCCTGGGGCCTCCTGCGGTAACTAGGGAGGCCGAGGCTATTCGCCTTCTTGCTGCGGGTGCCTGACCTGAAATTCAGTTGCGGTGAAATAGTTCCTGCTTAGCCCGCAAAGGGGGTGCGGACGATTTCTTGGACCGCGCCTAGGCGTATCCAAGCTTCCTGCGGTACTCCATCGGGCTGAGCCACCCGAGGGACTTCTTGATGCGCCCGTCCCGATAGTACACGAGGTAGGCCTCGAGCCTGCCCATGAACTCCTCGGCCGTCACGCCCTCCCAGTCCCTGTAGTGGAAGAACTCGTTCTTGAGACGGCCGAAGAAGCCCTCGCAGGCCGAGTTGTCCGGGCTGCAGCCCTTCGCGGACATGCTCCTGACCAGCCCGTTCTCCTCGCAGATCCCGATCCACTCCGGCCAGCGGTAGTGGCCGCCGCGGTCCGAGTGGATCGTCGTGCGGGCGCCCGCCGGCCTGGCCGCGCAGGCCTTGAGCAGGCTCGAGTTGGATTGGCTACACTGATGTGGACAGTTCCGGGAGGGGCGCAGGAGACGGGAGGGCCGTATATGAGGGACCCCAGG
>NZ_JBCOTQ010000054.1:0-14327 GCF_040920445.1 Collinsella aerofaciens | reverse complement strand
GATGTGAGAGGTACCAATCTTGCTCACGATGGCAAGGTTGGGATTGGCGGACTGGGACAGGCGCTCAATCTCGTGGAAATGGTTCATGCCCATCTCGAGCACCAGGACCTCGGTATCGGCCGGAGCGGAAAGCACCGTGAGCGGCATGCCGATCAGGTTATTGAAATTGCCCTTGGTGGCCCAGACACGATAGCGCTTGGCGAGCACGGCGGCGAGCACGTCCTTGGTCGTCGTCTTGCCGATGGAACCGGTAATGCCAACGACCAGGCAGCCAAGCTCCAGGCGATACGTGTGCGCCAAACGCAGCAGAAACTCCTCGGGATCATCGGTCAGCAGGATGGCGCACCCCTTGTCCTGCGCCAGCGAGACCAGCTCGGCCTCGGGCTCACGCGTCATCACGACGGCGCCGGCACCCGACTGGACGGCACGGGAAGCAAAATCATTGCCGTCGACGTTTTCACCGGGAAAGGCGACGAAAATCGTCCCTTCCTCGACCTGGCGCGAGTCGATAACGCACCCGCGGCATACCCGATCGGCTTCTCCCGTCACGGTTCGGGCCCCTGTTGCGGCCGCGAGGTTGTTGACGGCGATCTCTATCATTGCAGCTCCCCTGTAAACCTAATAATGCTATCGGCGTATTGTATCCCAGCGCCGCACATGCGTGGTGCAGGGCATGTGAACACCCTCATATGGGACAACAAACCACGCCCCAAAGATTGTAACCCCCTACTTCGTGTGCGGGATACCCAGCACGTCGAGCGCGTTGGCCATAATGGACTGGAACGGCACCGCAGCGGCATCTGAGCCGCTCGGCGTTCCGTCGAGCGTGATATAGCACAGCACCTTGGGCGATTGTGCCGGTGCAAAGCCCATAAAGGACGACATGTAGTTCTCCTTGAGGTAGCCGCCGTTCTCGTCGGCACGTTCGGCCGTACCGGTCTTACCCGCCACGTCATAGCCGTCAACCGCGCCGCCAACGCCCGTTCCCTCGGACACGACCGTCTGCATGCACGATGTCACCTGGGATGCGGCATCCTCAGAAATCGCGCGCTCGCCTTCGCCCCAGTCCTTCTCGTCGCCTTTGCTGGACTTATAGAAGTGCGGTGTCATCATCACGCCGCCGTTGGCGATGCCGCCCACGGCACGTGCGATCTCAATCGGCGAGACGGACAGTGCCTGTCCAAAGCTCATCGAGCCCAGCGTGGCGCCGTCATACTGGTCACGCTCCTTGACGATACCCAGGCTCTCTCCCGGAAAATCGACACCCGAGCTGTGACCGATGCCCCACTTGTCCACATAGGCGGCAAAGTCGTCGGCACCGATCTTGCGCCCCACTAGGACAAAGCCCACGTTGGACGAACGGCGCATCATCTCGCGCACATCCATGGTCATGGCATAGTCGCGCTTGTCGGCATCGGTGACGGTATCGTCGCCCACCTTGATGCTCGCCGGCACCTCAAACGACGTACTCGATCGCACGACGCCCAAGTCGAAGCCGGCGCCCGCCACGAGCGTCTTAAAGACCGAGCCGGGCTCGTAGGCGTCGGTGACCAGGCGCAGATTCATATCCTCGGTCTTGGCATTCTCCAGATCGGTCTGGTCGTAGGTCGGGTACGAGCAGGCTGCCAAAATCTCGCCTGTCGTAGGATCGGTGACCAGCGCCGAGCCGTTCTTGGCCTTAGTCTTCTCAACTGCCTCTGCCAGGGCATCCTCGGCCGCACGCTGGATATTGACGTCGAGCGTCGTCACGATATCAACGCCGTCGACCGCGGCCACCTTTTTATAGGCACCGCCCGCGATATAGCTGCCGTCCCTCGCGCGCTCGCGTACGAGAGAACCGTTCGTGCCGGTCAGAAGCTTGTTGTATTGCTTTTCGAGACCCGTCAAGCCGTCGTTGTCCACATTCACTACACCCAGCACCTGCGATGCCAGATTGCCGTATGGATATACGCGCTTCATGGCCTGCTCAAAAAGCACGCCGGGCAGGTTCTTCTTCTCCAGCACCGCAGCATCGTCTTCGTCCACCTGGCGCTTGATATACACCCAGGTGCCATCGGACTCGACGAGCTTGCGGCAGGTCTTTTTATCGATTCCAGTTGCCTTGACCAGCGCCGACACCGTCTTGTCAACATCCTCGACAAGCTGCGGGTTCACGGCGATGTTGCGACATTCGACCGACGACGCCAGCACGTTACCGTTGCGGTCGTAGATGGTGCCGCGTTTGGCATAGAGGGTCTGCGCAAGCAGGCGGCGCGCATCGGCACGCTCGCGCAGTTTATCGGCTTCGACAATTTGATAGTCGGCAAGGCGAAAGACGCCCAAGCCCAAGCCAAGCCCAATGAATCCCATGACGGCTTTGCGGCGAGGCAGAGGCGCGCCTGTGAGCCATTCGGTCGACGAACTCTTGCGCGACCTGGTGTTATGCACTTGAGGGCCGCCCGAGCCGCGAAGTCGCGACGCCGGGTCGTTGCCACGGGACTGCCCGGCGTTGTAAGATTGCCGACCCGTTCCTTGATAACCAGAACGTCCCCGCGACGAGGGACGTCCAGAACCGCGGCCCCCATCGGAACCGCGGCGATAGTCATTTGTCATACTCAGCTACCGTCTTGCTACTGAGCAGCCGCGGTCGCGTTGGCGCCCGCGGCTGCATCCTGCGAAAAGTCAAGTGTAACGCTCTCGCTGGGCTCCACCATGCCATAAGCGCCCGCAAGGTCGCGAATGCGCGTGTCGGCGCCATAGACCGAATGCATGACCTCCAGGTCGGAGCTCTCATCGGTCGCCTTTTCGAGCGTGTTGGTAAGCTCGGCGTTGCTGTTGAGCACCTGGGCCGTAACGCCGGCGAGCGCCACGCGGGCGACGCCGATCGTCATGAAGATAGCCGCAATGATGCAAAACGTTTTAAGAACGCTCATGAAAACCGGGCTTACCGCCTGGTTTGCCTGACGGCCCGCGCCCGTGTAGACATCAAAGCGCGGCGTGCGCTGCTCACGGGGAGCAACGGGGGCCTGCGGCGTCTCACGATAGGCGGGCATGGCGTTCATATCATAGGCGAGTGCTGCGCTTGAAGTGTTGTAGCCCATGATATGCCGCCTCCCATCCCGAGTACGTTGGTAGTGTGTTTAAGCTTCGTTTATGGTGCGAGCGGGAGGTCCAATATCGCGCGGTCGCGCCTACAGACGCTGCGCCACGCGGATTTTGGCTGATCTCGCCCGAGGGTTGCGCTCAACCGCATCAGGCTGGGCAACCAAGGGTTTGCGGGTGATGACCTTGAGTATCGGCACGTTGCCGCACACGCACACCGGAATCTCCGGCGGACACGTGCACCCCTGGCTCATCTCCTTAAAGTGGTTCTTTACGATACGGTCCTCGAGCGAGTGATACGAGATGACGCAGATACGTCCGCCCGGGTTGAGCCACCTGGTGGCGGCATCAAGCCCTCGTTCGAGCACATCGAGCTCGTGATTGACCTCGATGCGAATGGCCTGGAAACTTTTCTTGGCCGGGTGTCCGCCATGCCGACGAGCGGCAGCCGGGATACCCGCCTTGATGATCTCGACAAATTGACCGGTGGTTTCGATCGGTTCTTGCTCGCGGCGGCGCACGATCTCGCGCGCGATCTGCGAGGCGAACTTCTCTTCGCCGTAGACGCGTAGAATCCGGGCGAGGTCGTGTTCGTTATAGGTGTTGATGACCTCAGCTGCGTTTAAGGTGTTATTACCCGGATCCATCCGCATGTCCAATGGGGCGTCCTCGTTATACGAAAAGCCCCTGCCAGGGATATCGAGTTGCGGTGACGAAACGCCCAAATCGAACAGGAAGCCATCGACCCCGGGCACCTCGGCCGAGCAAAGCAGCTCGTCCAAGTCGCCGAAGTTGCCCTTCAGCAGCTGGTGCGGAACGCCGGGAACCTCGCGGTCCAGACGGGCGCCAGCGGCCTCGAGGGCCATGTCGTCCTGATCGACGCCGAGCAAAAGGCCCGTCTCCCCCACCTGCGCGGCCATCTTTACCGAATGGCCGGCACCGCCAAGGGTGCAATCGCAGACAACGGAGCCGCTCTTTAGCCGCAGCGACTCAAGCACTTCGCCGAGCATGACAGGTTCATGCCGATATTCTTGTGTCAAGATCCCACGCTCCATCCGTTACCCGTGCCTTGCCCTTACGAGAAGAAGAGGTCCAGCAGGGCCTCATCGTCATCGTCCTCATCGGCCGCGGCGCGATCCCAAACCTCAAGGTGGTCGTAGTTGCCCACAACCGTGACCTCGCGGTCGAGGTTCGCCTGCTTGCGGAGAGACTCGGAAAGACCGATACGACCGGCGCTGTCCACGTCCATCGACGTGGTGCGCTTGTTGATCGCCCTCATGAGCTTCTGGTCATTAATGTCACGCGGGTTAAAACCCTCGTGGCCCTCACGACCCGCGAAGAGTCCTTCGACCCACTTATCGAAGGCCTCGGCAGAGAACACGTACAGAGCATCGACATCCAGGGCTTTGAACACGCGAACGTGCTCTCCAAGCTCCTCGCGAAGGGGTGCAGGCAGGGACAGACGACCTTTTGCATCGAGATTGCGCTCGTATGCACCAGTCATTCCCATGTGCGCCCTCCCCTCGGTTACTCAGATGGCACGTACGCGGGGAACCACCCCGCCTGTCGACGTCATTAATAATATGGGGAACCGCCCCATTTTTCAACACCTTTCCCCACCCCTTCCCCCACCCCGCCCCACCACTCCACCCACCATATATCGCAAAACACCCCCAAGCATATGTTCGAAAACACAATATGTTGTGTTTACAGCAACGGCGGGATGCCACCTGTGGCACCCCGCCGTTCAACCTCAACCTTCAAGTTGACCTTGAGGCGATTTTTGCGTCCCTTTACATGCCGTTCACATCGCCCCCAAACTCCCCCACCCAAGGCACGTGCGGCCCACCACCGCGACGCCAAGTGGCGAAAAATGGGACGGGCCCCAGATTGCCCATGCGCGCGCAAAAGCACGCCGCGGCAATCTGGAGCCCGTCCCCAAATACCTATAAATATGCAGGTCAGCGATGTGTTAACGATGTGCCAGCGGGTGCGCCGCCAAATAGACCTCGGTCAGTTGCGTACGATCGACATGCGTGTAGACCTGCGTGGTCGATATATCGGCATGTCCCAAGATCTCCTGTAGCACACGGAGGTCTGCGCCGCCCGCAAGCATATGGGTGGCAAAGGAGTGACGCAGCGTATGGGGATGGAGCCCCACCAGTCCCACCTGGCGCCCGTAGCGCTCACAGATGGCATGGATGCCCTGGCGCGACAGACGGCGGCCGTTCTTATTTAAAAAGACCGCCGAGGTCTCGGTTCCGCGGGCATGGGCCGCCAAGCGAGAACGCCCCTCAGTTACATAAAGCGTCAGAGCTCGCGCCGCGCTTCCCACCAGCGGGGACAGGCGTTCCTTTGAGCCCTTACCGCGAACGAGCACAAAGCCATCGTCGATATGGATATCGCCCACATCGAGTCCCACCAACTCGCTCACACGCAAACCGCATCCGTAGAGCACTTCCAAGATGGCGTGGTCGCGCAAGCCCATCTCGCCCTCGGGGAAGTCTTGATCGAGCAGCGCCGAGACATCCTCCACCGATAGATACTCCGGCAAACGCTCAGCCTTTTTAGGCAGGCGCAACGCCGCCGTTGGATTTTGGGCCACAGCCCCATCGCGCACCAAAAAGGCATGCAGGCCCTTCACGGCCGCAAGCGCACGCTCCACCGAGGCATCCGAATAGCCCCCATCGCGACGGGCGGCGACAAAGCCCTCCACGACCTGACGGGTCACCTCTTCAAAAGACACAATACCCGCCCGCTCCAGATAGGCGCAGTACGTCGTCAGGTCACGACGATAGGCCGCAATCGTGTTGCGCGCCAAACCCCGCTCGACCGCGAGGTAATCGAGATACTCCCCCGCCGCCACGGCGAGCGACGAGGGAGTAGCTTCGGTATGTTCCTTATTCGCCGGCACCCTCAGTCCGTAGCGAGGTTCATGGGCGTCACCTGCAGACGGTCGACACCCTCGTGCTGGCCGATCGAAGCGCGCACGAACTCGCGGAACAGCGGCTGCGGGTTGGTCGGGCGGCTCTTGAACTCGGGATGAGCCTGGGTTGCCACATACCACGGATGCACGTCGCGCGGCAGCTCGACCATCTCGACCAGGCGCTCGTCGGGCGACAGACCCGAGATAACCAAGCCGGCGTCCTCGAGCTGGTCACGGAAGGCGTTGTTGAACTCAAAGCGATGACGGTGACGCTCGTAGACGAGCTCCTCGCCATATGCCTCGCGAGCAAGGGTATCGGCGGCGAGCTTGCACGGATAGGCGCCCAGGCGCATGGTGCCGCCCTTCTCGGTCACGTCCTCCTGCGAGCTCATCAGATCGATGACGCTAAACGGGCCGTCCGGATCGAACTCGGAGGAGCTGGCGCCGGCAAGGCCGACGACGTTGCGGGCGAACTCGCACACGGCCACCTGCATACCCAGGCAAATGCCCAGATACGGAATCTTGTGCTCACGGGCAAACTCGGCCGCGAGGATCTTGCCCTCCAGGGCGCGCTTGCCAAAGCCGCCGGGGACCAGGATGCCCGAGGCGTCGCCCAGAACCTCGGAGACATTCTGCTCGTCGAGGCTCTCGCCGTCGACCAGCTGGACGTCCACATGGCGATCGTAGAAGACGCCCGCATGGTGCAGGGCCTCGATAACCGACAGGTACGCATCGGGCAGCTGCGTGTACTTGCCCACGACGGCGATCTTCACCTTGTCGGCGTGATGGTT
This sequence comes from Collinsella aerofaciens, assembly GCF_040920445.1. Classification (GTDB taxonomy): domain Bacteria; phylum Actinomycetota; class Coriobacteriia; order Coriobacteriales; family Coriobacteriaceae; genus Collinsella; species Collinsella aerofaciens_BH. The sequence goes on along the minus strand of NZ_JBCOTQ010000054.1, from coordinate 7,529 downwards.
GGCGTGATTCTGTTTGCGCAGGAACTCGTTCCACTCGCTCATGTCGCGCTCACGCGGGTCCAGACCCAGGCGCTCGCAAATGCGCAGGTCAAAGTCCTGCTCGGCAAGCAGCTGCGGAACATCGTAAATGCTCGCGCAGTCCTCGTTGGTAAAGACACAATCGGTGTCGACGTCGCAGAAGCTTGCGATCTTTCCGCGGATAGCGTCATCGATATGGTGGTCGGAGCGCAGCACGATGATATCGGGCTGGATGCCAAAGCTGCGGAGCTCCTTGACGGAATGCTGCGTGGGCTTGGTCTTGACCTCGTGGGCGGCGGCGATATAGGGAACGAGCGACACGTGGATGTAGCAGACGTTCTCGGGGCCGGCCTCCTTGCGGTACTGACGGATGGCCTCGACAAACGGTTGGGACTCGATGTCGCCGATCGTGCCGCCCAGCTCGGTGATGACTACATCGGAGCCGGTCTGCTCCTCGATGCGGCGGAACTTGTCCTTAATAGCATTGGTGACGTGAGGAATCACCTGCACGGTACCGCCCAAAAAGTCGCCGCGACGCTCGCGGGCGATCAAGCTCTTATAGATGGCGCCGGTCGTAAAGTTGGAATCGCGGGTCAGGTTCTCATCAATAAAGCGCTCGTAATGACCCAGGTCCAGGTCGGACTCGTAACCATCCTCGGTAACGAAGACCTCACCATGCTGGAAGGGGCTCATGGTACCGGGGTCGACGTTCAGATACGGGTCGGCCTTCTGCATCGTTACTTTGTAGCCACGCGACTTGAGCAGACGGCCCAGCGAGGCCGCGGTGATACCCTTGCCCAGAGACGAAACCACACCACCGGTTACGAACACATGCTTGGTCATATTGAGTTACCTGCGCTTCCCGTAGAAGTTGTTTATCCACATCTTACGGGTCTTCATTGTAATACTCGCGCCGCGGACCGTTCGCAATTTTTCTCGCGTGAGATTGCATTTCTCAATCTTGAAACAAAACGCCGCCCGGTTTCCCAAGCGGCGTCGCTATGGCAAGGGTTACATGCTGCTATCGATCAGCAACCTCGTCCTCAAGCATTTCTTGAACGAGCATGCCGGTACGGACGCCCTCAAGATACCACTCGCCACGTTCGGTGAGGCAAATGCCATTTGCAAGCTGACCGCCGTCGTCGCTATAACGCGAGACGACATCAATCATGCCTTCGGAATCCAAGCGATCGATTGCGGCGCGGGCACGATACGGCGAAACCCCCACGCGCTCGGCAAGCGTTTTGCGCGAGAAACCATACGGCCCGCCATTGTCTTCGGTTTGCTGGTCGATCTCCATCAACACCAGCACCTCGACACGCTTCATATCGTTGACACTCGCACGACCCTTGCCCGCCATAGCAGCCTCCTCAAACCGAGCACGAGCATCTAACGCGCCGTGCGCGACCGACACACCTCACGATGGCAGGTAATATCCATCATGCGGCATCCCGCTAAGGATGAAACAGTTACGGTTATTGTATACCGCTCAAATTGTTTCTAGGCAGGTAAACAGCTATTTTTCACCGAAATAGGCGCTTTATTGATCAAAAAGCCGTACCGGGCGCTAACCCGATACGGCCAAAATGCAATGCAATTACCGCGGTGCTTCAAACTTAGCGATGGAAGAAACCGCGGCGCTCAAACTTGGGCTCGCAGCACACGTTGATACCCAGTTTGCGCAGTACCGTCTCGTCCGTCGGCGAGATAATCACGCTAAAGAAGGCATCGCAACCGCGCAGCTGCTCCAGGCCCGAAAGGACGCGAGCGGCCGTCTCACTCGTGGCCGAGGTGATCGACAGCGCCATAAGCGTCTCGTCGGTGTGGAGGCGCGGGTTTTTGCTGCCCAGGAAATGCGTCTTGAGCTTGCTGATGGGCTCGATCGCTTCATCGCTAATGACCTCGAGCTCAAGGTCGACGCCCGAGACATGCTTAAGTGCATTCATGATGAGCGAGCTCGCGGCGCCCAGGCGCGTGGAAGTCTTGCCGGTCACCACGGAGCCATCGGGCATGACCATGGCACCCACGGGACCACCCGTCAGCTGCTCCCTGGTGAGGGCCGCCGAGCGCGCCGGTGAGTAGTTCTTATCGATGCCGGCTTTCTTCATAATAATCTTGAGACGGTCGACTTGCTCATCGCCCACGCCGGTACGGCGCACATTTTCGACCGCGGTAAAGTAGCGGCGGACGATCTCCATCTTGGAAGCGTCGCGGCAGGCATCGTCATCGGTGATGGCAAAGCCGACCATATTGACGCCCATGTCCGTAGGGCTCTGGTAGGGGCTCTTGCCCAGGATCTTTTCCATCAGGGCACGGACTACCGGGAAGGCCTCGACGTCGCGGTTGTAGTTGACCGTGGTCTTGTTGTAGGCCTCAAGGTGGAACGAATCGATGATATTGGCGTCGTCGAGGTCAGCCGTGGCGGCCTCGTAGGCAATATTGACCGGATGCGTCAGAGGAAGATTCCAGACCGGGAAGGTCTCGAACTTGGCATAGCCGGCGGCCGTGCCATGCTTGTGCTCGTGATAGAGCTGAGACAGGCAGGTGGCAAGCTTGCCCGAGCCAGGACCGGGGGCAGTGACCACGACGAGCGGTCGGGTGGTCTCGACAAACTCGTTCTTGCCGTAGCCATCGTCGGACACGATCAGATCGACATCGTGCGGATACCCCTCGATGGGATAGTGCAGCTTGGCGGGAATACCGAGCGCGTTCAGGCGGTTGCGGAACACATCGGCAGCGGGCTGGCCGGCGTACTGGGTGATGACCACAGCCGCGACAGCAAAGCCGTTGCCGCGAAACAGGTCAACCAGGCGCAGCACATCCTCGTCATAGGTAATGCCGAGGTCACCACGAGCCTTGTTTTTCTCGATGTGGTTCGCGTTGATCGCGATGATAACCTCGACATCGTCGGCGATGCTCTTGAGCATGCGGAACTTGCTGTCCGGTTCAAAACCCGGCAGCACGCGGCTCGCATGATAGTCATCAAACAGCTTACCGCCAAACTCCAAATAGAGCTTGCCACCAAACTGCGAGATGCGCTCCTTAATGTGAGCAGCCTGCAGCTCGATATACTTCGCGTTGTCGAAACCCTGGCGCATATATGGCTCCCGTCCCGTTTCCATTTAATGTTCTAGGCGATTATAACGGAGCTCGCCCTCCCCGATACCCAGACCATCAACAGGCACCAACCAAACACGCCCACCGCAACCACCGGGGACCCAGGGTAGATCATTTGGGACGGGAAACAAGGTACTCAGCACCAACAATGAAAACGTCACAGGCAGAGCCAAAGCCAGCGAACGGGCACCAGAGCGAGCAAGCTACCCCCCTGCACCAACAATGGCAGCGCCGCAGGTGGAGCAAAAGTCAGCGAAAGCCCGCCAGAGTAGGCAAAGCGCCCTCTGCACCAACAATGGAAAGCGCCGCAGGCAGGGGACGGACAGCGAGCGCCGTCCAGAACGTACAAGTTGGCATGAAAAAGGCAAGGCATAGACCTTTTGGTCATGCCTTGCCTTTTGAATGACAAATTGTCGTTCTGGACGGCGCGCAGCGTCGACTGGTTGCGCGGTTCGTAGAACCGCGCAACATAAGTGCGCCCCCTCCCGCGCACGGAACGGGAGGGGGCTAAAGGTAGGAGTCTACCGGTGGGTTTACCCCACCGGACAGACGATGACCAGGTGATCCTCTACAGGATCGTCAAGGTTTCCGTGGGGTACCCATTGGGTACTTAGAGCAGCACGCAGGCGACGGTCAGGATGACGGCGCAGACGACGGAGAGAGCGACGATGAGCTTAAGGGCAAACTTGAGCCAGGTCGTCCACTCGATCTTGGCCAGGGCGAGACCGCCCATGATGGCGCCGGAGGTCGGGGTGAACAGGTTCACGACACCGATGGCGGCGGAGAAGATCATGACCATGACCTCGGGCGAGAAGCCGAGCTTAACAGCCAGTGGTCCCATGATAGGCATGGAGACGGTAGCCATACCAGAGGTCGAGGGGATCAGGAAGGACAGGCCGAAGTAGACCAGGAAGCTCATGGGAGCGAAGATCACGCCGGACAGGCCAGCCAGAGCATTGGCGGCAGCGTCGAGGACGTAGACGTCGAGGCCGGTGTTAGCCATGAGGACGGAGATACCACGGGCGAGGGCGATGACGAGAACAACGGACATCATGTCGGCAGCGCCGGTGATGAAGGTGTTAACGATCTGCTTCTCGGACAGACCACCGATGATACCGATCAGGACGGCCATGAGGAAGAACCAGGTGGAAGCCTCGTCGAAGTACCACTGGCCAATGGGCAGGCCGGTGATCAGGGCAGACCAGCCCTGGACGACGGCGTTACCGTCGGCGTCGTAGACAGCGCCAGCGTCGAAGAAGTTGGCGACGCCCTCGTTGAGGTCGGCCAGCGGAATGAAGCCGACGATCATGACGACGAAGGTGAAGGCAAAGGCGATCAGAACACCCTTCTGACGACCGGTGAGCTTGACCTCATTGTGAACCTCGGAAGCAGCCTTGCCGTGAGCCTCTTCGGCGTCCTTGAGCTCCTGCATCGACAGGATGGTGGAACCCTTGTCAGCCTTGACCTTCTTGGCATAGCTCATGACGAAGAAGATGGACATGGCAGTGGTAACAATCCACAGGACGGCACCGAGGCCGATGATGATGGACTGGTTGACCTCAATGCCAACGCCGGTCAAAGCGTCGACGGCAGCGCCGACGGCGAATGGGTTAACCGTGGAGCCCAGGCAGCCGCAGCCAGCGCCGAGCAGGACGGTAGCGGCGCCGACCATCGGGTCGAAGCCAGCGGCCATCATGGTAGCGGCAAGCAGGGCGTAGAAGGGAACGGTCTCCTCGCACATACCATAGGTGGTACCACCGAGGGAGAAGATGAGCATCAGCACGGGAATGAGCATGATCTCGTTGCCCTTAAGCTTCTGCACCAGAACGGCAATGCCGTTGTCCAGGGCGCCGGTCTCGGTCATCATGCCGAGGAAGCCGCCCAGGATCATAACGAAGAGGCAGACGGGCAGAGCGTCAGCGAAGCCCTTAATCGGGGCGGTGCAGAAATCGCTCAGACGGGCGGCAGTAACCGCGCCGCCGGACGTGCCGGAGACGATAACGGTAATCACTGCGACAATTGCCAGCAGAGCAAGAAGAATGGTGAACGATGAAGGCATACCGCGCTTTTTCTTAGCGGTCTCAGTCATAGTTCTCATCCCCCCTTCATAAATCATTTAACTTTCTCGTGCGAAGCGGATCTTCCGTACCGTGCCCACCGCCCGATGCGAGATATTTACCAGACACAGCCGCTCGGGGTGTTCAACAATACACCCCGAGCGAGATGCTAGATGCTCTTACTTGAGCGTGGCGTACATGACAGCCTTGATGGTGTGCATGCGGTTCTCGGCCTCGTCGAAGACCTTGGAAGCGGGGCTCTCGAAGACCTCGTCGGTGACCTCCTGCTCGGTGATGCCGAACTGCTCGCACTTCTCGGCGCCAATGGTGGTGTTGGTGTCGTGGAAGCTGGGCAGGCAGTGCAGGAAGATAGCACCCGGGTTGGCCATAGCCATGACCTCGGAGGTAACACGATACGGGGTGAGCTGAGCGATGCGCTCGGCCCAGACCTCGTCGGGCTCGCCCATGGAGACCCACACGTCGGTGTAGATAACGTCGGCACCGGTGACGCCGTCCTTGACGTCGGTGGTCAGCTTGATGGTGCAGCCGTTAGCCTCGGCGATGGGCTTGCAGGCCTCGATGACGTCGTCAGCGGGCATGCACTCCTCGGGGCCGCAGGCCACGAAGTTCATGCCGAGCTTGGAGCAGACGACCATGAGGGAGCGAGCGACATTGTTCTTGCAGTCGCCCATGAAGACGAGGGTCTTGCCCTTGATGTCGTAGTTGAAGTTCTCCTGGACGGTCAGGATGTCGGCGAGCATCTGGGTGGGGTGCCACTCGGTGGTCAGGCCGTTCCACACGGGCACGCCGGACTTAGCAGCGAGCTCCTCGACGTCGTCCTGGGCAAAGCCACGGAACTCGATGCCGTCATACATGCGGCCGAGAACGCGGGCGGTGTCCTCGATGGACTCCTTCTTGCCCATCTGCGACGAACCCGGATCGAGGTAGGTCACGCCCATACCCAGATCCATGCCGCCGACCTCGAAGGCGCAGCGGGTACGAGTAGAGGTCTTCTGGAAGAGCAGAACGATATTCTTGCCCTCGAGATAGCGGTGCGGAACGCCAGCGCGCTTCATATCCTTGAAGTTCTTGGAGAGCTTGAGCAGGTACTCGATCTCCTCGGTGGTGAGGTCGAGAAGCTTGAGGAAGCTACGGCCGGAAAGGTTAACACCCATGGTTTGATTCCTTTCGAAGAAATGAATTACGTAAGTATTAGTGGCGCCCGTTTAACGGGCGAAGCCGGTGCGGTTGTAGGGGGACCGCACCGGAAACGGAAAGACTTAGAGGTCCTCGCGCCAGAAGGGCATGCTCATGCAGCGCGGGCCGCCGCGGCCGCGGGAGAGCTCGGCGGAGGGCACGACGAGAAGGTCCAGGCCCTCCTTGTACAGCACGTCGTTGGTGACGGTGTTGCGGGCGTAGACGCAGATCTTGCCGGGCTCGACGCACAGGGTGTTGGAGCCGTCGTTCCACTGCTCGCGGGAGGCCGCGATCGGGTCGCCGCCGCCGCAGGGGATCAGCTTGACCTGGTCGACGCCGGTGGCGTCCTCCAGGACGTGCTCGAGGGTGTCCTCGATCAGGCGGATGTTCACGTCGCCCGGGTTCTTGCCGGCGGTCAGCTCGTAGACGCGCAGGGTGCCCATGATGGCGGGGTGGATCGTGAACTTATCGACGTCGATCTGGGTGAAGACCGTGTCGAGGTGCATGAAGGCGCGCGAGACCGGGATATCGAAGGCCAGGATGCGCTCGACCTTGGAGTCGGAGTTCCAGAAGATGTTCTGGGCCATGACGTCGATCGCGGCGGCCTGGGTGCGCTGGGAGATGCCGACGGCGAGGGTCTTCTCGTTGATGTTCAGCACGTCGCCGCCCTCGGTGTGGAACTGGCAGTCGCGGCGGAAGTACAGCGAGACGTCCTTGTAGTCGGGGTGGTACTTGAAGACGTACTTGCCGTACAGGGTCTCGCGGTTGCGGGTGACCGAGTACATGCGGTTGAGGTTGACGCCCTCGCCGATGACCGCGAACGGGTCGCGGGTGAAGTAGAGGTTGGGCATCGGGTCGATGATCAGGTCGGACTCGGACTCGGAGTTGACCAGGGAGTCGAGGGTCGTGGACGCCGTGAGGGGCATGTCGATCTCGGACTTGGTCATGCCGGCCATGGTCTTCTTGACGAACTCGAGGTTGTCCTCGATGGAGTCCAGCTTCTCGCGGACGATCTGCGGCATGTGCTGGCCGCGGATGCCGGCCTCGGCGATGTACTGGTCGGTGAACTCGGCGCGGGCGCCGGGGACCTGGTCGAACACCTCGGCGACGAGGTTCTCGAGATAGAGGACCTCCACGCCC
>NZ_JBCOTQ010000053.1:0-15226 GCF_040920445.1 Collinsella aerofaciens | reverse complement strand
ATACAAACCCAGCCGCTCCCCTCTCTCCCCCTGGGACCGACCCCGCCTGCACCCGGGCTTTTAGCAAGCGGGAGACCATATAGGTTTTCAACGTCCATGCCATTAAGATTTCATGCAAAGAGGAGCGTGAACTATGGAATCGATCGTTAAGTTCTTGGAGAAAGGTCAGCCGTACTTCGACAAGGTCTCTAAGAACATCTACCTTCAGGCCATTAAAGACGGCTTTTTGGCAGCAATGCCCATCATCCTGTCTTCTTCTGTCTTCCTGCTTATTTCGACCCTGCCGGGCGTTGTCGCCACGGTCGGCGGCTTTACGCTGCCCGACTGGTGGAACGTCGACGTCGTGAACTTCTGCAACAAGGTTTACAACTTCACGATGGGCGTCGTGGGCATCATGGTCGCCGGCACCACCGCAAGCGCGCTGACCGGCTCCAAGAACCGCCGCATGCCTGCCGGCAAGGCCATCAACGCCACGAGCACCATGGTCGCCGCCATGTGCGCTATGCTCATCTTGGCCGTTACCCAGACGAGTGCCAAGATCGACGGCGCCGATGTCTCGGTGTTCTTTACCGACAACATGGGCACCAAGGGCCTGCTGAGCTCCTTTGTCGCCGCATTTGCCACGGTCAACATCTATGCCTTCTGCATTAAGCGAGACATCACCATCAAGCTGCCCAAAGAAGTCCCCGGCGCCATCGCCCAGAACTTCCGCGACATCTTCGCCTTCAGCTTCTCCATCCTGTTTGTCGCCGTCATCGACGTTATCTGCCGCACCTGCTTGGCCGTCCCGTTTGCCAACGTCATCTCCACGCTGGTGAGCCCGCTGTTCGCCGCTGCCGATTCCTACGCCGGCCTCGCCCTCATCTGGTTCATGATCCCGCTGTTCTGGTTCATGGGCATCCACGGCCCCTCGGTCGTTAAGCCTGCCCTCAACGCCGCGCTGTTTGGCAACATCACCACCAACCTCGCCACGCTGCAGGCCGGCGGTCACCCCGCCCTCGCCCTGACCGAGAACTTCGGTAACTACATCGGCGAACTCGGCGGCACCGGCGCCACGTTCATTGTCCCGATCATCTTCCTGCTCTTTATGCGCTCCAAGCAGCTCAAGGCCGTCGGCAAAGCCTCTGTCGTACCCGTGATGTTCGCCGTCAACGAGCCGCTGCTGTTCGCCGCGCCCATCATCCTCAACCCGTACTTCCTGATCCCGTTCCTGTTTGCCCCCGTGGCCAACGTCCTCATTGGTAAGTTCTTCATCGACTTTTTGGGCATGAACGGCTTTATCTATGCCATGCCGTGGGCACTCCCCGGACCGATCGGCACCTTCATCGACACCAACTTCCAGCCGATCTCTCTGGTCCTGGTTGTCGTCCTGCTGGTCGTTGACTTCTTGATCTACTACCCGTTCTGCAAGGCCTACGACAACGTCCTGTGCAAGCAGGAGGCCGAGACCCTGGCCGAAGAAGAGGCCGAGGAGACCAAGGCCGTCAAGACCGCTGCCGCCCCCGCCGTTGAGGCTCCTGTTGTCGAGACCGCTTCTGCCACCGAGGCCTCCGCAGCTCTGTCCGCCCTTAAGGGCAAGGATCTGAGGGTTCTGGTTCTGTGCGCTGGCGCCGGCACCTCTGCACTGCTCGCCAACGCGCTTAAGGAAGGCGCCGACGAGCTGGGCATCGACATTACCGCCAACGCCGGTGCCTACGGCAGCCACTACGCCATCATGGACCAGTACAACGTCATCGTCCTGGCTCCGCAGGTTCGCACCTATTACAACGAGATGAAGGCCGACACCGACCGCCTGGGCATCACGCTGCTGTCGCCCAAGGGCAAACAGTACATCGACCTCACTAAGGATCCCAAGGGTGCCGTCGCCTGGATCGAGGAAAACCTCAAGGCATAAGACGCTGACGCCACCTGCCGCTCGCAGACAAAAAATGGCCCATGCATCGATGCGTGATGCGCGGGCCATTTTGTTTAGACCGCACCCGCCCTCCTGTTCATCTCAATCTGTAACATCTAGCCGAGTTTTTGGATCCTAGCTGTTACAGATCGAGACAAACAGAACGCCCGAGCAGAAATATCTCAATCTGTAATATTTAGCTGAGTTTTTCGGTCCTAACTGTTACAGATTGAGACGAACGGGCCGAAAAACCCTACGCCCGCAGGTCCTTTACGCTGGAACGTTCGACCAACACGCCCGAGACGAGCGTACGGCTTCTGGAGCTCGGGGCTTCCAGACCTGCGACGACCTCGTTAAGCGCACGGACGCCCAGCTCGCGGTGACGGAACTTCACCGACGTCAGAATCGAGTTGGGAATCGTCTTGTAAAGCTCGTCATCAAAGCCGATCACGGACACGTCGTCGGGCACACTGAGCCCTTTGTCACGTAGAGCCATCATCACGCCGTTTGCCATGCAGTCGTTAGCAGCGAGGACCGCCGTGCAATCGGCTTTATCGGCAAGCACAAGGCCCGCGGCATAGCCACTATCCGCATTCCAATCGCCTTGCAGAGGCTCGGGCGGCTCAATGCCATGCGCCTCGAGTGCCGCTCGCCAACCTTTCATACGGCACTGGCTCGACAGCGCTTCTTTCTTACCAGAGACGAAGTACACGTTCTTGTGCCCGTGATTCAAGAAGTACTCGCACGCCATGCGCGCGCCGCCCTCTTGATCGTCACTGACGGTGGAGCAGGTAGGATGTTCCATCGGTGTGATAATCACCGTCTTGAGGTCTTTCGGTGCCTCAAAAGTATCAAAGTCATCGACCATCTGACGCAGGTTGAAGATCATGCCATCAACAGGCAGCTGCGACATCCTACGCGCCGCTTCGGCAAGGGTCATCTTCTCCCCCGCCCGCTTTTTGATCATCGTGAGCGCAAAGCCGCGTTCTTCGGCGGCATCTGCGATACCGTCAATCATGTCCACGGCACCGCCCGACAAGTGGAACAGCACCACGCCGATGCACCCGTAACGGCCCAACTTGAGCGAACGCGCGGCAAAGTTCGCCCGGAACCCGAGCGCTTCCATTGCGGAATGGACCTTATCGCGTGTCGACTCTCGCACGCTACCGGGCTCGTTAATCACACGCGAAACCGTCTTGAGAGAAACACCCGCGGCAATCGCCACATCGTTCATTGAGACATTTTTCTTGTCCATCGTTGCCACTACTTCTCCACTCGGTTCTCTATCGCTTGTTTTTTGCGTTCTAGCATACACCACCTGCCTGACTGATAAATCAACCGTTTACCGGACAATATCGACCGCTCACCCGTATATCCTTGTTGCTCTTCCAAAAATGTCTTACGTTGTCATTAACGAAATGACAACGTTGTCATTTCGCAATGCCTTCCTTGAGCAGGAAGGTTTCCGGGCAGTCCTGACCATCCATCGACGACCAGTTCCATCCACATGCATCGCGCATCAAGTAGCAAAGGAGCTCTATGGACGCCATCGTAAAGATGCTCGAAAAGCATCAGCCGTTCTTTGAGAAGATCTCGAGGAACATCTACCTCCAGGCTATTAAGGACGGATTCCTTGGGTGCATGCCCATCGTCCTCACCTCTTCGATCTTTCTGCTCATTGCCACCCTTCCCGGCGTAGTCGGTATCACGCTGCCCCAGCCGCTCATCGACTGGTGCAACAAGCTGTACAACTTCACCATGGGCGTCATGGGCATCATGGTTGCCGGCACCACTGCCAAGAACTTTACGGCTTCCATGAACCGTCGCATGCCCGCCGGCAAGGTGCTCAACGACGGCTCCACTATGGTGGCCGCCCAGTGCAGTATGCTTTTGCTCGCCGTTACGCAGTTCACCACCAAGTTCAACGGCTCCGAGCTTTCGGTCTTCGACTGCACCAGCATGGGTACGCGCGGTCTGTTCTCGGCCTATATCGCCGCGTTCATCACCGTGTGGGTCTACAAATTCTGCGTCTCGCGCGATCTGACCATTAAGCTGCCCAAGGAGGTCCCGGGCGCCATCGCTCAGAACTTCCGCGACATTATCCCCTTTGGCGGCGCTGTCATTATCTGCGGCATCATCGATGTGGTTGTGCGCAACCTCATGGGCGTTCCGTTCTCCGAGCTGCTCATCAAGCTGCTCTCCCCGCTCTTCACTGCGGCAGAAACCTATCCTGGCCTCATCCTTATCCAGGCAGCCACCGCGTTCTTCTGGTTCATCGGCGTCCACGGCCCTTCGATTGTCCAGCCGGGCATCGACCCCATCCGTCTTGCCAACCAGGCCGAGAACCTGCAGGTTCTGCTGGCCGGTGGCCACCCCGCCCACTCCCTCACCTTTAACATGTCGCTCGTGGGTGAGTTCGGCGGCACTGGCGCTACGTTCATCGTGCCGCTTCTGCTGATTCTCTTTATGAAGTCCAAGCAGCTCAAAGCCGTCGGTAAGGCCTCGATTGTTCCTGTTGCCTTTGCTGTCAACGAGCCGCTGCTCTTTGGCGCGCCGATGATCCTTAACCCCTACATGCTCATCCCCTTTGTTGCCGCCGGCTGCGTCAACGTGAGTGTTGCCAAGTTCTTTATCGACAATGTGGGCATGAACGGCTTCTCCTTCGTGGTGCCTTGGGCTACCCCTGCCCCCATCGGCATCTTCATCACCACAAACTTCCAGCTTATCGCCCTGGTGTTTGTTGCAATCATCATCTTGCTGGACGCTATCATCTACCTGCCGTTCTTGAAGGCATACGATAAGCTGCTCTGCGACCAGGAGGCCGAGCGCGCCGCCGAGCTGGGTCTCGAATCCGATGGTGCTGCCACCATCGCTGCCAACGCCCCTGCGCCCGCTGTCGAGCCGACCGCCGCTGTCACCGCTTCCGTCGAGCCGACCGCCGCTGCCGCCGACAGCAAGCCTGTCGCCGATCAGCCCGAGCCCGCCGCCGACGCATCCGCTAAGAAGGACGTCGACGGTCTGAAGGTCCTCGTCCTGTGCGCCGGCGCCGGCACCTCTGCCATGCTTGCCAATGCCATCAAGGAAGGTGCTGCGCAGACCGGAGAGAACATCGCTTCCTCCGCAGGCGCCTATGGTCAGCACACTGCCATCATGGATCAGTACGACGTCATCGTGCTCGCCCCGCAGGTTCGTAGCTACTACAACGACATGAAGGCCGACACCGATCGTCTGGGCATTAAGCTGCTCGCCCCGCGCGGCAAGGAATATATCGACCTTACCCGCGACCCCACTGGCGCCATCAAGTGGCTCCGCGAGAACCTCGACTAGTTCCTCCCTCTGTTGGTGCCCGGATCCCCAGCTCGGGCACCTCTCCCTATTCGTATCCCACAGAAAGGATGACTCATGACCAACCCCATGCAGTTCCCCGACGGCTTTTTGTTTGGCGGCGCCACCGCTGCTTACCAGGTTGAGGGCGAGACCCGTACACACGGCAAGGGCAAAGTGCCCTGGGACGATTTCCTGGCTGCTCAGGGCCGTTTCTCCCCCGACCCCGCAAGCGATTTCTACAACAAGTACCCGGTCGATATCGACCTGTGCCAGCGCTTCGGCATCAACGGCATTCGTGTCTCCATCGCTTGGAGCCGTATCTTCCCCAGCGGCACTGGTGAGATTAACCCCGAGGGTGTTGCCTTCTATCACGAGCTCTTTGCCACCTGCAATAAAGCCGGCGTTATCCCCTATGTCACGCTCGATCACTTTGATACGCCCGAGGCCTTTTACCAGAACGGCGGCGAGGGCTTCCTGACGCGCACGACGATCGACGCCTTTGTCGAGTACGCCAAGTTCTGCTTTGCCGAGTTCACCGAGGTCAAGCACTGGTTTACCTTTAACGAGATCCCCGCGACCGCCGAGGGCAGCTTTATCGTCGGCAACTGGCCGCACGGCGAGAAGTATCGCCTGGATAAGGCCTTCCAGCTCATGCACAACATGATGGTGGCCCATGCCAAGGCCGTCGTCGCCTTCCACGAGGGCGGCTTTGAGGGCGAGATCGGCATTGTCCAGAACCTGGAGCCCAAGTATCCCCTCGACCCCAACAACGCCGCCGACTGCGAGGCAGCTCGCATGGCCGACGTCATCAACAACCGCTGGGTACTCGACGCCACCTTCCGCGGCCACTATGCAGCCGACACCATGGAGGCTGCGACCAAGCTGGCCCATATCGCCGGCGGCGAACTCGACGTCCGCGACGAGGACATCGCCGCGCTGACCGCCGCGCTCCCCTACAACGATTGCCTGGGCGTCAACACCTACAAGTGCCAGTTCCTGCGTGCCGCCGAGGGCGAAAACGACATCAACCACAATGGCACCGGCGACAAGGGCTCCTCGCGCTGGTTCCTCAAGGGCGTGGGCGAGTCATGCGTGCGCGAAGGCGTACCCACCACCGATTGGGACTGGATTATCTATCCCGAGGGCCTCTACGACCTGCTGCTCCGCATTAAGAACGATTACCCCAACTACAAGAAGATCTACATCACCGAGAACGGCATGGGCTATAAGGACGACTTCGAGGATGGCTTTATCGATGACGCCCCTCGTATCGACTACATGCGTCAGCATCTCGCGTGGATCCTCAAGGCAATCGACGGCGGCGTAAACGTCGACGGTTACTTTGTGTGGTCGCTGCAGGACCAGTTCTCCTGGACCAACGGCTATAACAAGCGCTATGGCCTGTTCTACGTCGACTTTGAGACCCAGAAGCGCTATCCCAAGGCGAGCGCGTACTGGTACAAGAACGTCGCGGAGACCGGCCTGCTCATGGCCTAACTTCAGCCGCGTATCCCCTGTCGGCCGCATGCGAATCCCCCACGGGTTCGCATGCGGCCTTTTTTGTTTTTGGTGAGCCCGAGCAGGCCGTTTATCTCGATCTGTAACATCTAGCAGGGATTTTCAATCCTAACTGTTATAGATTTAGACGAACGGGCGACCAGGGCTGAAAGATCTCAATCTGTAACACGTAGCCCACTTTTAACCGTCTAACTGTTACAGATCGAGACAATAAGATAGTCAAATCCGAACTTTCCAAGCAGTTATAAAGCATGGTTTCTAGTTTTCGGTATCACGAACATACTTTCGGTATCATTTAATGATATTATGATATCGAAAGTATGTTCGTGATACTGAAAGGAGCCGCATGCGCCAGTTCGATTACACCACAGTCCCAGCGGAACTCGAAGCAACTCCAATCACCAACCTCCTCCTCTCGATACGCGAGCATAAAGGCCGTCAGCTTGCTCTGAGTCAAGTCAAACCCGAGCTTCTATCGTCCCTAATGGAGGAGGCTAAGATCCAAAGCACCCGGTCCTCCAACGGACTTGAAGGAATTGTTACCACCCAAAAAAGACTCAAAGCGATCATGGCGTATTCCGCCAAGCCAAGCTCCCGCGCAGAGGAAGAAATTGCTGGATACCGAGATGTGCTGTCGCTTATTCACGAGCAACACGATTCCATTCCCGTAACGCCATCGGTCATTCTGCAGTTGCATCGTGACCTCATGGCGCACACGGCAATCTCGTATGGAGGCCATTGGAAAGATAGCGATAACGAAATCGTCTCCATTGACGATCAAGGAAATCGATTTGTGCGCTTTAGGCCGCCTTCGGCCCTAGCAACCCCCGGACTTATCGAAGAAGCCTGTCGGTCCCTCAACGACGCCTTATCTCGTCAAGTTTGCGACCCCCTCCTTATATCATTCCGCTTCATCTTCGATTTTGCCAGCATTCATCCCTTCAACGATGGCAATGGCAGGATGAGCCGGCTCCTTACAACGCTGCTGCTCGAAAAGACTGGATACGACGTTGCGCGTTACATCAGCATCGAACGACTTATTGAAGACAACAAAGCGCTTTACTACAACGCTCTCGCTGCAAGCTCCACTGGATGGAATGAAAATCAAAACACCGAAGTACCCTTTATCCGTTTCATGCTCGGAACAACCCTGGCCGCCTACCGACAGCTCGAGCAGCGTACCTTAATTGAATCAAGCACTCGTCCCATGTCGAAGCAAGCGCGCATCGCCGTTCTATTTCAACAGAGACCCGGCGTCATTAAGAAATCCGACATCCGATCCAACTGCCCCGATATCAGCGAGGTCACCGTTAAACGAACCCTCGGTCAGCTTGTTAGTTGCAGCGCAATCGAAAAAACAGGAGCGGGTCGTTCGACAGGCTACATACTCAAAGACGTCCATGCTCTAGAACTATTCTTGCAATCCACAATACCCGATAGCGAGGCCGCAATAACAATAGAGGCTCCAAAGGATAAGCTCCTTGAACGTATAAACCACGCCGAGGATGAAAGCAAAGAGGGGCTCTATGAAGACTATGATTCATTCTCAAGGGACATAAAGACGAAATACGGAGTCTAGTCATATCTCAGAATAGCCTCATCCTTGTTGCTCAAAGTTATTTGCGCGTCATTGTAAAGCGGTACCCCCGCGCCGGCAGGGGGGGCAGATGTATCGCCTGCCGATCCTGCTGGAGTCGGCAATCAGATAGCGCGTATCGACCTTGCTAAAGGCGAGCTGCTGGATGCGGCCCTCGTCCATGTTGGACGTGGACACGTCGCCGTCCAGAATACCGTTGGCGCCGATAAACGCCGCATCGATGCCCAGCGCGCGCAGGGTATCCTCGGCCGTGGGCCCCACAAAGGCGGCGGTGCGGCGGCGGTACATGCCGCCTACCAGGCACAGGTCGCAGTCTTCGCGCGTCTCGAGCAGGTTAAACACCGAGAGCGACTTGGTCACATAGATGGAAGTCAGCTTGTCGGTGACTCGGAGAGCGCCAATGCGATCTCACGTCGGTTGCGCTCATTGTCTCAACTTGATACTCAACGAAATACGGCCCCGCAGCTCAATAAGCTGCGGGGCCGTACTATACACCGACGAATCAACGACGGAGTGCATCCACTATTTGGCCAGCTCCTGAACGATCCAGTCAATTGCGCCTTCGGGATCGTTGGTAAGGTCGATATACTCCTTGCCCCTTGTGGTGAGCAGTTTAATTCCAAGGCGATCGGTATCGGCCTTCATAGCGTCATAGTACATGCGTGCCTGGGGTGCCAGAACAATCACGTTGTACTGATCCATCGTCTCATAGTGGCTTCCGTACGCACCGGACTGAGAAACCAGATCGATACCCTTAGCAGCGGCACCTTCGCGAAGAGCATTTGCCAAGAGAGTCGAAGTGCCGGCACCCTGGCAAAGCACAAGCACGCGGATCTGCTCCGCCTTGTCCTTTACCGCCTCGAGAGCTTTTGCGACATTTTCCTGTGCGGCAATAGCATCTGCATCCGAGGTTCCTGCAGTCTCCTTTGCAGACTCTTCCAAACAAAGCTGATGGTCATACGCCTTGCAGAACGGATAGTAAATCACAAAGTCAACGACCAACAGCACTGCCATCAATACGAGAGAACGCAGATCGAGACCCGTGGTGAGGAATGCACCGATTGGGCCGGGAAGCGCCCACGGCATGGTATACATGGGGGCGTTCATTCCAATGACGTCAATGAAAAATTTACCGATAATGGCGTTGACCATAGGAGCCACTAGGAAGGGCACGAACATATAGGGATTGAGAACAATCGGCATACCGAAGATAACGGGCTCGTTAACTCCAAAAATCACCGGGATAATCGATGCCTTGCCCATGGCTTTAAGCTGCTTGGAGCGCATAAACATGATCAGGATAATAGGAACGATGAACGTGCAGCCAGAACCGCCCAGACCGCCGATGAAGCTTGTAAAGTCCTGCGTGAGAGCAATTGACGGGTGTCCACCTGCTTGGAAAACCTCAAGATTGGTAACGGTATTGCCGTAGAGCGCAGCATTGATCGGACTCATGACAACCGAAGCACCGTGGATACCCATAAATTGGAAAAGTGCGACCGCGCCTTCGATAAGCGCCATGCCAGGATAGGTGTCAACCGCGGAGAACAGCGGCGAGATAAGAGCGGATACCAAATTGGCGAACGGCACAGCAAGCAGCTTGCGGCTCGCAAGATCGATAAAAGCGCACGCAAGGATCGAAAACCCAAATGCAAAGATATCGCGAAAACTCTGCGCAATAGAGCCAGGGACCTCTTTGGGGAGCTTGATCGTCACATTATGGCTAATGCACACCTTATAGATATTAACGGTCAAGAATGCGGCTACGAACGCAGCGAGAAAACCCTTGGTTCCCATATAGCCGGTTTCAAAAACAGATGTATCTGCTCCGCCAATCGAGACAACATCGTTCGTCACCGATAGCAAGAGCATGCCGCACATGGCACAAACCATGCACGAGGTGGGGTTGAGAGATTTACCCGAAGGCATGCGACGGTTCATCGACATGGCAAGTGAGCTCGCCGTGGTGCCGGCCACCATAATGCCAAGAAGTCCCATGGTATATGCATAGATTTTATTGAAGAAATCCAGCACCTCAGACGGAAGCGTGATGCCTACATAGGCAGGGAGCGTCGAAAGAAGAAGGAACAGGCTCGAGAACAGCACAATTGGCATATTCGAGAGAAAGCCATCCTTAATCGCCACCAGATAAATGTTCCTCGAGATTTTGTCGAAGAGGGGCTGGTGTTTTTCAAGGAATTTGACGATAGCGTCCATAACACATCCTTTCATGATTCCCGGGCACACAACGATTTATCCGGACTCAACCGTCGTCGTCCCCGTTTGTATCCACTTATGTAAGTGAATACGTTCTTGTGCAAAATGTAATATCATTTGCGCGATTTATCATAACCAATTCTTTTTCCGCTTTGTCGATATGTCAAGAATTCAAATACTTATTCGGTGATCGGTAGTTGATTAATATAATGTTTTCCCAGCTAAAGGCTATTTTTTCCGAGCAGTACAATAAGTTTGCAACCGTTCACCGATTGGATATAACATATTGAATATATTGTTGTAACAATATTAGAGACAATGTCACAAGCCTGTCGTTCTAGTCAAAGGAAGTAACAATGCCCAAACGATTACTGAACATGTCCGCATCCGATTTTGCCGCCACGTCACCCATGGATCTAAAACAGGCAATTCTGGCTTCCGAGGGACGTACCATCATGGCGGAAAACGTACCCTCTTCCCAATTTCTCGGCGGCGTTACTAATGCAGAAATCGAACGTGCCGCAGGTGCCGACCTGCTTCTGTTTAACGCGCTCGATGTGTTCGATCCAGTTATTGCCGGTATTCCAGATGATCTCAATGAAAACCCGGTCACTTGGGTGAAGCGAGCATGCGGAAGGCCCATTGGCGTCAATCTGGAGCCAGTTGATAACGAGGCAGAGATGTCTGAATCCCGAACGGAAATCCCCATGGGTCGTCGCGTCTCTCCCAAGACCTTAGAAAAGGCTAACGAACTCGGATTTGATTTTATCTGCCTGACGGGCAACCCTGGAACCGGCGTCTCCAACGATGCAATCGCCCATTCGATTAAACTCTCCAAAGAGCATTTCAATGGCCTGGTCATAGCCGGAAAAATGCATGGAGCGGGCGTTGCAGAACCTGTCATGACGCTCGAAATTGCGCGCAAGTTTGTTGACCTCGGCGTCGATATCCTTCTCGTGCCAGCCCCCTACACCGTCCCTTGCTTCCAAGAAGCAGACCTGCGCGCCATCGTAGACTTTGTACGATCCCACAACGTAGGCAAGTCAATTGAAGAGAAGGTTCTCGTCATGGCGGCGAACGGGACGAGTCAAGACTCCTGCGACAGCGAGACCATTAAGAAAATAGGCCTTGCAGCAAAAGCAGCCGGCGCTGACCTCCAACATATCGGGGACTCCATGAACGGTATTTGCCTGCCCCAGAATATCTTCACGCTCGGACAAGCCCTTCGTGGATACAGGCATCAGATCGTCATGCTGAGCCGCTCTGTGATACGTTAAGGTTACCTTGCCCACGTTACATCCCGACTGAGGCAACCATCAGGTATAACCAACATGCAAACTGAGGCTCTAATGCTCGATACACACGAAAAACGGCCACTCTATTTACAGCTCACCGACGCGCTGCTCAAGCAGATCGTCGATGAATATCAAGCAGACGATAAACTTCCAACAGAAATGGAACTCTGCGACGAATACGCCGTAAGCAGAACAACCGTCCGACTTGCCATGAGTGAGCTGGAGCGTCGTGGAAGTATCTATCGAATCCAAGGTAAGGGATCGTTTGTTGCACCGAAACGCGTTAGCGAGCTCAATTCACTTTTAGACTTTGACTTTGCAAGCCATTGCGATGGCGTTGATCCGGATGCCATCACCAAACATTTCGGCGGCCTCACATCAGGTCGTCCAATTTCCGTAATGATGCTCCAACAATTTGGATGTCAAAGTCGCGATGAAATTCAGCGTCTTGAATTGACCTACGAACTTGAAGGCAGCTTCATAGGCGCTGATACGTTCTTCATTTCAAAGTCGCGCGTTCCGAATAACCAGTTAGATTTTCAGGCATTTAGCAGAATCATGGACGACTTGTCCAAGTCTATCCAATCTGTTAGGGAAAGCTATAGAGCACGTCTGCTTAGCGATTCCGAAGCCAGTAATTATGGTGTTGCAAAACTTCCGGTCATCGAACTGACTCATTATGCTTACGACTCCGGAGGCAAACTAATCTCAATTGTCTGCCGCACCGTCTTAACTGGGCGAATCCCTTATCAAAACTTTATTTTCAAGTCCTAATGTTCTTTTTCTTTTGTCTCGATCTGTAACACGTAGCCGAGTTTTTAAGTCCTAACCGTTACAGATCGAGACAAACAAGGTAGGCCCCGCCGAATTGTCTCAATCGGTAACACTAGGACCGGTTTTGGACGTCTATATGTTACAGATTGAGATGAATGCGCAGGCCAATGCCCCCAATCTAAATCTGTAACATCTAGCTGAATTTAACGGTCCTAGCTGTTACAGATCGAGACAAACGGAATAGGTCGAGTCAAAAATCTCAATCTGTAACATCTGGTTGGTAATTTCACCCCTACCTGTTACAGGTTGAGACGATTTGATAGTGGAGTCCTCATTTGCGCGTCATATCGCGTAGCGCTGACGCGCTGGTTCCCACAATGACAGGAGGTAAAAGTCCTCCCGCATCGCCTGTTGGCAATCCCGTAGCGATAGCTAGCAAATGACCTGCGTGTGCTCCTCGATGGCGGCGCGGTCCTCAGCGGCGATACCCGGCTCGCACACCACGGCGTCCAAGCTGTCCAGGCGGCAGAAGGTGTAGAAGTCGCGCTTGCCGATCTTGCTGGAGTCGGCGATCAGATAGCGCGAGTCGGCCTTGCTAAAGGCGAGCTGCTGGATACGGCCCTCGTCCATGTTGGACGTAGATACGTCACCGTCCAAGATGCCGTTGGCACCGATAAACGCCGCGTCGATGCCCAGCGCACGCAGGGTATCCTCGGCCGTTGGCCCCACAAAAGCGGCAGTGCGGCGACGGTACATACCGCCCACGAGGCACAGGTCACAGTCCTCGCGCGCCTCGAGCAGGTTAAACACCGAAAGCGAATTGGTCACGATGCGCAGGCGAAACGCCGGCAGCATCGAGGCCATCTGCTCAACCGTGGTGCCTGTACCCAAAAAGATGGTCGAGCCCTCCTCGATAAGCTCCACGGCGCGGCGCGCAATCTGCAGCTTTTCTTCGGCATGCTTGGTACGCTTTTCGCTGTGCGAGTACTCGTGGCGCAACATAGCGTGGGGACGGCCCTGTGCACTGCGGGCGCCGCCGTGCACGCGCTCGATCTCGCCCAGGCTCGCAAGCTCCTCAAGGTCACGACGAATCGTCATATCCGAGACGCCCAGTGCATCCGAAATCTCCTTGACCGAGACCGTGCCCTGCTCTTCGAGCAGCTGACGAACCCTATCCTGTCGCTCTGCCTTAATCACGATGAATCCTCGCCGTTCTTTGCGCGCATATCATTCAAACAGTAACGAACAAATTGTATCAGACTCGTGCGCGTCAAAAATGAATGCCCGCACAGCTCCAATCATCACTTTTTTGAGAAAAATACCCCATGCTTTAGTGGGGTGTAGTGATAATCTCGCCTGTTCGCGCTACAGTTTGTCGGAAATACCTCGATGTTAGGAACCAAATGATCACTTCCGAGCTTTTCGGCACCGCGCCGTGCGGTACCCCCGTTCATCGTTACACCCTCAACGGGCCCGAGATCTGCGTTCGCATTATGGACTATGGCGCCACCGTGCTGGGTATCGATGTGCCCGACATCCCCGGCAACGTGCGTGATGTGGTGCTGGGCTTCGATAAGCTCGAGGATTACTTTGACAGCCCCGCCTGCTTTGGCGCGACCATCGGCCCCGTGGCAAACCGCACCGCGGGCGCCACGATCACCATCGACGGCACGGACTGGCATATGCCCGCCAACGAGGGCGCCAACAACCTGCACAGCGATCTTGAGCACGGTCTGCATAAACGCATGTGGGACGTTGAGCTCGACGAGGCCCATAACGCCGTGCGCATGACCACCTCGCTTGAGGATGGCGAACTGGGCCTTCCCGGCAACCGAACCTTTACGGCCGTGTTTACCGTTACACGCACCGGCGTCTTTCGCATCGAGTATGGCTGCGAGAGCGACCGCGCCACCTACGTGTCCATGACCAACCACACGTACTTTAACCTTGCCGGTCATAACGCCGGCATGGACTGTGAGCACTTCTTTGTTGCTAACGCTGCTCACTACCTGCCCATTAACGAGCAGAACATCCCCACCGGCGAGATTGCTCCGGTCGAGGGCACGCCGTTTGACTTCCGTGAGCTGCGCCCCGTCGCGCCTGGCATGGAGGCCGACGATCCGCAGATCAAGCAGGCGCGCGGCTACGATCACTGCCTGTGCATCGATGGATATCAGTACGGCCGCAACCTGCGCCGCGCCCTGCACGTCGAGGAGATGTGGACCGGCCGTGAGCTGGACTATTACACCACTGCCCCGGGCGTTCAGCTCTACACCGGCAACTGGCTGGGCGACGAACACGCCAAGGACGATGCTAACTATGGCTGGGGCGCCGGCTTTGCCCTCGAGGCCGAGATGTACCCCGACACGCCGCACCAGCCGCTGTTCCCGCAGGGCATTGTGGGCCCGGGTCACCCCTACAGCAATGTGATCGAGTACCACTTTATGAGGCACTAAGCCCACAATGCAACATATTGCACAGCAACGCCCGCCGGCACCACCGCCGACGGGCGTTTTTCTATCCAGTCGAACGCCCGCTCGTTCGCGGCGTGGGTCGGCCTGACGCCCTCCGAGCACTCCAGCGGGGAGAGCGACCGCAGGGGCG
>NZ_JBCOTQ010000052.1:4659-15442 GCF_040920445.1 Collinsella aerofaciens | reverse complement strand
TTGGGAGCGTGGCGAGGTCACACCGGGCATCGACATGATGAAGCTCATTGCAGCCGTAACCGGAGAACCCTTGTCTCACCTGCTCGAAATGCCCGAGCACTATTGCCAGAGCTGCGGCATGACACTCACGCCCGACGACTGCGGCACCGATGCTGCGGGCACCGCGACCGACCATTACTGCAAGTGGTGCTACGACCACGGCCAGTACACCTACGACACCACCATGGAGGCAATGATCGAGGATTGCGCCCCGCGGCTGGCGCAAAACACCGGCATGTCGCTCGACGAAGCCGTCTCGCTCATGGGCGCCGTCCTGCCGCAACTGGAACGTTGGCGCGCCGTGCAGGAAAACGAGGAGCGCTACGGTGCCGAGGCGCGGGCGCGCTATGGCGACGAGGCTATCGATGCAGCAAACGAAACGTTACTGGACATGGACCCCGAGACATGGAACGACATGAAGGAACTTGAACGCGCTGTTCTGGGCCAGCTTTCGATTGCCATGGGCATTGGCGACCCAGAGAGCAACGAGGCCCACAAACTTGTCGCAATGCACCGTCGATGGATTGCCCTTAACTGGGGACACGAGCCCCAAGACGAAGCATACCTGGGCCTCGCCCACGGTTATCTTGCCGATCAGCGCTTTGTTGACCACTACGACAAGCCCTGCGGCACCGGAGCCACGGCGTTTCTGGTCCAGGCCATCGAGTCGTCGTTGACGCGCGCATAGACCGCGGCTGCTTTGGGTATTTCAATCGAAACCTCAACCGATTGGAGACCCATGGCTACTAATCATGAGCTCACGCTGTACGTTATGACCGGCTGCCCGTATTGCATAAAAGTCAAACGATTCCTTGCCGATAACGGTGTGACCATCCCCGAGCGCAATATCTCGACCGACCCCGAAGCCGAGCAGACGCTCATCGCCGTCGGCGGAAAGCGCCAGGTTCCCTGCTTGTTCATCGACGGCAAGCCGCTCTACGAGTCGAGCGACATCATCGCGTGGGTACAGAAGAACCTGCTCTAGCGTGCTATTGCGGTCGGCCGGCCCCAACGCCCCAACCCATACGACCCAAACATGTACGTCAGCATCCAAAGTCGACATTTTTCGACATCTTTGGATGCTGGTGTACAGCTTTTTGCTACATAGTCGTTGGGGACGTCCTTAAATGACCAGTCGTTAAAGAACGCCCCCGATGACTAGTTAGCCGTGGAAGCGAGCTGTGGGTGCAAGCGGCTGTTCGCGAAAGACGCGCTCGACGGCGGCGCGGTATTCGTCGACCTTTTTGGTCTTACGTACGAGCTTGTGAACGGTAGCGGGGTCGGCGAAAGCGCACTTGGCGTAGAACCACCACTCCTTCATACGAAAGACCGCGTTGCCGCCAATCTCTTCTGCATAGACCGCAAACAGCGTGTCGTGGAAACGCTGCAGTTCGGTTGCCGTGGCAGCAGGACCGCCCTTAACCATGCGAGCCAGCGCGGGGTTCGCGAGCAGGCCACGCCCTAGCATTACATGGCGCGTGTCGGGATAGGCCTCCGCCAGCGCGTCCATATCCTCAAGATCGAAAATGTCGCCGTTATAGGCCACCGGAAACGGCGCACGCTCCAGCGTCTCGCCGTAAAACTCCTTGCGCGGCGAGCCCGTATAACGGTCCTTCTGTACGCGCGGGTGCACAATCAGCTCTGCCAACGGCATGCGGCAATACAGATCGAGCACACGTTCATACTCGTCATCGCGTTCCAACCCCAGCCTGGTCTTTACCGATACCGGCAACGGCGACCGCTCGCACACATCGCTTAAGAACGCCTCGAGCTCGTCGAGATTGCGCAAGAAACCCGAGCCCTTGCCCTTGGCGACAACCGTTCCCGAAGGGCAACCCAAGTTGAGATTGACCTCGCGGTAGCCCATGTCGGCGAGCACCTGTGCCGCCCACACAAACTCGTCCGCGTTCTTGGACATCAGCTGAGGCACTACGTTGAGCCCCTGGTTATTGGCAGGATCGATCTCCTTAAACGCCTTGCCGCCAAAGCGATTTCCCACCCGCGGCGGCGGCAAAAACGGCGTGTAATAGCAATCGAGCGCGCCGAAGCACTCCGCATGCACGCGACGGAACACATGCCCGGTTATCCCCTCCATAGGGGCCAACGATAGAATCATCTACTCTTCTCTCATATCAACGAACGTGACAAAGGGACTGTCCCTTTGTCACATTATTCGGAGCGCAGGGCTTCGACGGGGTCCTTCTTGGATGCGCTACGGGCCGGCAGCAGGCCGGCAACAACCGTCAGCAACACAGAAATTGCAATGAGCACCAGCGCATCCTGCACGGGCAGACTCATTAGGTTGGGGACCTGTTTGACCGCAAGCGCCCAAGCATTGACCGGGAAGCTCACGGCCACCACGACGACAACAGCAAAGACGCCGGCGATGAGGCCCTCGATAAAGGTCTCGGCATTGAATACGTTGGCCACGTTGCGCTTCGACGCGCCGATCGCACGCAGGATGCCAATCTCCTTTTTGCGCTCCAGAACGCTGATGTAGGTGATGATGCCGATCATGATGGAGCTCACCACCAGGCTGATACTCACGAATGCGATGAGCACCAAGCTGATGGTGTTCACGATGTCGGTCACCGAACCCATGATGATGCCCATGTAGTCGGTGTATGAGATTGCCTGTTCATCGTGGCCAGAGGCTTTAACCTGCTTGTTGTACGCGTCGATGTGATCGAGCACGCGCTCCTTGGCCTCAAAGTCGCGCGGGAAAATCTTGACCGAGATGGGGTCCGCCTCGTCCGCATAACCCAACGTGGTCAGATTGTTGTCGTAGGTGAGCTTCGAAGCCTTGGCATAGCTCATCATGAGCGAACTCAGGTCCTCGGCGTCCATGTTGAAGTGGATGGCATGAGCAAAGGCACTCGCATCCACGCGCATGGCGCTCGCCAGGTTAGCAAAACTCGAAGACATCTGCGTCGCCATCTGGTCCATAAGCCCTGCCGCGCCCGCCTTGAGCTGATCTGACACCGTCGCCACAATCTGGTCGCTGATCGACTTTATCACCTGATCCAGAGCCTGCTGCAGATATGGAGCCAGCTGCTTTTGCACATAGTCGGTCATTGCCTGTTGCAGGCGCTCGGCCAGGGCATCGCCGCCGAGCGCCTTGAGCTGAGCCAGGATTTGCTGGGCTGCCGTATCACTCTCAAGATACGTCGAGAATGCGGCAGAGAGCTTTGACGCGTCCTTAAGATCTTCGGGCGACAGTGCCTTAAACTGATCAGACTGCAAAAAGCCCTCAAACAGCTGGTTGGCTAGTGTTCCCACCTGCTGCATTTGCTCGGGCGTGAGTTCCAGACCGTCAAAGATACCCGAGAAATCTGGGGTTGGCGCTTTTGCCATGATGTCGCTGAAGTCGATGTCCTTGCCAACGCCCGAAAGATCAATATCCAGGCCCGACAGATCGACGCCCGAAAGATCAATGCCGTCGCCGGCCGCACCCGAGAGCGCAGACGCATCAAACGAAAACGCGCTCTTGAGCGCCGCCTCGTCCACACTGAACATGCTGCCCAGATCAACGCCTTGCTTGGCCTCGCCTTGCAGTTCGTCGAAGGTTTTGCCCGTAAAGACATCCGTCTCGGGGTGGGCAAGCTGCTCCTGCACAATCTGCGAATCGGCGGCGCGCTCCATAAGCTGGCGAGTCAGCGCATGCGTGTAGGCAATGCCCGGGGACAACGCGCTCGCATTGGCCGTCTCGTTTGGTCGCACCACGCCCACAATGTGCACGTCGATACCGTCGGCAACCTTGGCGGCCATAAAGTCGGTGTCGCCAGACATATCGGTCCACATGCCGGTCTCTTCGTTTTTGCGATACGCATCGGCCGGCGACAGCACCTTAAACGTCGTGGACAGCGCATCGTCGTAGGTAAAGTCGGTGCCGGTCTCGGGCGTTTCGACCCCACCGTCAGCCGTCATAGCGCTGTTTACCAGATCGTTGAGCTCATTGATATCCAGCGCGCCGATACTGTAGAGCGTGTAGTCGCCCACCGTGCCACGACTCGAAAGCACCATCACGGCTTCGTTGGCGGACGTGGGCCAATGACCGGCAACGACATCGTACTGGCTGTCGAGCAGACTCTGATCGTCAATCATTTCGTTGAAGACCGAGGTTCCCATGGACTCCATGCTCACCGTTGCTGCTGAGCTCGCGCCGCCGCTCATGGCCTCGGTCATGGCGTTGGGCACCAGCCGGACAGGCTTCTCATCGCCCTTGCCGGCACGATAGACAACCGGCGATACACCGTAGCCGTACTGAATGGCGTTGACCTCTTTGTCGATACCATCGCCACCGGCATCGAGCCATGCCTTAAAGCTCGTCATGTCGTTGGACTTAACACTCGCAAACATATCCTTTACGGCCGTAACCACGGGAATCTCATCGGTTCCCTGAGCCTTGCCGTCGGTGCCGCCGTCGGACGAACCCTCGTTTTTAGACGCCTCGTCATCCGCAGCCCCCTGACCACCCATCATAGACGACAGGTCGTAGTCCTGCTTGGAAATGGCGAGCGGATAGCTCGAGAGCGTATCCTCCTCGACCTTTTTGATGTAGCCGTTTACGCCATTGGAGAGCGCCAGGATCGCCGCGATACCGATAATGCCAATCGAGCCCGCAAAGGCAGTCATGGCCGTACGGCCCTTCTTGGTCATAAGGTTTCGGGCAGAAAGCCCCAGCGCCGTCACAAAGCTCATCGAGGTTTTGCGCGTAGGCTTGGCCTCGCGGCGCGTGGCGTCAGCGACATCGAAAGGATCGGAATCGTCGGTGATCTTACCGTCCGCCAGGTTGACGATGCGCGTGGCGTACTGGTACGCCAGCTCGGGATTGTGCGTGACCATGATGACCAGGCGGTCGCGCGCCACATCCTTGAGCAGATCCATGACCTGTACGGATGTCGTTGAATCCAAAGCGCCGGTCGGCTCGTCTGCCAGCACAATCTCGGGATCATTAATCAGGGCGCGGGCGATGGCCACACGCTGCATCTGCCCGCCCGAAAGCTGGCTCGGGCGCTTGTTAACGTGCTCGCCCAAGCCGACTTTCTCCAACGCCTCGCGCGCACGCTGGCGGCGCTCGGCATGCCCCACGCCCGTGAGCGTGAGCGCCAGCTCCACGTTTTCCAAAATGGTCTGATGCGGAATGAGGTTATAGCTTTGGAACACAAAGCCGATGCGGTTGTTGCGATAGGCATCCCAATCGCGGTCACGGAAGTCCTTGGTCGAAATACCGTCAATCAACAGGTCACCGGAATCAAAGTGGTCCAGCCCACCGATAACGTTGAGCATTGTGGTTTTGCCCGAGCCCGAGGGACCCAGAATGGCCACGAACTCGTTATCGCGAAAAGCCAGGCTCACGTTATCGAGCGCCACCTGCGTAAACGACTGTGTGACGTACCTTTTGCAAATACCTTTGAGCTCCAACATGGACGGCAACCTCTCCCACGCGGACGCACTTGCCCGCTCTCCCCCGCCGTTCGTATTCGACGCGTTTGTCCTACTCTATCCCCATTTTTTGCCGGAGCCAGTGAGGAATGTAGGGAACCGCGCCAAAAAACGAACGGGACGACGCCCAAAAGAAGAGGTCCCGAGCGGGACCTCTGTATGGTGGAGATTATCTTGAAAGGCAGCGGACTACTCCGCACAGCGGCGCGCGATCCTCGCCATGCTTTACGCGTTTTCTACTGCTCGCTATTCGCAATCGCCTGGTCGATAAGCTTGTCGAGCGCTGCGCGCTGCTCAGCGGAGCTGATGGCTCCCACGATTGGATCCCCTACGATGTTGCCATTCTGATCGATGACATACGTTGTCGGGAACGAGAACAAATTTGACGTAAACTTACCGGCCTCGCTATCCGACTTGAACCAGATGTTCTTATATGTCACGCCCTTCTTGCTCAGCACGTCCTTGGCATCTGCGATCTCGCCCTTGTTGCCATCGAGCGTAAAGGAATTGACGCCCACGACCTGGCCGCCCTTCTCGGCAAGCTCCTGATTCAGCTTCTCAAGATCGCCCAGCTCGCCCACGCACGGCTTGCAAGTAGTGAACCAGAAGTTCATGACGGTGACCTTGTTCTTAGAGAACAGCTCGTCGCTGTTCACGTCGTTGCCATCCAGGTCCTTGCCCGTAAAGCTGGGGAACTTCGTCGCCTCGCTCGAAGCATTGGCACCAGCCGTCATGCCAGCGGTCGAAGCGTCGACGCTCTCGCCTGCACTCGGCGTGCTTCCACAGCCGGGGAACTCCTTCTCCAGGCTCTCGAGCTTGTCCTCGAGTAATGACGAGATCCGCGTGGTGTCGCATACGTCATGGCGCAGCATCTCGCGCGGCCGCCTGCAAGAGGATGGCTACCATTGCCTGCAGTGCCCGCGTATCACGGTGGGCAAGACGCTCGTCGACGGGCGCTTGTCGGGTGCCTACCTCCACCGCCGCGGAACCACCGCAGAAAAGGCACTCGGCAGCGAGGCTGAGGTTGCGCTGGAGTGCTTTACCCTGTGGTCGGACGTTTCGGGCGACAGCCTGACGTTCCGCCAAGTTCTCCGCTTTCCGCAAGCACCGTCGAGTATCGAACTGGGCGAGCCCGAGGATATCAACGGCAAAATGGTGGTGCCCGTTGCGTACGAGACCGCAGACGGTTGCGGCTGCGCATCGTACGCCGTGATCGGCCAGTCCATTGCGGGCTGGGGCGTTATGTCACCAGACGCCACGGTACCCCGTGCGGTGCCGTGGCCGCAGCACACGGGCTTTTTGGCCACCGTCAACGAGCAGCTGCAGCATATTACTTGGACGCGAGGCGCGGCGGCATTTGCGTCGGAGCCCGTGGGTGCCGCAGGCTGTGGCCCGGCATCGTTTAGCGTAAGCAACAACGGCAGGTGCGTGCTCTATGTAGAGAACACCGATGGCAAGGTGGGACAGACCTACGACGAAGAAGGCAACCCGGTAGCAGTGATGGGCAAGCACTTCCGCATCTTCGCCAGCACCTTGGCAGGCGATCTGTTCACGGAGCCGTTCGTGATGTGCGAGCTGGACCATCCCATCGATCAGATAACGACATTTTTGACGTCGGGAGGCATGCTCTCCGCGCTCGCCACGCACATTGTGAGCGCGGAGAAGAGCGAGGCAGAGCTGCACGGCATCGAAGTGCCCTTGGTGGCGTGTGCCACTCCGACGGGCGCGGTCGCTACCTCGGGCGCGGTGGTGCCCGGAGCAGCAGGCGAATCCTTCATGGTCACGGTGCGAAACGACGGCAACACCTTGCTGACCGCCGGCACGATCGATCTGTACCGAGAGGGCTCCAGCCAGCCGTTCTCCAGCGCATCCATCGGATTCGGAGCGAACGCACGCATGGCTTCGATCTACGATCCAGAGCTTGCCGAGGACGCTTCGGCCAACGACATGGCACGCGTGAAGTACGCGCTCGAGACGCTGGGCACACGTTTTGCGACGCACCCGCTGGTAGCCGACAACGGCAACGCCGTGCTGGCACCGGGTTGCACGGCACAGTTCCGCATGAGCTTCGCCATCCCCGAGAGCTGGAGCGACGAAGTGGGCAAACGCGTAACGCTGTATGCGAAGGCGCGTAAGCTGGTGGCGCTCGATCCCGTGACGCTCGAGGAAATTCGACCGGGCACAAACTCGGCGCTTGGTGCCGTACTGCACGAGCTTCATGTGCCCGACGCGGCATGCGAACGCTCAGAAGTTCAGGTCGGCGTATGCGACAGCGCGGATACGACAGGACTTCACGACGCCCCGATGACGGCGGACAGCGATAGTGGCTCGAGTGGCGGCGGTACCGACGAGGGCGGCGGCTCCGGCGGAAGCAGCTCCGGCAGTGGCAAGGACCACGGCAATAACAAGCGCTCCGGAAAAGCGGGCGCGCTTGCGGGCACGGGCGATGTCAACGCTCCCCTTACGGCAGCCGCTGCAGCACTCGCCGCAGCCGGCGCCGGCCTCGTCGCCTACAGCGCCCGCCGCACGGCGCTCGAAACCGACACCGCCAATGAGGTCAATTCGGATAGGCCTCGCTAGCCCCTAGTTACTTTTGTGAGAGACGCCGACTCGGCTCATCGAACATCAAATGGGCTGGTTCTGGATACCCAGAGCCAGCCCATTACGCATTAGATATCGTCAGTGGAGTCGAGTTCTGCCTCGAGCTTGGCACGCCGTCTTTTCGCCAACAATCCGCACGACACGTCTTCGACAACGTATCCAACCGCAAACGCAGCAAGACACATTCGGCCGTCTTCAAACTTACTCGGACAAAACCGACTCGGTTTTGTGCGAGTGAGCTCTTTTCAGCCTAAGTTCGAACGATTGTTCGATGGATTTCGTGTTGGGTGGAATCGCCCACGGGCTGGGCTATGCTACCTTGACTATCTATACGACTTAAATACACAAGAGGAAGTACCAAGAGAGCGAGCATGGCAAAAAACACCGCAAACTATGGTAACGACAGTATCCGCCAGCTCAAGGACGAGGAGCGCGTACGCCTGCGCCCCGCCGTCATCTTTGGCTCGGACGGACTCGACGGCTGCGCGCATGCCGCCTTCGAGATCCTGTCCAACGCCGTTGACGAGGCGCGCCAGGGCTACGGCAAGCTCATCACCCTTACCGCCTTTCGCGATGGCTCTATCCAGGTAGAGGACAACGGCCGCGGCTGCCCGCTCGACTGGAATCCCTCCGAGAAGCGCTTTAACTGGGAGCTCGTCTTTTGCGAGCTCTATGCAGGTGGCAAATACAACAACAACCAGGGCGGCGACTACGACTTCTCGCTCGGTACCAATGGCCTGGGCTCGTGCGCGACCCAGTACGCCTCCGAGTACATGGACGTCACGGTTTGGCGCGACGGCAACAAGTACTCCCTGCACTTTAAGAAGGGCAAGGTCGTCGGCGCCAAAAAGAAGGCACTCGAGATTGAGCCCAGCGACGAGGACCGTACCGGCACCACCATCAAGTGGCGCCCCGATCTTGAGGTCTTTACCTCCATCAGCATCCCCCACGATTGGTATCGCGAAACCATGCGCCGCCAGGCCGTGGTCAACGCCAACGTGACCTTCCGCCTGCGCATTGAGGGCGACGATGGCGAGTTTTCCGAAGAGGACTTTTGCTACCCCAAGGGCATCGAGGACTACGTGCTCGAGAAGGTCGGTACCGACTACCTTACCGAGCCCTTCTTTATCGAGGCCGACCGTCGCGGTCGCGACCGCGAGGACCTGCCCGACTACAACGTAAAGATTACCGCGTGCATGTGCTTCTCGCGCACCTTCATGATGCAGGAGTACTACCACAACTCGTCGTGGCTCGAGAACGGCGGCTCGCCCGAGAAGGCGGCCCGTAGCGCTCTGACCAGCGCCATCGATGCTTACATTAAGCAACAGGGCAAGTACAACAAAAACGAGAGCGGCATCAAATGGCAGGACGTCCAGGACTGCCTGGTGCTGGTGACCAACTGCTTCTCCACCCAGACGTCCTACGAAAACCAGACTAAGAAGGCCATCAATAACCGCTTTATCCAGCAGGCCATGACGGCCTTCTTTAAGGAGCGCCTCTCGACTTACCTGATCGAGAACAAAGACGCTGCCAACAAGATTATGGAGCAGGTGCTCATCAACAAGCGCTCGCGTGAGAATGCCGAGAAGACGCGCCAGAGCATCAAGACCAACCTGCAGCAGAAGACCGATATGGCCAACCGCGTGCAGAAGTTCATTGACTGCCGCTCCAAGGACAAGAGCCGTCGCGAGATCTACATCGTAGAGGGCGACTCGGCAGCTGGTGCCATCCGCACCTCGCGCGATGCCGAGTTCCAGGGCGTTATGCCCGTCCGCGGCAAGATTCTCAACTGCCTGAAGGAGGACTATCCGCGCATCTTTAAGTCCGACATCATCATGGACCTTATGCGCGTGCTGGGCTGCGGTGTGGAGATCAAGGACAAGCGCATCAAGAACCTGGGCGCCTTTGACCTGGACAACCTCAACTGGAACAAGGTCATCATCTGTACGGACGCCGACGTCGACGGTTATCACATCCGCACGCTCGTGCTCACCATGCTCTACCGCCTGGTGCCCACACTTATCGACGAGGGTTACGTGTATATCGCCGAGTCGCCGCTCTACGAGATCAACTGCAAAGAGAAGACCTACTTTGCCTACACCGAGCTCGAGAAGAACGGCATCCTCAAAGAGATCGGCGACCAGAAGTGTTCCATCAACCGCTCCAAGGGTCTTGGTGAGAACGATCCGGACATGATGTGGCTCACCACCATGAACCCCGAGACGCGCCGCCTGATCAAGGTGGAGCCCGAGGACGTCACCAAGATGGAGACCATGTTCAACCTGTTGCTGGGCAACGACGAGGCGGGCCGCAAGCGTCACATCTCCGAGCACGGCAAGGAATACCTGGACCAGCTGGACCTGCAGTAGCAGCAAATCGATAACGACGGCCCATAAGAAGTTCAAGAGGAAATCGTGGCAAAGAAGAAGACGAAGAACCAGCCAAAGAAAAAGCAGGTCAACGCCGAGAACGTCATCGGCCTGCACTCCGAGGTCACCGACCAGCCGATCACACAGACGCTCGAGGTCAACTACATGCCCTACGCCATGAGCGTCAACGTCTCGCGTGCGTTCCCCGAGATTGACGGCTTTAAGCCCTCGCACCGCAAACTGCTCTACACCATGTACAAGATGGGTCTGCTCAAGGGCGAGCGCCAGAAGAGCGCCAACATCGTGGGCCAGACCATGAAGCTCAACCC
>NZ_JBCOTQ010000052.1:0-4507 GCF_040920445.1 Collinsella aerofaciens | reverse complement strand
GCGTTATACCGAAGCCAAGCTCTCCCCCATCAGCGCCGAGATCTTCAAGGACATCGACAAGGACCCGGTCGACTTCGTTGACAGCTACGACGGCGCCATGAAGGAGCCGCGCCTGCTGCCCACCACGTTCCCCAACATCCTTGTCTCGGCCAACAAGGGCATCGGCGTCGCCATGGCGTCCGATATCTGCGGTTTCAACCTCAACGAGGTCTGCACCGCCACAATGCACTACCTCAAGGATCCCGACTGCGACCTGCTCGAATATATGCCCATGCCCGACTTCTCGACCGGCGGCGAAATTATCTACCGCCGCGAGGAGATGGAAAAGATTATCGAGACCGGCCTGGGCAGCTTCCAGATCCGCTCCCGTTGGCGCTGGATTCCCGAAGAGCGCATTATCGAGGTCTACGAGATCCCCTACACCACCAAGACCGATGTCATTATCGAGCGCATCGTCAAGCTCTCCAAAGAGGGCAAGGTCAAGGAGATCGCTGACATCCGCGACGAAACCGACCTCTCGGGCTTGCGCATCGCCATCGACCTTAAGCGCGGCGTCGACCCCGACAAGCTCATGGCCAAGCTCTATCGCACGACCACGCTGCAGGATTCGTTCTCGTGCAACTTCAACGTGCTGGTCGATGGTTACCCTCGCGTTATGGGCGTGCGCCAGATCCTGCACGAGTGGGTCAAGTGGCGTATTGAGTCCACGCGTCGCCGCATTAACTTTGACCTAGGCAAAAAGTCCGAGCGCCTGCACCTGTTGCACGGCCTCGAGGCGATCTTGCTCGACATCGACAAGGCGATCGCCATCATCCGTGGCACCAAGCTCGAAGCCGAGGTCGTGCCCAACCTTATGAAGGGTTTCGACATCGACGAGACCCAGGCCGAGTTTGTTGCCGAGCTTAAGCTCCGCAACATCAACGAGGAGTACATCCTCAACCGCACCAAGGACATTGCCAAGCTTGAGGGCGAGATTGCCGAGCTTGAGGAGATCCTCTCCAGCGAGGAGAACATCAAGAAGGTCATCGGCGACGAGCTGGCCGCGGTCAACAAGAAATACGTGATGCCGCGCCGCACGGGCAGGATTGAGCCCCACGAGGTTATCGAGGTAAGCTTGGAGCCCGAGGTCGAGGAGTACCCGGTTACCATCATGCTCTCGCGCGATGGCTATCTTAAGAAGATGACGGACCGCGTGCTCAAGAAGGCGACCACGCTCAAGTACAAGGACGGCGACAAGCCCTTT
Source organism: Collinsella aerofaciens (assembly GCF_040920445.1). Lineage (GTDB taxonomy): Bacteria > Actinomycetota > Coriobacteriia > Coriobacteriales > Coriobacteriaceae > Collinsella > Collinsella aerofaciens_BH. The sequence goes on along the minus strand of NZ_JBCOTQ010000052.1, from coordinate 3,264 downwards.
ATCGAGTTCCCGTCCTCCAATACGCACGAGCTGCTCGTGTTTACCAACAAGAGCCAGGTGTATAAGTGCAAGGTTGCGGCGTTTGAGGACACCAAGTCGGCCCAGCTGGGCTCGTACCTGCCGACCGATCTTGAGATGGACCCCGATGAGAGTGTCATCTGGGTCATCGACCCCGAGGATTACAAGGCCGATGTGCTGTTTGTCTTTGAGAACGGCCGCGTGGTACGCGTCGCGCTTTCTGGATACGTCACCAAGACCAACCGTAAGCGCCTTAAGAACGCAATCTATGGCGGCAGTAAGCTGCTGTATGCCCAGGTGCTCAAGGAAGATCGCGACATCGCGCTGGTCTCGAGCGACTACCGTCTGATGAACTTCAACACGTCGTTGCTCAAGACCAAGACGACCACCAACACGCAGGGCGTCCAAGCCTTTACCGCCAAGAAGGGCCGCTCGGTCACCACCGTCGGCACAACCGAGGAGATCCTTGGCGCCGGTGTCTCTGCCGAGAAGTTTACCGCGCAGAGCCTGCCCTCCGCCGGTGCCCTCATGAAGGAAAACGACATGCCGAGTTTGTTTGACTAGGTACCACGGCAACGAGATCGTTAGATACTTCGCAAAGCGACGAGGCCCGGAACGCAACGGCATTGCGCCCGGGACTCGTCGTTTTTCTTCTCAACTATTTTTTAACGCAGATAAATTGATTTCTGCTTATTTTTCTGCGTAAAAAATGTCAGCGCCACTGCTTCGATGCCCTTTGGTCAGTCGTTAGCAAAACTTGCAAAAGTTAGCAAAACTTGCAAAAATTAGCAAAACTTGCAAAGGAGCTACCATGGAGTACAGCAAGAACCCCTTTACCCCGACGTTCGGAAGCGTCCCTCCCTTTCTAGCGGGTCGCGAGCATATCCTGCGTGACATCAACCGTGGCTTTATCAACGGCCCGGGAGATCCCAACCTGTCAACCATTTTTACTGGCGCAAGGGGAACGGGCAAGACGGCGCTTCTCTCGCTCCTTTCAGAAACGGCGCTTGAACACGGCTGGATCGCAGCAAATGTCTCCGCCATGCCAGGCATGCTCGAAGATATTATCGAGCGAACCAAAGAAGCCGCAGATAGCTACCTCTCACAGCCTCACGCGCGCATAAACGGTGTTCAAATTGGCCCAGTGGGCATCGATTGGACATATGCTCAAGAGGCTCAGGGCAACTGGCGCACGCGCATGAATGGCATCTTTAAGCAACTCGAAAAACATGACATCGGACTTCTCATCACCATCGATGAAGTCACCGTCGATCTCGAAGAAATGCTTCAATTTGCCTCTGTTTACCAGCACTTTGTACGCGAAGGTAAAAAAGTTGCCCTACTCATGGCAGGACTGCCCTACAAAGTATCGGCGTTGCTGCGTAACGATTCCGTCTCGTTCCTCAGGCGTTCCCAATATCATCAGTTGGGACGAATCACTGACGTTGAAATTGCAAACGCATTCCGCAAAACCGTTGAGGCCGGAGGCCGCTCAATCACGCCAGAAGCGCTCGAGGATGCCGTGAAGGCCGTCGACGGATTTCCCTATATGATGCAGCTCGTCGGATATCGCACATGGGATGTTTCGGAGAACTCGCCCAAAATCAGTGCACCTGATGTACAGCAGGGTTCTCTGCTTGCCCGCATGGAGCTGCGCGATCGAATTCTCGAAACGACCTATCGGGAGCTTTCCGATAAAGACATTGAGTTTTTGCTCGCGATGCTGCCCGATTCTGGCCCCAGCAGGACCTCGGAGATAGCCAAACGCATGGGCGTCGCCAGCAACTACGCAAGCCAATACAAACGCCGCCTCCTCGAGGACGGCGTTATCGGGGAACGTGGGCGTGGTCTCGTTGGCTTTGACATCCCCGCATTCAGGGAGTTCCTGAGCGAGAAAGTCTCCTAGCACGCGGAGATTGTCCATAAGGACATCAACGCATGGCAATCAGTAATCCTCTTGGTAAGGGAAGTAGGCTTTCCGCCAACGCTGATTGCCATGCGTTCTTCTTGTCCTTAGGCGAGTTTGCGAGCGAGCTCTCGCACCTCTTCCAACTTGGGCGAGGAGGCCATGCTGTCGCGCTCGGTCATACCGCTGATGGTGACAATGCCCTGGTCCTCCCACTTGCAGTACGCGCAGGCTGACTTGTACATAGCGATCGCCGCATCATAGACGCCCTCGCTGTGGCTATCGAGCAAAAGGGCCGTCTTGGTGAACGGGAAGCCCGTAGCACCGAAGGCGTACAGGCGGTCGATGGCGGCCTTCTCCTGCGCAGTGATATCAAACCAGTAGATAGGCGAAGCGAAGACAACCATGTCGGCGCCTTTCAGCGGCTCGATCACGTCGGCCATGTCATCCTTCTGCACGCAAGTGCCCTCATGGGCGAAGCAATACTGGCACCCCAAGCAACCAGCGATCTTTTTGCCGGCAACGCGGATGACCTCGACCGTATGGCCGGCCTCGCGCGCGGTCTCGGCAAACGCCTCAACCATGGTGTCGGTATTGGCGCCCTTACGCGGACTGCCGCTCAATACAACGATATTCATAGAAATCTCCCTCCCTCATGCCGCAGGCGCGCGGCATATTTTTTGTTTTAACCAAAACGTATGGAGTTATTCAATCGCCTCGTTTCAGCTACTCCCACTCGACAATAGGAGCCACTGGCCAAAAGCCTGTCAACATCAAAACAAGTTCTCAATCCGTCGATTCTACGTGAGGCAATGATCCTCATTTGATACCCGCGCTGTTTGCGCACTAGGAAGCAAAGGAATCTGGCCACCACTCAAATAAGATCACCGCCATCTTGCATAAACGACGCCATGTTAAGGTGCCTGACGCCATCCCTCTCCTGCAATAGAGAATCAAGCGTGAACAAGTAACGCGGATACCCATCCCTGATGTGGCCGAACGGCCTGTACTCGCGCTCCTCGACGTCTCTGTCGGCAATCGACATAGAGGCCTGGATGTAGGCGTAAGCATTGCGCCTACGAGCGATGAAGTCACACTCGAGCTTCCCAATACGGCCCACAGAAAGCTCGTACCCGCGCGATGCAAGATAGAGGTAGATCTTCACGTCGGTATATACGCAAGATGCACCCCTTTTTCTCATCGTCCATTTCATCAGTTATGGGGGTGCTTTTTTACATTTTATAAAAAAGCGTACCGATAACTTATGGCTCTGTTAGACCAGGATTGACATGCCGACCTGCCGGCTAACTCGCCGTCTCCCCGTCGGGCGCCGGCGTCTT
>NZ_JBCOTQ010000051.1:11591-16030 GCF_040920445.1 Collinsella aerofaciens | reverse complement strand
ACTTTATGAAGGGTCGCAATGGTGCCGATGAACTCACCATCGTGATGGGTTTTGCCGGCATCGTCATCGCGATGATCGGATCGATAGCCCGCATCCAGTGGCTCAGCTGGATTGCCATCGCCGTAATCGTGATTGGCGTGCTGCGCGGCCTGTCCAAAAATATCGACGCACGTCGCAAGGAGAACGAGGCCTTTGTCGCCACGACCGCCAATGTTCCCGGCTTGGGCAAGTTCGTCGCCAGCTTGGGCGGCGGAGCTGCAGCGGCCAACGCCTCGCGCGCAGCCGGTACTAGCAAGGAAGACTTTGAACGTGCCAAGCGCACAGCCAAGAAGATGTGGAAGGGCCGCAAGACCACGGCCTATCTCAAGTGCCCCAACTGCGGCCAGATGCTCTCCGTCCCCAAGGGCAAGGGCAAGATCCGCGTCACCTGCCCCAAGTGCCACGCCAAGATGGAGACGCGCTCCTAGCCGCCATACCATGGGACAAATAAAAGCCGAGGCCTCGCACTGAGACCTCGGCTTTTTTGATAATGACAAAGGGATTGCCCCTTTGTCACACCTATGCCACGCCGTCGCGGGCGAGCTCCTCGGCCAGTGCCTCGGACGGCATGGCCATAATCGTGTCGAGCTCGGCGTCCACCTCGGGAATACGCTTCACCTTGAGTTTGCGCACCAGATCACCACGGCACATCACGTACGCCGGCTCACGCAGTGCGCACAGGTCATCGAGCGGGTTCTTGCGCGTCACCAGGATATCGGCGGCCTTGCCGCACTCGATTGTGCCGGTCTCGCCGCCCAGCCCCAGCAGCTCGGCATTTACCTGCGTGGCCGTATGCAGCGCGAAGGCGTTACTCACGCCCACGTACTTGGCAAAATAGGCCACCTCACGCCACATGTCGTACTGCGTCACGAACGGGCAGCTCGAGTCCGTGCCCAGGCCCACCTTAACGCCAGCTTCCAGTGCGGCACGGGCGCTCTCGATAATGCCCGAGCACACGATGTCGCCGTTCTTCTTTTGCGTATCGGTCGAATGGGTCTTTTTCGGGTCGAGCAATACAAACGGCAGCGCCGGGCTGATAGTGCAGGTAACGCTGGGCGCGCGATCCTCAAGCTGCGTGCCCGCGGCGCCGCGGTACAGTTCCAAGATCTCAGGAGTCATCGGGGCACCGTGCTCGATCGTGTCAACGCCGGCCTCAAGCGCGGCCTTCACGCCTTCGGTGCTCTCGACATGGGCCATAACCGGCAGGCCCACCTCGTGCGCAGCCTTGCACGCCGCCGCGGCAACCTCCACCGGCATACGCAGCACGCCCGGCTCGCCCACCTCGGTCGCGTCGAACACGCCGCCCGTTACGAACAGCTTAATGACGTCGGCACCGCGCGCATACAGGTCGCGCACCTGTTCGGCTGCCTCGGCGGGACTGTTTGCCACCTGGGCGAACAAGCCCGCACCATGGCCGCCCGGAACCGTGACGCCCGTTCCCGGCGCCACCAGGCGAGGACCTTGATACTTGCCGGCATCGATAGCATCGCGCACGGCCAGATCGGCAAACAGTGGGTCGCCCGCGCCGCGCACCGTGGTCACGCCGCTTGCCAGTTGTTGTTGGGCGCTGCCCTTAAGAATATGGCGCACGATGGCGCGCCCCACGGGGTTATCGAGCTTCTTCATCAACGCACCCGCATCGCCCGCCGAAACCGGCTTGCCCGAACCGCACAGGTGCACGTGCATATTGATGAGACCGGGCATGAGATACGCACCACCCAGGTCGATAACCTCGGCACCCGCGGGCGCCTGCGCCACAGCACTCGGCCCCATCCAGGTGATGACGCCGCGCTCAACAGTCACGGCCATATCGGGTTGCGGCTCCATATACTCCGAGCCATCCAGAATGGTCGCATTGATAAACAACGTGGAACGATCGGCAGACGCCATATCGAGCTCCTCCCTCACGATTAACTTGAACATTTGTCCATTATCACCTAGTCCCGCTGGATTGCTGCAGACGCATCGGTTAACGGAGGGAAGAGGGGATGTGGGGGACGGAATACGTTGCAGTCCCACCCCAGCGACACCAGGGAAATGTCTCGATCTGTAACAGGTACAGGGTTATTGGGCCCCTTGCTGTTACAGATCGAGACATTCGGTCGACGTTTCACCGGTTTGTCTCGATCTGAAACAATTACGAACTCAAACAACTTCTAAACGTTACAGATCGAGACAAAACCTCTTAGCGCCCATACCACTGACGTCTCCACTCCTCAGCCAAATCGGGCCGTCGCGGAATACCCGCCAGCCTCATCTTTTCAACCAACTTCCCCGGGTTCTTGAGTTCATCAAACGTGAACCGAAGCACCTTGTGCCCGAGCATTGTCAGATGAGATTCACGCTGACGCTCTGCCACGAACGGGTCGACCGACTCCCGACCCTCGCCGTTCTGCAAGGCATACTTCCCCTTTCCGTCGAGCTCGCCGATGACACATGTCCCGTCCTCGAGCCTCCAGAAATAATCGACGCGAAACACCTGGCTCGGATCGAGCGGGTCGCGAAACTCCACCTGCAGCTCCGGAACCGGAAAGCCGTACGCAATAAAGAACGCTCGGAACCGAGACTCGCCACCGTTTTCGGACAGCCCGTCCGCATACGACGCAATCACTTGTGCCCTGCGATACCCTCGCCTGCCCTCGCAATCGGCGCGGAGGCGCTCGCACAAATCCCCACGTGATACGCCTTTCGCCCGCAGTGCAGAATCGGCAATCGCCAACCCGTAGGAGAACGGCGCACGCAGCAAGCAATCCTCCACCGTGCGCCAAAACGACGTCACCCGCACGCCATCAACACGCTCGAGCGCGCCCGCCATCTGTGGACGCAACAACCTGCACCCGCTGCTCAACGTCACCGAACAACCCGTCTTAACAAGAAAACGCGGCCCAAGCAGATCATTCGGCACCTCCAGACCCCACAAAAGTGCCGCGTCATAACCCCAAAACGCCCAATCGGGATGAAATTCCGCAAGCCCTTTGATAGTCCTCAGCGCTCGCTCTGCCGGCGTCAATGCATCCCAATCATGCTGAAAACAGAACAGGTACGGCTCGGGCTCCGCGATATCGTCGGTTCCAACATGGCGTCGCAGCCACATGAGCTCGGTATTGTCATGCGTTGCGAGCAGCGCACCTTGCTTGGCCGTCTCCGTGAGCCGCGCGAGCATCCTATTCCGCGCCAACGTGTTGCGAGTCGCATGTTTGTGTTTGAGAACGGTATTAGACACTTTCATCACCACCACGTCAGACAAATGGACCATCGCCGCTGTTGCCTCCGCCGACAAATGTCTTGATCTGTAACAGGAAGACCGATTTTTGGCCGCTAGATGTTACAGATCGAGATCTTTCGACACCGCGTCCAACCTTTGTCCCAATTTGTAACAGGTAGGTCGAGTTTTGGCCTGTAGATGTTACAGATTGAGACATTCCCCCAGCCAGGTGCCAAACGTCTCGATCTGTAACAGTTAGACGTTCTCCAGGCCCCCAAACGTTACAGATTTAGACAAACCAGCGGCGCCCAAGCGTTCGTCTCGATCTGTAACAGGTAGACCGGTTTTTGTCCCTAAACGTTACAGATTGAGACAAAGTCAGGGCAGCAGGGCGACACCAGCCACATCCCCTACTCCCACTCCTACTCGTAGATGTTAAGCGACTTCACGTACCGCCCCTGAGCACCCATGATGTCGCGGACCAGGCGCAAAAAGAAGCTGATGCACGAGGTGTCAAAGCCGTCCTGCAGATCCTCCGGATGCACCGCACCCGGCCCATCGACCGCCGTGTCACTCAGGCGCGCGATGTCATACAGATAGAGCTGTCCCGCCGTCAGCCAGACATCGTCGACGCAGGCGAGGCGCACCGCAATCGCTCCGTCGCTCCAATGTTCCTTTTGCACGATATGCGGGTCGTAGACATCAAAGCGGTGGTCGGTGCGCGTATCCTTCAGCGCAACTATACCAGTCGCAGGATCCTTGTCCAAAATGCCAAAGCGCGAGAAATACTGCGTGTCGCGTACCTGCTCGAGCCGCTTGAGCGAGGCAGGCGAAAGCGATGTCGGCGGCTCTTCAACATACAGCTCGAGCAGCGTCTTGCCGTGGCGATAGGGGCGCTCGAAGAGCAGCCAATCGGTAAATGCCATGTTGTAGGCCATGATTTCGTTTTGCGAAGGCTCGGTGCAAAAGCTGAGCCACGGGTCGACAATGATCTCGAACTGTTCGCGCGCCGGCTCCAAAAACTGGAACTTCCGCAGCATCCAAAAATGGGCCATGTCGGCAATATCGTTGCCGACGGCTTCGGCTAGCTGCGCTCGGTCTAAAGCGTGGTCAGTCATGGCATCCTCCTCAAACTGATAGACCTCAATTTGAGCTTACGAGGAGAGTGGTCGGCCACGACCAGCGCGGGCAAAAT
>NZ_JBCOTQ010000051.1:0-11439 GCF_040920445.1 Collinsella aerofaciens | reverse complement strand
CCACAGCCCAAGAAGTCGACAAATGAACACCCGTACGTCGACAAACGAGCAAATCGCTCGCAAAGAGTGTCCCCAACGACTAGACAAAAATGACCAGTCATTGGGGACGTTCTTAAATGACTACTTTACAGCTCCAGCGCGTCGGCGACTTCGGCAGCGCAGGCCAGGGCGTCGGCCATAGCGTTCACCACGAGCGAGCTGCCGTTGCGAGCGTCACCGGCGACATACACCGGCGCGGCATCCGCGACGACACCCTCCGTGCGAGCCGCGAGGTGCGAGCCCTCGGCAGCCATCACCGGCAGCGGACGACCAGCGGTGGCAACAGGCACGCTCACTGCATCGAACACACCGTGCTCCGGGCCCGTAAAACCGCAGGCGATGAGCACCAGCTGCGCCGGCACCTCGTGCTCGGAGCCCGCGATGCGCTCGGGCTTGCCAGCCGACCAATCCAGATCGACCACGCGCAGGCCCGCGGCCGCGCCCTTCTTGTCCAACAGTACCTCGATCGTATCCACACCCCAAGCGCGCATCTCGCCGCCCATGGTAGCGATGGCCTCCTGCTGGCCGTAATCGGTCTTCTTCACGTTAGGCCACTGCGGCCAGGGGTTGCTCGCCGCGCGCGCATCAGGCGCCGCCGGCAAGAACTCAAACTGGCGCACGCTGCGCGCACCCTGACGCACCGCGGTGCCCACGCAATCGTTACCGGTATCGCCGCCGCCAATGACCACAACGTCCAGGCCGCGCGCGTTCACCGCGGGCTCGCCGCCATCGAGCACCGAGACGGTCGAAGCCGTCAGGTAGTCCACCGCGTACACCACGCCCGGAGCATCCACGTTCGCAGCCGAAAGCCCACGCGGAGCACGGGCGCCGGCAGCCACCACGACGGCGTCAAAGCCATTGAGCTTGGCCGCCACCGCAGGGTTCGTAACGTCAGCACCCAGCTCGAACACAATGCCCAGCTCGCGCATGAGCGCCACGCGACGCTCGACCACGGACTTCTCGAGCTTCATGTTGGGAATGCCGTACATGAGCAGACCGCCCGGGCGGTCGTCGCGCTCAAACACCGTCACGCGGGCGCCACGACGCGCAAGCTCCCATGCTGCCACCAGGCCAGCGGGACCGGAGCCCACCACGGCAACCGTGGGTGCGCCCTCCCCCGCCGGCTCAAAGCGGCGCGGACCGCCGTTGGCCCACTCATGGTCGCTGATCGCGCGCTCGTTGTCATGGATCGTCGTGGGTTGGCCATCGACCGAGCCCAGGTTGCATGCGGCCTCGCACAGCGCCGGGCACACGCGACTCGTGAACTCGGGCATGGGCGAGGTGAGTGACAGGCGCTCGGCAGCCTCGTCCCAACGGCCGCGGTACACCAGCTCGTTCCACTCGGGAATCAGGTTGTGCAGCGGACAGCCGCTCGGACGTGCCTTGCCAAAGCTCGCGCCCATCTGACAAAACGCCACACCGCACATCATGCAGCGACTCGCCTGGGCACGGCGCGCGTCGTCGTCGAGCTCCACGTACAGCGGATCGAAATCGCGGCTGCGCTCCTCCACGGGGCGCAGCTCATGGGTCACGCGATCGATATCAAGAAAAGCACCGGGCTTACCCATGGCACTTACGCCTCCTTCTTGGTCGAAGCAACAGAGCTGGCAGCCACGGACGCAGCACCCGCAGCACCGCCCGCAACATCGAAGCGAGCAACATCCGCGTCACTCGCGCGACCGGTCACAATGTCAAACGCCAACTCCTCGGCCTGCGCATGCGTCTTGCCGACGGCTTCGGCGGCGGCGACAATCGCCAGCACGCGCTCGTACTCGGTCGGAATGACCTTCACAAAGTGCTTGTTCATCGAGTCGAAGCTGTAGAGCAGCTTAATGCCGCGCGGGCTCTGCGTCGCGTCCACGTGCTCCTGAATGAGCTCGCGAATCTGCGCCAGCTCGCCGGCCGTCGGGGCTTTAAGCTCAACGCTCTCGTGGTTAACACGGGCATCGAGCGTGCCGTACTGGTCAAAGACATAGGCCACGCCACCCGTCATGCCGGCGGCGAAGTTCTGCCCAACCTCGCCCAGGATGAGCGCCAGACCACCCGTCATGTACTCGCAGCCATGGTTGCCGCAGCCCTCGACCACCACCGTGGCACCGGAGTTGCGTACGCCAAAGCGCTGGCCTGCCAGGCCGTTAATGAAGCCGCGGCCGCTCGTAGCGCCAAAGAACGCAACGTTGCCCACAATGATGTTCTCGTCGAACTTGTAGGTCGCATGCGGGTTGGGGCGCACCGACACCTCGCCGCCCGAAAGGCCCTTGCCAAAGTAGTCGTTGGCGTCGCCGCACACGTTGAGCGTAATGCCGCGCGGCAGGAAAGCGCCAAAGCTCTGACCGGCCGAACCATCGCAATCGATGGTGATGGAGCCGGCGGGCAGGCCCTCGGGATGCGCCTTGGTCACCGCGTTGCCCAAGATGGTGCCCACGCAGCGGTTGACGTTGGCGATATCGGCGCGGAAGCGAATCGGACGCAGGTGCGCACGGGCATCGGCCGTATAGGGCACAAACAACGTGGAGTCGAGCGTCTTGTCGAGCTCGCTGTCCGCAGCCATCTGGGACAGGAAGTGACGGCCGTCGGCACCCGGGATGTGGGCACCAAACTCACAGGTCGCGCTCGCCAGCACGGGCGACAGATCGAGCAGGTTAGCCTTGCGGTTGCCCGGGACCTCAATCTGGCGCAAGCACTCGGGATGGCCGACCATCTCGTCGACGGTGCGGAAGCCCAGGCTCGCCATGACCTCGCGCAGTTGCTCGGCAACAAAGAGCATAAAGTGCTCAACGTGCTCGGGCTTGCCGCGGAAGCCGCGACGCAGGCGGCAGTTTTGCGTAGCGATGCCGGCGGGGCAGGTATCCTGCTGGCAGTCGCGCTGCATGAGGCAGCCCATCGAGATGAGCGGCATGGTCGCAAAGCCAAACTCCTCGGCACCCAGCAGGCAGGCGACGGCAACATCGGTGCCGTCCATGAGCTTGCCGTCGGCCTCGAGCACCACGCGCGAGCGCAGGCCGTTTTGCAGCAGCGTCTGCTGGGCCTCGGCAAGACCGAGCTCCAGCGGCAGACCGGCGTGCCAAATGGAATCGCGAGCAGCGGCACCCGAGCCGCCGTTGTGGCCGCTGATCAAAATCTTGTCGGCAGCGCCCTTGGCAACGCCGGTGGCGATGGTACCGACGCCGGCCTCGCTGACCAGCTTGACCGACACGCGCGCGCCGGGGTTGGCGTTCTTAAGGTCAAAGATCAGCTCGGCCAGGTCCTCGATGGAGTAGATGTCGTGGTGCGGCGGAGGCGAGATCAGGCCGATGCCGGGCGTGGACTGACGGACCTCGGCGATCCAGGGGTAGACCTTCTTGCCGGGCAGGTGACCGCCCTCGCCGGGCTTGGCGCCCTGGGCCATCTTGATCTGAATCTCGAAGGCGCTGCACAGGTAGCGGCTCGTCACGCCAAAGCGCGCGCTTGCCACCTGCTTGATCGCGGAGTTCTTGGAGTCGCCGTTGGCCAGCGGGGTCTCGCGACGCGGATCCTCACCGCCCTCGCCGGAGTTGGAACGGCCGTGCAGGCGGTTCATGGCGATGGCCATGCACTCGTGGGCTTCCTTGCTGATGGAGCCGTACGACATGGCGCCGGTGTTAAAGCGGCGGACGATGTTGAGCGCGGGCTCGACCTCGTCGAGTGCCACCGGGGTGCGGCCGCCGGCATCAAAGTCGAGCAGGTCGCGCAGGCGCACGGCACGGCCGGTGCGGTGCAGGCGGGCGCTGTACTCCTTAAAGGTGTCGTAGCTGTCCTCGCGGCAGGCGGTCTGCAGCAGGTAGACGGTCTGCGGATCGATGAGGTGATCCTCGCCACCGAGCGGGCGCCACTTGGTCAGGCCCAACGTGGGCAGCTGATCGGGAGCCGGGCTCTTAAGGATGGCAAGCGCGGCGTCATAGCGCTCATTCTGCTCGCGCTCGACGTCCTCGACGCCCATACCGCCCACACGGCTCACCGTGCCGGCGAAGTACGCGTTGACGAACTCCGGCGTAAAGCCCACGGTCTCGAAGATCTGCGCAGAGTGGTAGCTCTGCACCGTGGAGATGCCCATCTTGGACATGATGGAGACGATGCCCGCCGTCGCGGCCTTGTTGTAATTGGCGATGCCCTGCTCGGCCGTCACGTCCAGGTCGCCGCGTGCCGCCAGATTGCGGATGCACGCATGCGCGTTGTACGGGTAGATGCCGCTTGCGGAGTAGCCCACCAGCGCCGCAAAGTCGTGCGGAGACACGGCATCGCCGCACTCCACCACGATATCGGCAAAGGTGCGCACGCCGGCACGGATCAGGTGGTTGTGCACGCAGCCCACGGCGAGCAGCGACGGCACGGGCACCTCGCCCGCAGCGGCACGGTCGCTCAGCACCACGATGTTCACGCCATCGCGAACCGCAGCCTCGACGTCTTCGGCAAGCTGCTTGAGCGCAGCCTGCAGCGCGCCCTCGCCGGCATCGCGGCGGTAGACGGCACGGAAACGGCGGGTCTTAAAGCCAACACGGTCAATCGCGCAAATGCGGTCGAACTCCTCCTCGCTCAGCAGCGGGCGCTCCAGGCGCACCAGCTGGCAGGCCGTACGGGAGTCCTCGAGCAGGTTGCCGTGGTTGCCCAGGTAGAGCGTGGTCGAGGTGACCATGTGCTCGCGCAGGGCATCGATCGGCGGATTCGTGACCTGGGCGAACAACTGATAGAAGTAGTCAAAGAACGAGCGCGTCTTCTTGGACAGGCAGGCCAGCGGCGCATCGATGCCCATCGAGGCGAGCGGAGCCTTGCCCTGCTGGGCCATGGGACGCACGACCTCGTCGACGTCATCCCAGTGGTAGCCGAGCTTGGCCATACGCACGGCGGCGGGCACCTCGGCGTCCTCGGCGGGCGTTGCCGCAACGGGCTCATCGAGCGCGTCAACGGTTAGCGTCTCCTCGGCAATCCAATCACGGTAGGGCTTTTCCTTGGCGTAACGGGCACGCAGCTCATCGTTGTAGATGACGCGCCCGCGGGCAAAGTCGACCTCGAGCATCTGGCCCGGTCCCAGGCAGCCGCTCGTCAGGATGTTCTCGGGGCTCACCTCGATGGTGCCCACCTCGCTCGCCAGCATAAAGCGACCGTCGCGCGTCACATAGTAGCGGGCGGGACGCAGGCCGTTACGGTCGAGGGCGGCACCCAGCGTGCGACCGTCGGTAAAGGCGATGGCCGCCGGGCCATCCCACGGCTCCATGAGCATGGACTGGTAAGCGTCGTAGGCGCGGCGCTCCTCACTCAGGCTGTCGTTGTGGTCCCACGGCTCGGGCAGCAGCATGGATGCGGCACGCGTAAGCGGGCGACCGTTCATGACCAAAAACTCAAGCACATTGTCCAGAATCGCGGAGTCGGAACCCTCGCGGTTGATGATGGGCATCACGCGCTCAAGATCGTGCTGCAGCACGGGGCTGTACAGGTTGGGCTCGCGGGCGCGGATCCAGTTGACGTTGCCCTTGAGGGTGTTGATCTCGCCGTTGTGGATGATAAAGCGGTTGGGGTGCGCGCGTTCCCAGCTGGGCGTGGTGTTGGTGGAGTAGCGCGAGTGGACGAGCGCTACGGCCGTCTTGACGGCGGCGTCGTTGAGGTCGATGAAGAAGCGACGCATCTGCGTGGCCACAAGCATGCCCTTGTACACGATGGTGCGCGAGCTCATGGAACACACGTAGAAGATCTTGTCGCGCAGGGCAAACTCGGCGTCAGCCTTCTTCTCGATGGTGCGGCGGCACACGTACAGGCGGCGCTCGAAGGCGTCACCTGCCGGCGTGTCGTCCGGACGGCCCAGGAAGGCCTGCAGGATGGTAGGCATGCAGGCGCGGGCCGTCTCGCCCAGGTCGTGCGGGTCGACCGGCACCTCGCGCCAAAAGAGCAGCGGCACGCCAGCCTCGGCGCAGCCCTCCTCAAACACGCGGCGGGCATCCTCTACGCCCTTGTCGTCCTGCGGGAAGAACAGCATGGCTACGCCATAGTCGCCCTCTGCCGGCAGAATCTGGCCGCACTTTTGAGCCTCTTTACGGAAAAAGTGATGCGGAACCTGGAACAGGATGCCAGCGCCGTCGCCGGTGTTCTTCTCGAGTCCCGTACCACCGCGGTGCTCCAAGTTAACCAGAATGGACAGTGCGTCGTCCAGGATCTGGTGATGGCGCTCGCCGTTGATATCGGCAAGCGCGCCGATGCCACACGCATCGTGGTCGAATTCGGGGCGATAAAGGCCCTGCTGCTGAGCGGAATCTGCCTGCATCGCGATCCTCCCCTAGATATTTAGACAGTCAGTTGAATAGGCATACTAGGAGCATCGCCGGCCCGTTGTGTTTCTCACCCGTTTCGAAACAATCGCGTAACGCACGCCCTACGAGTGGACACCGCCGACCTCAAGGGCGACAACATAGGCCCCAAGTTCGGCCTGCAAACTCACCTCTTCAAACATCTCAATCTGTAACAGTAAGACCCAATTTCCATCCCTAGTTGTTACAGATCAAGACATTTCAGCAATCCCCTTTCACCATCCTATTCAAATACAACAATTTTGTTAGTCTTGGTTAACTTTTTAGCCTAAAACGGGTATCCTTTGCGGCGTCAAACAAACGACACGCATGCCGTGCCACATTAAGGAGGCCCCTATGGCAAACCAGACAGACCGGCAGACGATCCAACTCGTCCTTATCCGCCACGGAGAGTCGGAGTGGAACAAACTCAACCTGTTCACCGGCTGGACCGACGTAGAGCTCACCGACACGGGCCGCGAAGAAGCCGCCGCAGGCGGTCGAGCCCTCAAAGAAGCCGGTTTCGACTTTGACGTCTGCTACACTTCGCGCCTCAAGCGCGCGATCCACACCCTCAACATCGTGCTCGGCCAAATGGATCGCGAGTGGCTGCCCGTCATCAAATCCTGGAAGCTCAACGAGCGCCACTACGGCGCGTTGCAGGGTCTCAACAAGGCCGATGCCGCGGCGGAGCACGGCGACGAACAGGTGCTCATCTGGCGCCGCTCCTTCGATATCTGCCCGCCGGCACTCGAGCCGAACGACGCGCGCGATCCCCACACCCAGGAGCAATACCGTGATGTCGCACCCGACCAGCTGCCCTACACCGAGTGCCTCAAGGACACGATAGCCCGTGCCTGGCCTTATTTCGAAGACGAGATTCGCCCCCAGATGCTCGCCGGCAAGCGCGTACTCATCGCCGCACACGGCAACTCCCTGCGCTCTCTCGTCATGAAGTTCGAGCACCTCACGCCCGAGGAGATCCTCAAGGTCAACATCCCCACCGGCGTGCCACTCGTCTACACCTTCGATGCCGATTTCAACGTCCTCGACAAGCGCTACATCGGCGACCCGGCGACCATCGCCGCCAAGATCGACGCCGTGGCCAACCAAGGCAAGGCGCGCAGGTAACCCCAACCCAAACCCGACGCGTGGCGCCGCACGACCCAGATGCGACGCCACGCCGTCCATACACAGGAGCGCACCATGCTCAACCATCTCAAACAACACTTTGGCTCCCGACGCACCGGTGGTCACGGAGGCCTAGACATTGCGCGGCACATCGGCCCCGGGCTGCTCGTGACCGTCGGCTTTATCGACCCGGGCAACTGGGCCTCCAATATGGCCGCGGGCTCGCAGTTTGGCTACGCGCTGTTGTGGATCGTCACGCTGTCCACGATTATGCTCATTGTGCTACAGCACAACGCGGCACACCTGGGTATCGCCACGGGCGCCTGTCTTGCCGAGGCCACGACACGTTACCTCCCCCGCTTCGTTGGGCGCACGGTGCTCGCCAGTGCCTATCTCGCGACCATCGCCACCGCCATGGCCGAAGTCCTGGGCGGCGCGATTGCCCTTCAAATGCTCTTTGGGCTACCCGTGCGTGCGGGCTGTGTCATCGTGGCGGCAGTATCGATGGCGATGCTCATGACGAACTCCTACAAGCGTGCCGAACGCTGGATCATCGCCTTCGTAGGCGTGGTAGGACTCTCGTTTTTGGCCGAGCTTGCACTAGTCAAGGTCGACTGGCCGCAAGCCGCCGCAAGCTGGATCACGCCCAGTATGCCCACTGGCTCTGCCGCGATTATCGTGAGTGTCCTGGGTGCGGTCGTTATGCCCCACAACCTCTTTCTGCACTCCGAGGTCATCCAATCCATGCACTTCGAAGGCCAAGGCGAGCAGGTTATCGAAGAGCGTCTGCGCTATGAGCTCTTCGACACGCTCTTTTCGATGGGCGTGGGCTGGGCAATCAACTCGGCCATGGTCATCCTGGCCGCAACGACCTTCTTTGCGCACGGCATTGTCGTAGACGACCTCGCCGTCGCAGCGGACACGCTCTCCCCCATTCTGGGCCCAGCAAGCTCGACAATCTTTGCGGTGGCGCTGCTGTTTGCGGGCCTCTCGAGTAGTGTGACGGCAGGCATGGCGGCAGGCACCATCACCGCAGGCATGTTCGACGAGGAATACGACATCCACGACCGACATTCCTCGATCGGGGTGGTGGCCTGTTTCGCCGGCGCAGCGGCGGCGTGCCTGGTCGTCCCAAATCCTTTTGAAGGTCTCATCTGGAGCCAGGCGCTGCTGTCGCTTCAGCTGCCGATCACGGTATTCGTGCTTATACGGCTCACCAGCTCACGCCGCGTCATGGGCAAATACGCCAACTCGCGCCCGCTCAACGCGTTGCTCGTAGGAATCGGCGTCATCGTAACGGTTCTCGACATCGTGCTGCTAACGGGGATGTAATTGGGATGGCGTGACTGTCCAGATATAACGTCTCAATCTGTAACACGTAAGGCCGTTTTAAACCGTCAGATAAATCAAAAGGGCCCTGGCCGAGAATTCGACCGGGGCCCTTGGACAGAACTCTGTATGGCTAATCGCCGTGTGTCTACGAGTTACTCCTCGACGAGCTCAAACTCATCGGGGCCGACGCCGCAGACCGGGCATACGTAATCCTCGGGCAGCTCGGGCGTGTCGACCTCAACCTCGTAACCGCAAACGGTGCACACGAACTTATACGTCTTCTTCTCCTCAGCCATGATGTTCTCCTCTCGAACGCGACTGGTGATGTACTTCGTTTATTAGTATAGATTCTCAATAATATAATGCAAGTATTTTTAGAACATTTCTAGCCTTGATACGACGAAGCCTTGGGCGGCGTCTTGCCCTTCAAGACCTTGTGATAGTAGTCATAGGTCAGCGGGGCCTCGCCGCTCAAGCGCTCGGCGTCCTCCACCTCGCCGATAAAGAGCAGGTGCGTGCCCACATCCACGGTATCAATTAGACGGCAGCTAAACAGCGCCGCCGCGTGCTCGGGCACATAGGGCATGCCCAGCGCGGTCTCGTGGGTCTCGTACTTGGCAAACTTGTCGTAGCCACTGCTGGTGCGGAAGCCAAAGTTACCGATATAGAGCATGTCGGCCGTCTGATCGATCACGGTCAGCGCAAAGGCCTTAGCCGATGCGATTACGCCGGACGTGACATTTTCCTTGTTCACGGCAATTGAGATGCGCGGCGGGGCGGATGTCACCTGCACCGCTGTGTTGATAACGCAGCCGGCACGCAGCCCGTCCGCCGCAGCGCTCACCACGTACAGGCCACTCGGCATGGTAAAGAACGCAGTTTTGTCCATAACGATCACTCCCCTAACCCAGGATTGAACCTCATGGATGTATGTACCCACAAAAAAGGCGGCACCCATAACGGACGCCGCCTTTGAGACATATGTGTCAGAACAGTAAGAAAGATGAGACACCCGCAGTTGCGGTGAAATAGGGACTGAATAGTCCCTCAAACAGGCAAAACAGTCCGTATTCCACCGCAACTTACACAGAGTGCCTAGCGGTTGCGCTCCTTAAGGGCGCGGTCGATCTCGCGTTGGACATCACGCTTAGCCATGTCCTCGCGCTTGTCATAGAGCTTCTTGCCGCGACCCAGACCCAGCAGCAGCTTTACGCGGCCGTCGGTATTAAAGTAGAGCTCCAACGGAACCAGCGCATAACCACGGTTGCGAAGTTTGCCGTCAAGAAAGTCGATCTCCTTGCGGTGCAGCAGCAGACGACGCCGACGGTCGGGATCGCGATTCCACACGCCACCATGGCTATAAGGGTGGATATGCAGGCCGACGAGCCAGCACTCCCCACCGCGAATCAGCGCGAAGGTATCGGTGATCTGGCAGGCGCGCTCGCGAATCGACTTGACCTCGGTGCCACTCAGTTCAATACCGCATTCGAACGTCTCATCGATAAAGTACTCGTGATGCGCCGAGCGATTCTTAGAAATGAGCTTGCGTTCACGCTTACTGGGCATCGCCGGCCTCCTTGGCGCCATCGGAACCCTTGCCCGTAGCTTCGCGCTTAGCCTTGCGCTCGGCATTGAGCTCAGCATCGCTCTCACGCACCAGTTTGATAATCGCCGCGCAGGCTTCCTCGCCCACCAAGTCGCGAGCACGCACCGTCAGGCGCGTCGCCTCCTGCTTGTCGCCGTCGCTTGCAGCATCGGTCGCGCACATAATCAGGCAGATGGCAATCTCGGCCGAAGGTGAGGTCGGCACGCCTTGCAGGGCCAGTTCACCCATCACGTGGTCGTCGCTCTCATCAGCGGCATCCGGATAGGTGGTATGGATCTTGTTGAGCAGGCGCGTCGTATGCGCATCGTTGGGCGCCAGGCGCAGCGCCAGACGCGCGCAGCCCACGGCAGCCGAAACGTTCTCGGTCTCGGGCTCCAAGAAGTACTGACCTAGATTGGCGTAAGCGCGGGCGGCGCACTTGCCATCGCTTGCACGCTCCAGCACCGAGAACGAGAGCGATGCCCATTCCTGCTTGTCCTCGAGTGCGCGGAACAGCTCGGCCAAATCCAAGCGATAGTTGCAGTTCATGGGGTCCCAACGCACAGCCTGCATCAGGGCATTACGAGCGCTCACATAATCCTGCTGGCGAATGTAGGCAAACGCCATGTCAGAGTACAGGCGGTCAAACGGCACCTCGACCTGCACGAGCTCGCGCGGATCCTTCTCCACGCGGCGATAGGCCAAGCGCTCAAACTTGCTATCGAAGCTAAAGTATTGACGCTTCTCCTCCGTCTTGCACTCAGCATCAATATACTCCTCGGCGAGCTCCACCAGACGCTCCAGCAGCGGCGTCGCCGTAGCCAAGTCGCCCTGCGCCAGATAGTTCTCGGCATACGTGATGTCTTGCAAGCTGATGGGCAGATCCATGGCTACTCCTCGATCTGAGCGAAACACGGCAGGCGCCGTATATACGGTCAATACACAAAACCCGGGTCTCTTACGAGGCCCGGGCGTTCAATTTTGGTAGCCCGTACCAGATTCGAACTGGTGATCTCCGCCTTGAGAGGGCGGCGTCCTAAACCGCTAGACGAACGGGCC
>NZ_JBCOTQ010000050.1:8240-16084 GCF_040920445.1 Collinsella aerofaciens | reverse complement strand
GTGTTGGCTAAAATGGGTCGGCCGGGATTGGTCAATCTCGGCCGACTATATTTGGCTAAAATAATCCGACGCTAACAATATGGTGCGTTTGTTTGCGGGTTTTGGAATACAAGCATCTTGTTCGACACGATTCTTGAGGTTGTATTTGTCGGGTTTCCCTCCATGCTAATTGCGTCCAAGGCCACATCGGTTACTTCTATTAAAAATGAATTGATTGTTCCCGAGGTCGGTTATGGCGCGCTAACGTCTTTCTATATCAACTTGGTTTGTTTCCCGATTCTGGTTGAGGTTGTTCTTCAACTAGTCATTTTGTTTTTGGGTATTGGTTATGCTCTATTTTCATCCAAGCGTGATCTATCCAATCTACGCCTATTTGAAAACGCGAGAGCTGTTTTGGGCATCATAATTTTTGTTGCTGCAACGCTTCTGCTCTCAAATACTTGGTTTTCTATGGACTGGGGCGTTGAATTAAGTTCGCTATTTCTTTCAATTTGGTACCCGGTATTTATCATGCCTTATGTTCTTGCCCTTGCTTATTATGCCTCGCTTGAATCGATGGCCATGCGGATTAAAGTTTCGGAAGAGAACCTGCCTACAAAGGAGTTTATTAAGATTGCAATGGCGTTGCTTCCAAACTTTCGATATATCAGGCATTTCAACGGATGGAATGCCCATGAGTATCTAGAGTGTTTAAACCCGTCTGAAAAAGCTTGCTACTTGGGTACTTTTAAGCGCGAGATCGACACGGTCGCCGCTAACGCCAACGCTAAGGTTAAACGGTTTGAATCGGGTAAGGGGAGTAACGGGTTTGATGAAGATGGGATATGGCTTGACTGGACACATCTGGAAGAGATGAAGTCCTTTCTTTGGACAATTGCAAGCTTGGAGAATCGGAGTTGGATGGAATCCGGTGCCTATTCGTCTTTGGATGAGGCGTTTAACTGCTTCTTGCCTAAAGGCTGCAATGGATCGTTGTTGCTTTCTCGCGGAAAGGATACATACGTCTGTTGGGTAATTAATTCATCAGGTTTTGTGTTTGCTGCCGGTTCCAGAGATGGTGCTTTTCCTTTTATGAAATACGAGGGCGATCGCTGCCCAATTACTGACGGTGCGGATATGCTCTCTGAGTTTGTTGATGACAGCGGGGATGCTGATACGCGACTTAAAAACTGGCACTTCAGCTTTTATGTTGATAAATCTTACTTGTGATTACGCTTGAGACTGGATGATTTAACGATGCTTCTCTCTATGACGGGGCACGCTCCATGTTCCGCTGCACGGTGGTCAATTAGCAAAAGAAATTATGCGTCACCGTTTGGGATATATTTATATTCGTCAAGCTACGTTGTTTCTTCAGACTTCCTCTGAACGATCCGGAGGCATGATGTTTCTTGGATTATAAACAAGAAAAATGTTTATAATTGAATTGCCTAAGAGGAGGTTGCTGTGAAACTTCTTAAATTAAGAATCGATGGGGTCACGCTGTTTAAGGACAAGCGTTTGGAACTTGATTTTATTGCCTCCGATCGCGTTTCTCGCGATGAAGAAGGTAATGTCGCCGACGTGTTCCCGCTACCGGTGGGGTCTTCGATCTATTCTCAAAATGTAATGGGCGTTGTTGGCGTAAACGCATCCGGTAAGACAACGACTCTCAACCTTGTGCGCTTTGTACTTGGTTATATGTCTGGCAGCTTTGTTATGCGCCGCTTTGCAACTGGCTCCGATGTTCTCGGAAACTTGGAGCGCCAGGTCAATGTCGCCTGTGTATTTTTCGAAAAAGGTTCAGTCTATCTTATTGAGTCTCGGCTTCGCAAAGTAGATGGCGTAGCTGCGGAGGATACTTCTTTTGCGGAATCACTTGCATTTGAGAACGAATGGCTTTGGAGATGCCCCGCATCACGCGTCTCTAGAAAGGTCGTTTTGAATATCGAGCGTCTGAAGGATGTCTCTGAGCCTATTCTGGTTCGTGAGGGGCCTGATGATGGTGACCTTGTTCTTAACGATGCCCAACGAACTTTCCTGGATGACAACATGTCAATCGTGTCTGTCATCACGGGTAAAAAGGTGGTCTCGGTGGAGTCCCCCGAGCGCACGCTGCCTTTGACGAGCTTGCCAACCCCTGTTGTTCAGGCTTTTGATCCGAGTGTTGAATATCTTGTCTGGAACAAAGAAAACCAAGTGTTCCATCTTAAGTTTAAGGGTGAGCGAGCGGAGCGAGTGATGAATGTCGCTATTGCGACTTCTGTTCTGTCAAATGGAACGATCTTGGGCGCTGAGCTGGTCAATCAAGCGATAACTGCTCTCAGAAATGGGGGTTATCTGATTGTGGACGAGATTGAAACGGGTCTTAATAGATCACTTGTTGGCACAGTGATTGAGCTTTTTGCTTCTCCTGTTACGAACCCACATGGGGCAACCTTGCTCTTTTCGACTCATTACTCGGAGCTTCTTGATGTGCTGAGGCGCAAGGACAATGTCTTTGTTCTTGTGCGCGACGATTCGTTTAAGACGGAGCTCATCAAGTATTCCGAGCGTATCAATCGGATTGAGAACAAAAAGAGCGATGTGATTATCAACAATGTAATCAAGGGATCTATGCCTAAGTACCCCGACGTTCAAGCGATGCGCGAGTATGTTTGCGAGCACATCAATGGGTAATCAGGCAAAAGACATTCTATCAAGTTGTTTTGTCTTGTTTAGCTGTGAAGGAACTGCGGAGGGCGCTGTTATTCAGGTGCTGTATGACAACGATTTGTTGATCGTCCCAAGAGACCGAGTGGTCAAAGATGCCCTCATTGTTGATCGTCCTTACACGCGAAAACGCAAGGCTTCCGAAATTGCAAACGACTATTTCTCGATGAACTACGAGACTGCTGGGGCTGAAGGACTTGCGGTCGCACGGATTGTGGATAGCGGTGCTCCCAAGTTTGAGTTTCCAAAGCGCAGGCAGAACGGTACTAAAGTGCTGAGTTTTGTTACGCGACCGGAGATCGAGATGCTTGTGATTCACGCCGAGGGTGCCTATCGGGATTGGGGAATTGCGACCAGAAGGGACAGGCAACTTAAGCCTAATGAATTCTGCAAACAGCGTCTTGGGCTAGGCAAAATTAAAGAGAAAGATTTTCTTGAGGAATATTGGGGCAACGGCGAAAAACTTGTAAAAGCAATTAAGGCCCATGCGGAGACGAGTAAGCGTAAGAGCGGAGAGTTTTTACTGGTTGACTTGTTGAAATAGCAGCTGAATGCCCGACGGAAGTATGCGGCAAATTTCGGAACCCTCGAGCACATCGCCCTTTTCATGTAAAGAAACCGCAGGTAGAAGCGTTGCCGTTATCCAGTGTGGTCGGCATGTCAAGAATTTGCCGCATACTTCCGGATTGAGCGCTCATTTAGCACTCTTAATGTCCCCTCATCCTCTAAAAAAAGTTTTAAAACAGCCTTAAAGGCGCTTCAGCTCGCGTTGACAGCGTACAATACGCATGTTTGACTATGACAAAAGTGGATTTTAGGGGAGGGGTGCGCCATGGAGGTGCTGGTTGTTGGCAACACCGCATATGTTGACGATGACTTTTGTGCCAAGGCGTTCCCCGGGGACCACGTTAAGGTTGTCGCTGCCACGGAAGCACGTCGCGATGAGTCGTCGCCCCATGCCTCGTGGAAAGAGCTGCTCCAGAACTTGGAGCAGGCCTATGAGTTCGACCGCGTGGTCTACCTGTCTAATTACCTTACCCCGCATACCGATACCGTGGGCGATATCGAGCTGCTGCGCACGGTCTTTCGTGCGTGCGCGGGTCGCCGGGTCCAACTGCTGTATGTAGCGGGGCCCGCGGGTGCCGAGGGCGCCGCCGATGCCGCGGGGCGAACGGGCAAGGGCATTATCGCGCACGCAGCCAACGACCTGTGCCGCTACTACGCTGCTCGCGAGGGCGTTCAGACCAAGATTCTGCGCGTGCCATTCCTGTATACCGCGTCTGCCGCGCTAGAGGACCCGTTTTTGGTGCCGCTGTTCGACGCGTGCTCAACCGGATCGGTCGCTCTGCAGGGCGCGCAGGATGCGGCGTTTCCCCTGCTGTGTGCCGAGGAACTTGCGGTGCTGGTACGCCGTATCTTCGATAGCTGGGATGGTAACTTTGAGACGCTCGACGTAGCCGATACCTTCCATCACACGGCGGGTGAGGTGGGCGACGCCCTCAGGGCGCTGTTCCCCGGCCTTGCCGTTGCCTATGGCGATTCTGCTGGCTACGCCCTGCCCGCCAGCGACGTCGCTCGCGTGCGCTATGGCTGGTTTCAGCGCTACGACTTGCTGCGCGATCTCTCGACCATTCAAGCTCGCTGGGGCGCTGGACGCATCAAAAAGATCAACCCGCTGCGTGCCGCCATCGACCGCATCCAAATGCGCACGCTGCCTATTAAATGCCTAGAGACGGGCGTTGCCTGGGTTCTGTTCGAGGTACTGGAGCATCTGTTCTCACAATCGGCCCAGCTCAACGTGCTCGATTATCGCCTGCTCTACGTGGTGCTGATCGGCACTCTGTATGGCTTGGACTTTGGCCTGGTTGCGGCGCTGCTGGCGTCGGTGGGTTTGGCCGCGAGCTACTTTACTCAGTACGGCTATACCTTCCAGGGCCTGTTCTACGAGCCGTCCAACTGGCTGCCGTTTATTGCCTACTTTGTGGTGGGTGCCGTGTGCGGCTATGTGCAGCTGCGCAACAGCGAAGCCATTAGGGCGGAGCGAGATCAAAACGAGCTCGTGCGCAACCGCAATACGTTCCTTACGCAGCTCTACCACGACGCGATCGAGGACAAGCGCGCGTACAGGCGCCAGATCGTGGGTCGCCACGACAGCTTTGGCAAGATCTTTGCCGTGACGCAGGAGCTCGATGTGCTCAACCCTCGCGACATCTATCGCAAGTGCTGCGAGCTTCTGGGCGAGATCCTCGAGAACGATTCGGTGGCGATCTACCATGTTTCGGGCGGGGCATTTGCACGCCTGGTGGCAGCAAGTCCCGCGATTGCCGAAGATGCCGCACGCTCGCTCACGCTTGAGCAGCTTACACCTCTTTTGGGCGACGGGGGTCGTTCGAACCTGTGGGTGAACCGCGAGCTGACGCCGGGGTTTCCCATGTTTGGATACACGATCGAGCGCGACGGGGCACCCGCCGTGCTGATCTTTGTGCGTAGTGCGGCCGAAAACCAAATGACCCTCTATTATCAAAACCTGTTCCGCATCTTGTGCGGGTTGGTCGAAAGCGCGCTGGGCCGTGCCTTTGACTATGAGGCGGTGGCGCAGGATAAACGCTGCGTTGACGGCACTTGCGTGCTCAAGCAGGCTGCCTTTGGCCAAGAGCTCGCGGCGGAGCAGGCACTGGCAGATAGCAAGATGGGGAGTTTTTTGCTCCTGCGCGTGGTACCGGGCATGGAGCCTGTCGGCGAGCTGGTGGGCGCAATTGGGTCGGCAATCCGCGAGAGCGACGCGGCGGGCTTGGTCGACGGCGACGTGCTCTACCTGCTTATGCGCCAGGCAAAGGCGTGCGATCTGCCCATTATCCGCGAGCGCCTGAGCGCAAAGCATATTGCGGTGGAGCCCGTCGACGGCGAGGACATCGTGGCGCTGTTGCAGCACATCTCTTACACCGGTGACGGTGAGGGGGGTGCCGCTTGATCTCGCTTGTCGTTGCTGCCGTCTTGCTGCTGATTCATGCGTTGGTTTGCCTGATACTGTGGACGCTCATGAAGCTGGGCCTGCTGCCGGTGCGCGGACACATGCTGGCTGTGATAGTGCTGGTGCCGCTGTGGGGCCCGTTGCTGGTGGTTCTGCTATCGGTCCGCAGCGCGGTGTTTGGCGAGGGGCTGAAAGAGTCTGCGCTGGAGTCGCTGCGCTTTAACGACGACCTGCATCGCAGCATCCTGGTGCACGACCGTGACGCCGATGCGGGCGTGGTCCCGCTCGAGGAGGCGCTCATCGTCAACGATCCGGCATACCGGCGTCGACTAATGCTCTCCATGCTCACCGAGGAGCCCAACGCGTACCTGGCGCAGCTGCAGGCGGCTAAGCTTAACGACGACGTTGAGGTGGCTCACTATGCCGCGACGGCGGTGGCGCAGATCTCCAAGGAGTCCGACCTTAAACTGCAGCAGCTGGAGCGTGCCTTTAAGACGGATCCGAGCGCGCAAAACCTCAACGAATACTGCGATTTTCTTGGTGAATACTTGGGCTCGGGCTTGGCTGAGGGGCGCGTGGCTCAGATTCAGCGTCAACAGTACGCGCGCCTGCTTGCGCGTCGCTGCGAGCGCGAGGATGCCCTTGAGCTGCGCATTCGATACGCGACGGCGCTGGCCGATGTCGGACAGATTGACGAGGCGCAGGCCGTGACCGACCAGTTGGTTCTCGACGTGCCCGAGGAGCAGGAGGTTTGGATGCTTTGCCTGCGCCTGGCCGTGATGCGCCGCGACGGTGACGAGGTTCACCGTGTGATCGATGCGATTGACAAGCAACATGTGTATTTGAGCGCCGACAACCGCGAAAAGTTGGCGTTTTGGCGTGACGGGGAGGAGGTCCGATGAGCGTGGTGCAACATATCCGCGACCGTGCAGGCCGCTTTCGTTGGATGGGACTCCTCGTGGTGTGGGCGGTCTTTATTGCCATGGCCGCCGTGCTGCTGGTGGAGCGTGCCGGCGTGCAGTACAGTGCGGGTCAGCATAAGCTGGGGATGCTTGCCGCCAACGATGCGGTGCCGGCCTCCTCTGCAATCTTTGGCCAAAAGCCCACGTGCCTGGTCATTACCGACTCGGACCAAGATAGCGTCGACGACGTTAAAGACCAGTTCGACCAGATTTTGCTGGACATGAAGATCGCCCATCGCGATGTTGATATTGCCACCGACGGTGCGGACGCGATCCCATCGCTCACGTCGTTTGATCGCGTGATTGTGCTTATGCCCTCGCTTGACGGACTGGGTACGCATCTGACCGATCTGATGAGTTGGGTGAGTACGGGCGGCTCACTCATGCTGGGCATGACGCCAGATAACTCGAACTACCTGCAGGCTATTGCTTCCAAGCTTGGGATCGAATCGGCCGGATATGACTATGCGAAAGCCGAAAGTATCGTTCCGAGCGAGGACTTTATGTTGGGCGGAGGAGAGCGCTACGAGTTCTCGGATCCCTTCGATTCTTCGCTCTCGGTTTCATTGCGCGATACGGCGCACGTATGGGCAAAGACCGGTGACGCGGGCACGCCGCTCATTTGGTCTAACGATTGCGGCAGTGGTCACACCGTGGTGTGCAACATTGGCATCTACGACAAGGTCATGCGTGGGTTCTATGCTTCGGCCATAAGCTTGCTGGGTGATGCCACGGCCTATCCGGTCATCAACAGCGCCGTGTTCTATTTGGACGACTTTCCTAGCCCTGTGCCCTCGGGCGACGGCACCTACATCAAGCGCGACTACGGGCTTTCCGTCGCCGATTTTTATGCCAAGGTCTGGTGGCCCGATCTGCAAAAGCTCGCGCAAAAATACGGCATTCGCTATACCGGCGTGATGATCGAAAACTACGAGGACGCGGTCAACCAGACCGAGCCCGCGCGCCAGGCCGATACCACGCAGTTCCGCTACTTTGGCGGCATGCTGCTGCAGATGGGCGGAGAGCTGGGCTTTCACGGCTACAACCATCAGCCGCTTGCGCTCTGGGACACCGACTATGGTACGTTGTACGTCTATAAGACGTGGAAAAACAAGGAAACGCTCGTCGCTTCGCTCAACGAGCTTATAGCCTTCCAGGACGAGGTGCTGCCCAACGCGCACGGCTCGGTTTACGTGCCGCCGTCAAATATCCTTTCGACC
>NZ_JBCOTQ010000050.1:6010-8088 GCF_040920445.1 Collinsella aerofaciens | reverse complement strand
GTATTGTCTCGGGCGGCATGGTCGACGATTCCTATATGCGCCTGGCAGCCGTGTCCGAGCTCAACATGCACTACGTGAGCACGCATTTTATGCACCCGGACGACTTGCTCGATCCCGATCGTGGCGCCAAGGAGGGCTGGGAGGTCTACAAGGGCGGCCTGGTCGACTACCTGGAGTGGCTTACCAAATCCGCGCCCGACCTGCGGCACCAGACGGCGTCGGAGTGCTCCGGTGCCATCCAGCGCTTTTCGTCGGTTACGGTGAGCGTGGATACCAGTGCGGATGCCTGGACGCTCAGCCTGGGCAATTTCCACGACGAGGCGTGGCTCATGTTCCGCGCCAATAATGGCGAGCCGGGTGCGGTGACGGGTGGCGAACTGACGCACCTTACGGGCAATCTGTATCTGCTCAAGGCAAATGATAAGACCGTGACGATCGAGCGCAAGGAGGGTGGCGACAAATGAGGATCTGCTTGGTACTCGAGGGTTGCTACCCCTATGTACATGGCGGCGTATCTACCTGGATGCATGGCTATATCCAGGCCATGCCCGAGCACGAGTTTGTGCTATGGGTGATCGGCGCACATGCTGCCGACCGCGGCAAGTTTGTCTACGAGCTGCCCGGTAACGTGGTCGAGGTGCACGAGGTGTTCTTGGACGATGCCCTGCGGCTTTCGGGCGAGCAACATGAAGCCAGTTTTAACGACCGCGAGCGCGAGGCGCTACGTCGGCTGGTGTCGCTCTCCAATCCGGACTGGGACGTGCTGTTCGATATCTTCCAGCGCCGTCGCGTGCATCCGCTCTCGTTTTTGCAGAGCCGAACGTTTATGGACATCTTCCGCGACGTGTGCCTGGCCGAGTACCCCTACACGCCCTTTGCCGATGCATTCCACACCATGCGCTCCATGTTGCTTCCCGTGCTCTACCTGTTGGGCAGCGAGGTGCCGGTGGCCGATGTGTACCATGCCATCTCGACTGGCTACGGCGGCTTGCTCGCCTGCCTGGGCTCGAGCGTTTCCCATGCGCCGGTACTGCTGACCGAGCACGGCATCTACACCCGCGAGCGTGAGGAAGAGATCATTCGCGCCGACTGGGTGGTGCCGTCGTTTAAGGACCGCTGGATTCGCTTTTTCTACCTGCTTTCGGAGGAGATCTACCGCCGCGCCTTCCGCGTGACGAGTTTGTTCCATAATGCCCGCAAGACGCAGATTGATATGGGCTGCGATGCGGACAAATGCCTGGTCATCCCCAACGGCATCCAGTTCGATCGCTTTAAGGGCATTCCCTTAAAGCCCGATGACGGCTGGGTGGACATTGGCGCGGTGGTGCGCCTGGCGCCCATAAAGGATGTTAAGACCATGATTTATGCCTTCTTTGAGCTGCACGAGCGCCTGCCCAAGGTGCGCCTGCACATCATGGGCGGCGTGGACGACGAGGAGTACGGCGCCGAGTGCCACGCGCTGGTCGAAACCCTGGGCGTGCGCGACCTGATTTTTACCGGCCGCGTCAACGTGGTCGAGTACATGGAAAAGCTCGACTTTACCATTTTGACGAGTATCTCCGAGGGCCAGCCGCTCAGCGTGCTGGAGTCGCTTGCAGCGCGCCGTCCCTGCGTGACGACCGAGGTGGGCTGCTGCCGTGAGCTGCTCGAAGGCGCCCCGGGTGATGACTTTGGCGTGGCAGGTTTTGTGACGCCGCCTATGTATCGCAAGGGCTTGGCCGATGCCATGGAACGCATGTGTGCGAGCCGCGCCCGGCGTATCGAGATGGGTGAGCGCGGCCAGCGTCGCGTTGCCACGTACTTCTTGCACGAGCAGATGCTCGCCAACTATCGCGCGTTGTACGACGAGACGGCGCAAGCGTTTGACCTGCCCAGAGAGGGGGAGTAGCCGGTGGCCGGAATCGGTTTTGAGCTCAAGCGCCTGTTTAGGCGCAAGGGTCTGTTTGCCACGATGCGCGCCTATGGCTACGCCGGCATTGTGTGCACGGGCCCCATGCTGCTGGGCGTGCTGCTCCAGGTGGGTATCTTGGTGCTGTGCGGTCTGTGGGGTGTGGGCCGTGGCAACCAAGATCTGCTGG
>NZ_JBCOTQ010000050.1:0-5857 GCF_040920445.1 Collinsella aerofaciens | reverse complement strand
TGTGGGCACGGTGCTCTACGGCGTCTTTTTGCTGTTCTCGGGCGCCACGCTGCTACAGGGGCTGCTGTGCCTGTGGCTGTTCAACATTATGATCGTCAATTGGAACGGCATGAGCTATCTCACCGCTATTAAGGATTACCGCGGTATCCTATGCAGCTTTGCGGCTGCCATTGGCGTGGCGTGCCTGTGCGCCCTGGCCGCGCTGGCGCTTGGTCTGCCGCCGGTCGAGGGCCTTTTGGCGTCAATTGCTCTGGGCTATGGCGTCATGCTCGCCTGGGACGTGGTACTGCTGTACCGGTTTTTTCCGCAGAGCGAACGCAGCCCCTGGCTCTTTTTACGGTGGCTTGATCAGTTTATTCCGTTGGCGCTCACGGGCTTGTTTACCAACCTGGGCCTCTTTGCGCACTTGGTGATAATTTGGGCCGGTCCCATTGGCGTGCAGGTCAAGGGCTTGTTTTATGGTGCGCCCTACCACGATGTGCCGGCGCTCATCGCGTTTTTGACGATCCTGGTCACGTCCGTCAACTTTGTGGTCTCGGTCGAGGTCAACTTTTATCCGCGCTACCGCGACTACTACAGCCTGTTCAATGACGGTGGCGTGGTGGGCGACATTGTGGTGGCCGAGGAGGAAATGCTTGCCACGCTCAACCGAGAACTGCGGTTTTGTGCGCTCAAACAACTGTTTGTGACGGCGGCGGTCATCTCGCTCGAGACCACAGTGCTCTCGGCGCTACCGTTGGGCTTTAACAACCTGATGCACGGGTATTTTCGCACGTTGTGCGTGGGCTACGGCCTGTATGCCGTGGGCAATACGGTGTTGCTCATCTTGCTGTACTTTACCGACTATAAGGGGGCCGTGCTGGCCTCGGGGTTGTTTGCCGGTGTGGCCGGGCTGGCGACTGCCGTTTCTCTGCTCTTGCCGCAGCAGTTTTACGGCTTTGGCTTTTTGTTGGGTGCAGCGGTGTTTTTTATCGTGGCGCTGCTGCGGCTCGATACCTATACCGCCAACTTGCCGTATCGTATCCTGAGCCAGCAGCCCATTGTGGCGACCGACAAAACGGGCTGGTTTACCGAACTTGGACGGGTGCTCGACCGTGTTGAGCAACGCTACGAGGACAAGCGCGTGGGCGGTGAGCCGCGCAGTGCGTTTGAACGTATGGTGGTTCGCCTGTACCAAAAACATTGGGGAGGTTCTGATGATCGATAAGTTGATGTCTCGCCGCTGCCTGATCGAGGCGGCTGCCGGCGCGCTGTTGCTTTCGGGCTGCTCGTCTCAGGACGAATCCTCGACTAAAAAGGTCAAAAAACAGGACAAGATTAAAAAGGCTGAGTCTTCCGACCAGTCCAAGCACCTTCGCGATAAGGACGAGCTGTACGAGGTCTACGACGACTCGGGCATTGTGACCATGTACCTGACGGTCTCGCGCGGTAACAGCTCCGAGAACACCGATCATAGCTGGGCCGAGATCAATACGTACTCGGTGTATGACTATGCCGACATGGGCGTGACGCGCTATCAGGTAATGGGGCTTTTGCAGGCGGGCGACGAAGACGGCCCGGTGGCCGGCGAGGTTGGCTATGGCGAGGAAGCGCCCAATGCTACCGTGCAGGTGCGTGGCCAGACGTCGAGCGGTTATACGAAGAAGAATTACAAGGTGGAGCTCAAAAAAGGAAAAGGTACCTGGCGCCAGCAGCGTGCGATTGCGCTCAACAAGCACATGGGCGAGGGTATGCGTTTTCGCAACAAGATGGCCTATGACCTTATTCGCGGGATTCCCCAGATGATGGGCCTGCGCACGCAGTTTGTGCATCTGTGGGTGTGCGACCAGACCGAAAAGTCCAACGATACCTTTGAGGACTACGGCCTGTTTACGCAGGTGGAGCAGCTCAACAAGACGGCGCTTAAGGCACATGGCCTGGATAAGAGCGGGCACCTGTACAAGGTGAACAGCTTTGATTTCCATCGCTACGAGGACACCATTAAGCTTGCCGATGATCCCGACTACAACCAGGCGAGCTTTGAAGGCATGCTCGAGATTAAGGGCGATACGGACCACACCAAGCTCATCGAGATGCTCGATGCGCTCAACGACGAATCGCAAAAGATCGATGACGTGCTCGACACCTACTTTGATACCGAGAACCTGGTCTATTGGTTGGCGTTTCAGATCCTGACGGGCAACTGCGATACGCAGAACCGTAACTGCTATCTGTACAGCCCGCTTAACTCCAAGGTCTGGTATATCCTGGATTGGGATAACGACGGCATGCTGCGTAAGCTTGAGCTGAGCCTGACGGGGTTCTCGGATTATGCGAGCTGGGAGCGCGGCGTAAGCAACTACTGGGGCAACGTGCTATTCAATCGTGCGTTGCGCAGCAAGTCTTTCCGCAGCGAACTCGACCGTGCCGTCAAGGACTTGCGCTCGTATTTGACCGAGACTCGCCTGACCAAGATGATCAAGCACTACCGCGAGGTGACTGAATCCCTGGTCTTTGCTTCGCCCGATATCGATAATCTGCCTGTCACCAAGGATCAATACGAGCAGATCGCCGCGGCGATTCCGGCCGAGATCGAAGAGAACTATAAGAGCTTCCGCGAGAGCTATAAAAAGCCCATGCCGTTCTACATCGGTGTGCCGCAGATTGATAACGGCAAGCTGCGCATTAACTGGGATGCGTCCTACGACTTTGAGGCGCGCGACATTCGCTACACCGTAGAGCTTGCGCTCGATTACGCCATTACTGACGTGATCTTTAAGGCCGAGGACGTGCTGCTGCCGGAGGTAACGTGCGATGCCCCCGATACCGGCCAGTATTTTGTGCGCGTGCGCGCCACCAACTCCGACGGCTTTACGCAAGATGCGTTTGACTACTATGTGACCGACGATGGCAAGCACTACGGCATGAAGTGTTTTTACGTGCAAGACGGCGGTAAGGTCGTGGAGGATACGTATGAGGAGGGCTAGCGCGCTGCTTGAGCGCTTGGCGGCCCCGCCCGTGCGTGCCACGCAGGAGCGTTACCGCCACGAGCTCAAATATCTCATTAACGAGGGCGAGCACGCCGCGCTTGCCTGTCGCATGGCGCCGGTGTTTAAGCTGGACAAGCATGCGCGGGCGGGCGGTTACACCATTCGCAGCCTGTACTTTGACGACTACTGCAACTCGGCCTACGAAGAAAAAGACGCCGGTATTCTCATGCGCAAAAAGTATCGCGTGCGCATCTATAACGGCAGCGACAAGGTGATTAAGCTCGAGCGCAAAAAGAAGTACGGCAGCTGGATCTATAAGGAGGACGCGCCGCTCACGCGTGACGAGTTTGAGCAGATCCTGGCTGGCGACTACGACTTTTTGCTCAGGAGCCCCCACCAACTCTGCCGTGAGTTCTACATCGAGTACATCTGCAATATGATGCGCCCGCGGACCATCGTGGATTACGAGCGCGAGCCGTGGGTGATGGATGAGGGCACCGTGCGCATCACGTTTGACATGAACGTGCGCGCGGCTGTGGGAAGTTTCGATATCTTTGACGCGACCTTGCCCGCGCTGCCCGTGCTGGAGCCCGGCAAGCTGGTGATGGAGGTCAAGTTTACGGAGTTTTGCCCGCAGTTGGTGCGCGATATGGTGCCGCCGGGCGCGGCCGAGCTCACGGCAGTCTCCAAGTACTGCCTGTGCTACGAAAAGACCGCCTACTTGCGCGGCTTTAACTACTGGGAATCGGATTTTGAGAACCGAGGGAATATTTAGACCATGAGCACCAGGGACTTTTTTAAGAACTCCGTCTTGGAGGCGTTTGGCCAGGTCGACCCTGCCAAGATCGGCCTGTCGCTGCTCGTGGCACTCGCCATGGGCATCCTGATCTATTACGTGTACAAGCGCTTCTTTACCGGCGTGGTGTACTCGCGCAGCTTTGCTGTGACGCTCGTGGGCATGTGCGTGCTCACCTGCATGGTCACGCTCGCGATCTCGACGAACGTGGTCATCTCGCTCGGTATGGTCGGTGCTCTGTCCATCGTTCGTTATCGTACGGCGGTCAAGGATCCGCTCGACCTGTTGTATCTGTTTTGGGCCATTACCACGGGCATCACAGCGGGCTCCGGCATGTATGCGCTCGTGGGGCTTACGGCGGTGGTGATCGTTGCGATGATCGCCGGCTTTGCGAGCCACCAGGACAAGGCGCGCGTGTACATGATGGTCATCCACTACACGGGCCAGACTACCGGTGATGATATCGTGCGTGCATTTGGGCGCACCAAGTTTACCGTCAAGTCCAAGACCATGCGCGGCGACAAGGTCGAGATGGCCGTCGAGGTGTTCTCGGACGGCGTTGACATGCCCTATGCCGACGCCATTCGCGCGCTTGACGGCGTGGAAGACTTGACGTTAATCCAGTACAACGGCGAATACCACGGGTAACTATGTTCCGGCGTTTTAACAAACGCCGGACCGCTCGACGCTGCGCGGGCATCTGCCGGGCGATCTGCCGCTCAAACCGTCGCTCGCGTACATAAAGTACGCTTCGCTCCTCTTTCGCGGCACCTCGCCACGGCAGCTGCCCGCTCGCTGGCGCTTGCTCGACCTGGGCGGTTGAAATGATCCATGGGCCCGTCTCATTTGCTCAATTTGCTGGCATGGGTTGGGTATTATGGTGAAAGCGATTTCAACGACAGGGGTGCTCGTGGTAAAGATGAAAGATGTGGCCGAGCTGGCAGGCGTTTCGAGCGCCGCCGTCTCGCGCTACCTCAACGGTGGATATATCTCGGCGGATAAGGCCGAGCGCATTAAGCAAGCGATTGAGCTGACCGGATACGTGCGGTCCAGCCAGGCTCGCGCGCTGCGCACCGGCTCCACCAAGCTCATCGGCGTCATCGTGCCTAAAATCAACTCGGAATCCGTGAGCCGCATTACCGCCGGCATTGGCCAGGTGCTCGGTCGCCGAGGCTACCAGATGCTGCTCGCGAATACTGACAACGTGGCCAAGCGTGAGCTCGAGTATCTCGACCTGTTCCAGAACCATCCGGTCGATGGCATTGTGCTGGTGGCGACCGTGGTTACCGACGAGCACCGTCGGGCGATTGAGTCGTGCCGTGTGCCCATTGTGCTGATCGGCCAAAACGTCGAGGGCGCGGCGTGCGTCTATCACGACGATTACGAGGCTGCCTTTGAGCTGGGTCAAGCGCTTGCGGGCCGCGTGGACGGCAAGATCGCCTATATTGGAGTTACCGAAGAAGACCGTGCCGCCGGTTACGACCGCCGTCGCGGTTTTGAGGCCGGATTACGCGCCGCGGGCAACCCGCTCGATGCCGCCTTGATTCGCCTGGGCTCGTTTACGCTCGACTCGGGCTATGGTGCGGCGCGTGAGCTGCTTTCCGTCGCTCCCGATGTTTCGTTTATCGCCTGCGCGACCGATACCATGGCGGCGGGCGCGGTGCGTGCCATCGATGAGGTTCGCGGCATGGGCGAGGGCATACACCGCGTGAGCGGTTTTGGCGATAACGCGTTTTTGCGCGCGCTGACGGGCGGCATTCCCACCGTGCATTATGGGTATCTGACCAGTGGCGTCGAGGCCACCAGCATGCTGCTCGACACGCTCGATGGCGTGGAGGGGGAGCGCGGTCTCAAGACGCTCAAGCTCGGCCATCAGCTTATGAATGTTTAGACTCTGGGCACGTCTGCCTGCCTCTGAGCTGCCTGTTTTTGCCGTAAAACTACCATTCGCCGGCATATTCCTACCGTTCACCCTACTGTGAAAACGATTACATACATATGAAACTGAAAACGATTACAGTGTAAGTGTCAAAGATGGCCGGGTGCACATGCGCCCGCTGGAGGAAAGGGAAGTCATGGACTACCGCAAATC
>NZ_JBCOTQ010000049.1:14199-17840 GCF_040920445.1 Collinsella aerofaciens | reverse complement strand
GCCGTCGCGGCGGGCCCCCTCTCGGCGGAGGTCGAGGCGCTCCAGTCGATCAAGGGGTGCGGGTTCGCGCTGGCCGCGGCCTTCTCGGCCGAGGTCGGCGACTTCACGAGGTTCCGCTCCGGAAGGCAGGTCACGGCCTATTTCGGCCTCGCCCCGAAGCAGAGGTCGAGCGCGGACTCCGTGCGCCTCGGCGGGATCAGCGGGGCCGGCGACGCGCTCGTCAGGAGGCTGGCGGTCGAGGGGTCCTGGAGCTACGTCCAGGCGAGCCACCAACCGAAGCTGATGCCCAAGGGCAGCGGCGTCCCGCTCGAGGTGAGGATGCACGGGAGGAAGGGTTCCGAGCGCCTGCTCCGGCGCCGCGAGGAGATGCTCGCCAGGGGCATGCCCCAGGCGAAGGCGAACGCCGCCACCGCCGCCGAGCTCGTGAGGTGGCTGTGGGCCCTCGGCGCGATGTGCCGGGAGGCAACCGAATAGACATAGCCCCCGTCCCGGCGAGCCGGGCAGCCTTCGGGGATACCCCCGTTCTCGCTGGGCGCGCGGCAGCGGCCGCATGCGCGTAGTCAGACTTGGGGAGCCCCGCCGAAGGAGAGGATTGCGGGCCGCCGGAGCGGTATCCGCGGATATGAGACTGGGCCGAAGGCGTCGACGACATGCCGGGGGCGGACCGGGACGGGTTCAACGGCAGGCCCCGCCGACCGATTGCAAGCGGTCGGCGGGGCCATTGTGGCTCTTGACAGCGGATTGGGTCATATGAGCGAGCGGGCCGCATTTGAGGCAAGGTGACGTGAAACGAAAGGGCGCTGACCTTCTGGTCGCGCCCTTGAAGTTGAACGTCAGATTGCCCAAATGCGGACCGCGCAGCGTCGAGCCGTTACGCGGTTTGGTAAAACCGCGTAACTAATACTCAAGCTTCCACATGTAGCGGCGCGTCATGTAGTCCTTGTGAGTAACGGCAGAGAGTGCACGCATATACACGTTGTTGAGGATCGGGGCAAAGATCAGGTGGTTGAAGTACTCGCTCACGCTGTCCTTGATGTCGTTGAGGCCGAGCTCCTTGGCGTCAAGCTGATAGACGCGCTCGCCACCGTACTGGTTGACGAAGCGGATGCCGCGCTCGTCGTTGCAGCGGCTGCGGCCGACGCTGATGAGCTGGAACAGCGAGGTACGCTTGTCCAGGATCTCGAAGGGACCGTGGAAGAAGTCGCAGGTGTTGATGGTGCAGGAGTCAATCTGCAGCATCTCCTGCACGTTGCAGATGCTAAAGACGTAGGCGGCACCAAAGAGCGGACCCTGAGCCATGACGTTGATGCAGGGCTTGTCGGCGTTCTGCTCGGCCCACTTGGCAGCAAGCGGACGGGTGTACTCGACGGCCTTGCGATAGATGGGGTCGACCAAGTCGAACGCGGCCATAGCGGTCTCGTACTCGGCATAGCCCTCGGTCTGCTGCGTAAGCTCCATGGCGATCATGGTCACGACGGCGGAGTTGGTGCGGCCCATGCAGGACTCGTCGACGGCCAAGCTGTCGTACTGGATCTTGTAGTCGCAGACCTCGGTGAGGCCGGACTCGTCAACATAGATGGCGATGGTGCTGGCGCCGTGGTCCTTGGCGACCTGGGCGGCGACGATGGTCTCCTTGGTGCCGCGCATGGACACGACGACGGCCAGGGTGTTCTCGTTAACGTAGGCGGGGGTTGCGTGCACGAACTCGTTGCTGGTGTAGCTGGAGCTCACGACCTGCGTGGCCTCGTGCTCCATAAAGTACTGGGCAGGATAGTTGCCGCCGTTGGATCCGCCGGCGCCAATCCACACGACGCGCTTGATGCCGCCCTTGTCTGCCTTGTCAGCCAAAACCTGGGAGACGACATCCTTAACCTGTTCCTGAGTAGTCATCGTGCATCAGCCTTTCTTCTCGTTTGATGCTCTCGATGGCATACAAGTTACATACATGTTTTGGTTATGTCGACTAGTTGTATGCTATATTTGACTTAGAAATTCTGCTGGTAAGGTTTTCGACTTCCCGTTACCAGCAGTTTTGTTGTTGTATTGAATACATGCTTGATTAGACTCGCATACAAGTTAGATACAGGTTGATCACATGAACGCTTCGTCTAAAAAGAAACTGAGCCAATACGAGCGCTTGGCGGGCATGTTGCGTGACCGCATCGCCGCCGGTATCTACGCACGCGGAGACAAGCTGCCGTCCGAGATGGAACTCATGGACGAATCGGGGCTGTCGCGCAGCACCGTGCGCCACGCCCTTAAGGTACTCGTTGATGAGGGCCTGGTGCGCACCGAGCGCGGGCGCGGCGCCTTTGTGGCCGACACGCCCGCGCTCCACGAAAACAACCTGGTGTTTTCGAGCTATACCAAGCAGGTCGAAGGCCAGGGCATGAAGCCCACCACGCGCACGGTGGACTCGGGCTTTACCAAGGCGGGCGGCAGCATAGCTAAGTTCTTTGATGCCGCCGTGGGCAGCAAGCTCGTCAAACTTGTCCGCCTGCGCTACCTGGACGACGTGCCGCTGTGCCTAGAGACCACCTACCTGCCGCCAAGCTTCGAGGCGCTCATCGATCGCGATATCAACGGTTCGCTCTACGCGACGCTGCGCCAAGAATTCCATCGCGCGCCAGCACAGGGACATAAGACCTTTGAGGTGTGCTATGCCTCGCAAAACGAGGCGTTTTTGCTCAACGTCGAGCGCGGGCAGGCGCTAATCCTGATCACCGACTACGTCTACGACACCGACGGCCGCCCGCTCCATGTCTCCAAGCGCATCCAGCGCACCGACCGCGCCAAATACACCGAGCCCATCGGCTAACCTGTCAAAACCACCGCAAAGGGGACAGGCACCTTTGTGGTGGTTTTAGGCGAGGAGGTCGGGGAACCAGGTTGGTTTGGGCTGGTTGGGCGTGCGCTCGGCCAGGACCAACTCCATCCAGCACATGTCGTACCAGCGGCCGAACTTTTGGGCACAGCGATCGAAGGCGCCCACCAGGCGGTAGCCCATATGGGCATGGAAATCCTGACTGTTGTGCGTTAGATACTCGTCGTCCTTGTCGTGCGGCACGGCAATGAGCGCGCACACGTTGGTAATGCCCATCGCGATCAGGCATTGCTTGAGCGCATCGTGCAGCTTGCGGCCCAGCCCGCCGTGGCGCACGTCGCGCGCCAGGTAGATCGACGTCTCGACCGACCAGTCGTATGCCTCGCGGCTGTTGAGCGGACTCACATAGGCATAGCCTACCGGACGCCCGTCCAGCTCCATCACCAGATACGGATAGCGCCTGAGCGTACGCTCGATGCGCCCGGCGAACTCCTCAACGCTTGGCACCTCGTATTCGCAGGTAATCGCCGTCTGGCGCACATACGGCTCATAGATGGCAAGCAGCGCCGGCGCATCATCGGGCGTCGCCAGGCGAATCGTCGGCTCGGACATCTCGGTCATACAACCCTTCCCCCTCAAAAACAGAGGCCGCCTTGCGCCAAACCCAGCGCAAGGCGGCCCCTCGTCATTACATCAGGCTACAGGACAGCCGCCAACGCGTCGATATCCTCCTGCGTCGTGGCCCAGCTGGTGCAAAAGCGCACCACCGTGTGGGTCTCGTCGTACTTTTCCCAGTACTCGATCGCCGCATACTCGC
>NZ_JBCOTQ010000049.1:0-14045 GCF_040920445.1 Collinsella aerofaciens | reverse complement strand
CAAAATACAGGCCATCGGTAAAGAGCGCCTCAAACTGCACGCCCGTCAGGCGGCCCTTGGCCAGCAACGCACCGTGCTGCTTAATACGCGGAATGGGATGCGCCGGAGCGTGCATGCCGCAGAACACCACAGCCTCGCCGCAGAGCGCGCCGCACTTGGTGCCGCCGATGTAGAACACGTCGCACAGCTGCGCCAGCTCGGGCAGGGTAATGTCGCACTCATCGGCCGCCAGCGCATAGGCCAGACGAGCACCGTCCACAAACAGCGGAATCTCGCGCTTCTGGCACACCGCGTGAATCGCCGCGAGCTCGGCCTTGGAGTACAGCGTGCCGTACTCGGTCGATAGACTCACGTACACGGCGCCCGGGAACACCGTGTGCTCGTAGCTCTCGTTTTCGTAGAACACCTGGATATAGTTCTCGAGGTCCTCGGCGTGCATCTTGCCCTCGTAGCCGGGGATGGTAAGTACCTTGTGGCCGCCAAACTCGATGGCGCCCGCCTCGTGGCAGGCAACGTGGCCAGTCTCGGCAGCAACGACGCCCTCGTACGGCGCGAGCAGCATATCGATCACCGTCGCGTTGGCCTGCGTGCCGCCCACCAGAAAAAACACGTCGGCATCGGGGGCCTGGCAGGCCTCGCGAATAAGCTGCTTGGCACGCTCGGTATGCGCATCGGTACCGTAGCCGGGCTGCGGCTCCATATTGGTGTCGACGAGCGCCTGCAGCACCGCCGGATGTGCGCCGTGGGAATAATCGTTGTTAAACGCGAGCATGGCAATCCTCTCTTACCGGGTATCGGCCAGATGATTCAAACGGAGCTATTGTACGCCGTTGGGATAGGCAATGCGCGCGGCGAGACACTCAAGCGCCAGCACCAGGGCAAAGCCGCAGCTCACGTCGCTCAAAAAATGCGCTCCGATCACGATACGGCCAAAGGCGACGAGCGCCGCGACCACAGCCGCCGTCCAAAAGACCACCCGGCGGAGCGACGGCTCTTCCTTAAAGGCCGCCGCGGGAAGCCCGGCGAGCATAAGGCCGATCGCCGCGTGCGCCGTGTGTCCACTCGCGAACGACTTAAAGCCGTCCTTGATTACGCCGGCGGCGATAAAGGCCCACTTGTCGGGGTTACCGATTACCCACCACGGCTGAAAATTGAGCCCCGGCGTGACCTCGATCACGCGCATGCGCGGGCGCGACCACAACGGCTTAACAATGACGTTGAGGATGATGGCTTGAGCGATCCACACGACAAGCACCATCAGCGCCCAGCGTGTGAGCTCGTCGGGCTCGGTCGCGCGCGTGAGGCGATAGACGATAAGGTTGGCGGTGATCACCAGCACAAACGTCAGCACCAGCTGAACGGCAATGAGTTTGCCGCCAACCTTCAGGGACGAGACGATCTCGTAGCCGGCCAGGCCAACGTTGACAAGGATGCCGAGCACGGCGAGCCATTTGCTCCCTCTGGAATCGGGACGCACCGCGCGCACGAGCATAACGCCCGCGATGCTCGCCGTCAGTTCGAACGGTAGCTCGCCGGCCGCCTCGATAAAGCGACCGTACATGCTGCCGATGTTGAACAGCGCGCTCGAGATCTGATAATCGAAGAAACTGCCCACGCCCA
Organism: Collinsella aerofaciens; assembly: GCF_040920445.1. Lineage (GTDB taxonomy): Bacteria > Actinomycetota > Coriobacteriia > Coriobacteriales > Coriobacteriaceae > Collinsella > Collinsella aerofaciens_BH. The sequence goes on along the minus strand of NZ_JBCOTQ010000049.1, from coordinate 12,425 downwards.
GACAAAGGCACAGGACAACCGCGATAATGGCGACATCTTTCTTATAGATGTATCCGAACATGCTTTCCTTTCGATGGGGCGAAGGGTCGACCCGCAACGTGGTGGGGCAAAGATAGCTTTGTCCCATAAATACCCTTACAGGTTGAGCATAAGTGAGCGAAAACGTTCCATTTGTGGCAAGGTGGCCCGAAGGAGGAGGGAAGCGTACTTGCGTACGCGACCGACGAGTGAGGGTCAGATTGCCCAAATGGGGCGTTTGCAGCGTCGACCCGTTAGTCGTCGTCGCTGGCACCCAACTGCTGCAGCAGCATGAGCGCCGCGGCCACCGGGCCGGTGCCGTCGTTGGCGTCGAGGCCGCGACCCAGGCCGCTGCCCGCGCCGGCGCCCGCCTTGTAGGGCACCGACAGCTTGCGGCTCTTGGGGAAGTTCACCGCGCCATAGCGGGTCTTAAGCTCAAAGGCCACCTTCTTGGGCACGTCGACGCCCAAAAACGTGATGCGGCCGCCACTGAGCGTGACGCTTTCGAGCCCCAGGCGCTCGCCGCGAATGCGGATTCGTGCGCGATTGAACAGGTTGAGTCCCGCCAACGGCAGCTCGCCATGCGCAGCCTCGGTCTCCTCCTGCACCTCATCGATGCTCTCTAGGTCCTCGGCCGCCGCGAGCTTACGGTACACGAGCACGCGCTGATCCACCGCCGGCAGGTACTCCTCGGACAAGAAGTAGTCGGCCGGCAGGTTAATACCCACGCTCGCCGCCTCCACGCCGGCGTCGCCATCGCCGCGCGCCTCGGCCACGGCCTGGCCCAGCATCTGCGTAAACAGGTCAAAGCCCACGCTTGACAGGTTGCCGTGCTGCTCGGCTCCCATAAGCGAGCCGGCGCCGCGAATCTCCAGGTCGCGCATAGCGATACGCATGCCGCTGCCCAGGTCCTGGAACTCGGAAAGTGCGGTCAGACGCGCCGTCGCCTCCTCGGTGAGCGGCAGCTCGCCCGGGAACATAAAGTACGCGTAGGCCTGCGTGGCAGAGCGGCCCACACGGCCCTTGAGCTGGTAGAGCTGTGCCAGGCCCAAGCGCTGCGAGTCCTCGATGATCAGCGTGTTGGCGGTCGCGTTGTCGATGCCGCTCTCCACGATGGTCGTGGCGATGAGCACATCGATCTTTTTGGTCGCGAACTCGATCATCACGTCCTCGACCTCGCGCGGGCTCATCTTGCCGTGCGCCACCCCCACGCGTGCCTCGGGCGCGGCCTCGTGCACGCGCGCCACGGCGTCGTCGATGGTCTTGACGCGGTTGGACACGTAGTACACCTGACCGCCGCGGCCCACCTCCAGGCGAATCGCCGCGCTCACCACATCGGGGTCATACTCCCCCACGTGCACGATCACGGGACGACGCCCGGTCGGCGGCGTGGTAATCAGGCTCATGTCGCGCACGCCGCTCGTGGCCATCTGCATGGTTCGCGGAATCGGCGTTGCCGAAAGCGTGAGCACGTCAATCTGCTCGCGCAGGTTCTTGAGCTGCTCCTTGTGCTGCACACCAAAGCGCTGCTCCTCGTCAATGATCACCAAGCCTAGGTTCTTGGGGTTCACATCGGCCGAAAGCAGACGATGCGTGCCGATGAGCACGTCGATCGTGCCCTCGGCAAACGCCTTGAGCGCGCGCTTCTGCTGCGCCGGCGTGCGGAAGCGGCTGAGCACCTCGACCTCGAGGCCAAACGGGGCAAAGCGCTCAAAGAAGGTCTCGTAGTGCTGCTGGGCCAGAATGGTTGTGGGGCAGAGCACCATGACCTGACGGCCGGAGTCCACGCACTTAAACGCCGCGCGCAGGGCAACCTCGGTCTTGCCGAAACCCACGTCGCCGCACAGCAGGCGGTCCATAGGCTTGGGCGCCTCCATGTCGGCCTTGATGTCGGCGATAGCCTCCAGCTGGTCACGCGTCTCGTCGTAGGGGAAGCTCTCCTCCATCTCGATCTGCTCGGGCGTATCGGGCGGACAGGCGATACCGGTAATCGACGAGCGGCGTGTATACAGGTCGACCAGGTCAAACGCCAGCTTTTTGGCGTTCTTGCGTGCCTTGTTGGTGGCACGCGTCCAGTCGGCGGTATTGAGCCTGGTCAGGCGCGGCTTGTCGCCGTCGGGGCCAACATAGCGTGTGATGCGGTCGACCTGCTCGAGCGGCACGTAGAGCTTGTCGCCGTCGGCATATTCCAGCAAAAAGTAGTCGCGCTCCTTGCCGCCCACTTCCTGGCGCGCGATCTCGCTAAAGAGCGCGATGCCGTGGGTGGCGTGCACCACGTAATCGCCCGGCTTAAACGGGAACGTGATCTGCGTAATGTCCACCTTGCGGCGGCTGCGCGCGCGGTTGGCGTCCATGCGGGCGTTGAGGTCGGCGATCGAGAACACGGCCAGGTTGGCATCGGGCACCACCACGCCCTGCGGCAAGGCGGCATCGACAAAGGTCACACGTCCGCGCGAAATAGTGGGCACGGCGGCGCCGGCGGCAGCCTGCGCGGCGCCCGCCTCGAGCGAGCGGGCGTTGAGCGCGTCGGCCTTACGCTCGCGAATGGAAGCATGGGCCTCCTGGCGTGCGGCACGGTCGGCGGAATCCGCCGCTGCCACGCGAACGCGGTCGCCGATAGCGCCGACATTTTCGGGCGCCGCGGTCAGCGATTCCTCAAAGGTAATGCCCTCGTCGCCAAAGGTGAGCTCCATCGACTCGCGCGCACCGCGATCGGGGATGGCAAACACGCAGGCATAGCGCTTGCCCACGACTTCCTGAATGCGCGTCATAAAACGGTTGTCCGAGCCCGCGATGGCCGGCTGCTCAATCTTAAGCTCTGCCGTAACCGCACCGCCCGCGCGAATCAGGCTCACATAGTTCAGGCGCTGCTGGGCACCAAAATCGAGCTGCTGGGCACGTACATACAGGCCATCCAGTCGGTCAATCCCCGCCTCGCCGGCACGGGCCTCGATATCCTCGTAGGCACGCAGGCAGTCGTCGAACAGCGAGCGCGGCTCGGACAGCACCACGAGTGCCTTGCCGCTCACATGCGACAGCGGGCTTACGGTCTGGCCGTACATCACCGGCAAAAAGCGGTCGAGCTCGGGCGTGACGATGCGCGCATCCACCATCTCGAGCAGCGCCGCCAGCTTGCTGTCGTCCTGGCTGGCACGGTAGAGCGCCACGTGCATGTTGTGGACGGCATCGTCGGTAAGCGCCAGCTCGCGGCAGGGGAAGATCTCGATACTGTCCTCGTTGCCGATGGTCTGCCCCGTGGAGCTCACCATGCGGCGGATGCGGTCAATCTCGTCGCCGAAGAACTCGATGCGCACGGGCGCCTTTTCCTGTGCGGGGAACACCTCTACGGTGTCGCCGTGCACGCGGAACAGGCCGGGCGCGTCGGCGGCACCGGCATTGGTGTAGCCCATGCCCACCAGGCGCTGCGGCACCTCGTCAAAAGGAATCTCCTCGCCCACCGCAAAGGTCGTGGACTCCCAATAGCGGCTCTCGACCGGCGGCACGCAGCGCAGCAGCGCGCGGGCCGAGGCAACAATGATGCAGTTGTCCCCGCGCACGATGCGCCCCAGAGCCTCGCAGCGCTGCGCCACCACGGCATCGTCGGGCGCCTGCTCGCGCCACGGATAGTCCTTGCGCTCGGGAAAACGGCACACGTGCGCCAGGCCCACGTAGGCGGCAAGGCTGCGCGCGGCGCGATCGGCCGCATCCTCGCCACTCACAATGTAGACCGTCGGGCGCGGACGGCGCGCAAACTGGGCGGCCGCCATAAGCGTGCGGCCCGACTGCGACACGGCCAGCGTCACGTCCTCGCCGGCATCGAGTCCGGCCTCGACGGTCTGCAGCGCCTCGGCAGTGTAGAGCTGCGCGGCTATACGGTGAATGAGCATGCTGTTCCTCCGGCATCGCAACGCCAAAAGCCCGCCGGGGCAAGCTCGGCGGGTCGTACGTCAAATACATTGTCTGTCATGGTAGCGCATGGAGAGGACTCCGGCTCAAGGGCAAACCCAGCCCCGCAAAAAACGCCAGACGAAAATGCGTTCCGCCCTACCCCGCTACGCGCACGCTGGGGCACAAATCTGCCAGCGGACACTCGTCACACTTGGGTTTGCGGGCATCGCAGATCTCGCGACCAAAGGTGATCCACTGATGGTTGACCGACTTCCAATACTCGTGCGGCAAAATCTTGAGCAGATCTTGCTCGGTCTTGAGCGGCTCCTTGGCATGCGTCTTGGGGCTCAGCATCAGGCGGTGCGCAATGCGGTTGACGTGCGTGTCCACCGCAATGCCCTCCACGATGCCATACCCCACGTTGAGCACGATGTTCGCCGTCTTGCGTCCCACGCCCGGCAGCTTCACGAGCTCCTTCATGTCGGCCGGCACCTCGCCGCCATAGTCGGCGACGATCATCTGCGCGGCCTCGACGGCATGCTTGGCTTTGCTCTTGTAGAAGCCGAGTGACTTGATGGTGTCTGCCACGTCAGCCACGCTCGCCCCAGCCATGGCCTCGGGCGTGGGCCACTGGGCAAACAGCCGCGGCGTCACCTTGTTGACCTGCGCATCGGTCGTTTGCGCCGAGAGCAGCACCGCGATCAGCAGGCGGAAGGGATTCTCGTGGTCCAAAAAGCACTCGACCGGGCCATAGCGACGGTTGAGGCGCTCACACACCTCAACGGCGCGCTCGCGCTTGGCGGCATTGGTCTCGCGTGGCATAACGACTCCTCGGCTCAACGGCACAATAAACTTATGGGCACAATTGTCCCACGTCCGAGACGCTTACGCCTCCAAGAATGCGCCGGTCTGACGGCTCCACAGGCTCGCGTACTCGCCACCCGCCTCGACGAGCTGCGCATGCGTGCCGTCCTCGACGACCTCGCCATCGGCCAGCACCACAATGCGGTCGAGCGCCGCCACGGTAGACAGGCGGTGCGCCACCACAATGGAGGTGCGGCCGCGCATCAGGTTCTCGAGCGCCTCCTGCACCAGCGCCTCGGACTCGCTGTCGAGGGCAGAGGTCGCCTCGTCGAGCACCAGAATCGGCGCGTCGGTTAGGATGGCGCGGGCGATAGCCACGCGCTGACGCTGGCCGCCCGAGAGCTTGACGCCGCGCTCGCCCACCATGGTGTCAAAGCCACGGGGCAAGCGGTCGATAAACTCCAGGGCGTTGGCCAGGCGCGCTGCCTCGCGAATCTGCTCATCAGTGGTGCCGGGACGACCGTAGGCAATGTTTTCGCGAATGGAGCGGTGGAACAGCAGTGCCTCCTGCGGCACGTAGGCAACCTGGCGGCGCAGGCTCTGCTGCGTGCAGCGCGAGACATCCTGACCGTCCACGAGCACGCGGCCGCCCTGGACATCGTCCAGGCGCAGCAGCAGCTTGGTGAGCGTCGTCTTACCCGAGCCCGATTTGCCCACCAGGCCCACGCGCTGGCCCGCTGCCACATGAAGTGTCAGGTCATCGAACACGCTCTCGCCCGCCGCAGCGTCACGGTACGCAAAGCTCAGGTGCTCAAAATCAATCGCGCCCTCGGTCACTTTGAGCTCAGGGGCGTCCGGGTCGTCTGCCACCAAACGTGGCTCGTCCAGCACGCGCGTCATCTCGGCCGCATCGCCGAGCGCGCGGTTGATGCGCTGCATCATGGAACTCACGTAGTTCAGGCGCATGGTGAGGTTATAGGTGTAGGTAAAGATCATGACGAGCGAGCCGGCCGAGATGCCAAACCACGCGTTGCCGCCCGCCACGAACACACTCACCACGGCCATGGTGATGACGATGAGGCCCGAGGTCGTAAAGTTGCGCTGCATCATGGCGTGCATCGAGACCGTCTCGGCGTCGCGCGCGGCACGATCGGCGGCGTCGAACAGATCGCGTTCAAAGTCCTCGCGCCCGCAGGTCTTGACGGCCAAGATGTTCGTGACCGCGTCGGAGAGCACGCCCGAGAGCTTGTTCTGCGCGGCGGACGTCGCGGCCGAAAGCGGCATGATGCGCTTGTACATAAGCCAGACAAACGCGATGTAGACGGCCATGATGCACACCAGGATCACGGTAAATGTGGGCACCACCGGGGCGAGCGCCGCCACCGTGCAGATGACCGAGGTGATGGTGGGGATGAGCGAATACACCGTCACGTCGACCAGCCCCGTATAGCCGCTCATAAAACGGCTCGTCTGGCTCACGAGCGATCCGCCAAAGCGGCTGGTGTGAAATGTCATGGATTGATTGGAGAGCGTGTCGAAGCACAGGCGCGCCAGGTGATAGTTGCCCGCAATCTCGAGTTTGTAGACGGTGTAGTCCTGCAGCTTGGAGAGGATTTGGCCCACTAGGTTAACGAGCACGAGCGCCAGAATGTAAGGACCAAAGACCTCAAACACCTGGTCGCCTGCCACGGGACCGGCCTGGACGCGGTCGACGATGAGGGCCATCACATAGGTGTTGGCAAACGTGAGCAAAAAGATGTAGCCCGCCGACGAGAACACCGAGAGAAAGACGATCAGCGGCTGCGTGCGCGTGACGTCCCAAAAACGCTGCAGCGTGCGACGCACGGTGGAGCGTTTGAGCGGACTGGTGTTTCTCTGAGACATGGGCTTCCTTTCGCGTCTGATAGGGCGAAACGCCATTGTTGCACACTAAAGCGCACTTCAGACAAGCGCGATGCGAAAAGCGCCCGCGCCGTGCTCGTACAGGCGCACAGCCGTCAGATGCAGCTAGTCCTCGTCTTTTTGGCCTGCGAGCAGCTCCGCGGATGTGAGTCCCAAGATCTCATCGGCTTGGTTGGCGTCTTCCAGCGCGTCGATGTCCTTGAGCTTGCGCTCCATGACATTGGTACGCGTGGTGATGATGCCCTCAACCGTTTTGCCCGCGGTCTCGATCTGCTGCTGGGCGCGGCGCAGCGCCGCCTGATAGCGTGGCAACTCGGCCTTGACAGCAGAGAGTACGCGCAGTACGTCGTCGGTACGTTTTTGCAGCCTAAACGTCTGGTAGCTCATCTGCAGGCTGTTGAGAATGGCAGCCATGGTGCTGGGACCGGCTACGTTGACGTGATAGTCGCGGCCCAGGGTCTCGATAAGCCCGGGGCGGCTGACGACCTCGGCGTACAGTCCCTCAAACGGCACGAACAGAATGCCAAAGTTGGTCGTCGCGGGCACGCTCAGGTACTTTTCGCAGATGTCCTTGGCCTCGCGCTTCACCATCATATCGAGCGTCTTGCGTGCCGCGGCAACGGCCTCCGCATCGCCCGACTCCTGGGCGTCGAGCAGATGCTCGTACGCGTCGCCCGGGAATTTGGAGTCGATCGGCAGCAGCACGGGATCGCCCTCGTCCACCGGCAGCTTGACGGCAAACTCAACGCGCTCCGAGGCGCCGGGCTTGGTGGCGACGTTTTCCAGATACTGGTCGGGCGTAAGGATGTCCGTCAGGATCGCACCCAGCTGCACCTCGCCCAAAATACCGCGCGCCTTCACATTGCCCAGCACGCGCTTAAGATCGCCCACGCCGGTGGCGATGGATTGCATGTCGCCCAGGCCCTTGTACACGGCCTCGAGCTGGTCGCTCACCTGCTTAAACGATGCCGACAGGCGATCGTTGAGCGTGCGGGAGAGCTTCTCGTCCACCGTTGCGCGCATCTGATCGAGTTGCACGTTGTTGTCTTTGCGGATAGCACCCAGCTGGGCATCGACCGTCTCGCGCACCTTGTCCAGGCGGTGCTCGATGCCCTCGCGGTTGGCACCGAGCTGTTGGGCCGTCTCGCGGCGCAGGTCATCCATCCGGTCACCAGCTTGCGAAAACTCACGTGCGATGGTCAGGTAACGTTGCTGCTCCACGGCCGCATCTGTCGTCTGCTGCTGCGCGATGGCATTGGCCGTGCGGCGAGTTTCGGCCAGCGCGACGTTCAGGGCATCGAGCGCGTTGTTGGCCTGCTCGAGTGCTGCCAGCGTTTCCGCGCTACTGTCGCCACGCTCCCGCAACTCGGCACGCAGGCTCTTGAGCTGGAGGGCGCAAGCCACAGCAACCCCCACCGCCACCAAGGCGATCGCAACAAGCACAATATCAATAGCAGACATAAACTCCGCCCAACAAACCCAATCGAGCACCAATCAAAACCGCGATCAATCTTACCCCGCCATACGCACCGGGCGCCCGGCCCCTTCTTGGGCGCCCCTCTCCTCCGCATATTCCATAATGCGGCGCGCCGTCTCCCTGCTCACCTTTGAGTCATCACCGGCTAAATATGCGTACACGTTTCCCTTATTCAGATTCAAATCGCGGCAGAGACCGTAGCGCGTTACACCCGATTCCTCTAGCGCTCCCAACGTTCTTTTTCGCATCAGGGCGTTGATCCTTCTGTCCGCCACTGGCTTTTCCTTCACCGCTCTATACGCACGCCAAACGTTGGCATAACGATTAGGAAGTTTGTCCTCGGCGCATAGAGATGCCAGGCTACCCGTTTGGGCGTACAAGGACAAAACGCCTCGGTAACCCTCTTCCATCCACGAACCCTCGGATAAGCCCAGAACGTATTCGGCTTTACCCTGTGCCAAAGCGAGCAAAAACAGGGGCTCCGCCACGCGCGGCGCAACCGTCGTCGCTTGCTTAACCAGTTTTCTAAAACTGAGCGACTGCTGTCCGGATAGCTCTCGGCAATAGCCTTTTAAGAATCCCTCAAAGGTCAGATTCAACCGAGCACCTCCTTTTTGTATTGCCTGTATGCACAGACCATCTCTTGATAACTCCGCTCCGAAGGCGACGACGCCAGTGCTTCTCCCTCGTCGAATATAAGCCGTTCGAGCAGCCCCCAATCAAGTCGGTCGACGAATGCCTGACTATGAAGATCGATGATGTCGTTCGGACGGAAGGCATAGAGCTTCATTACCGCCAGATCCTCCAAGGATGGCGTAAAGTACCTGATAAAACGCGCCCCAATATCCAAGGGAATCAAACGATCTTCGTAATTGAATGGCATCTGATTACAATATGTCACCGCCATACCATTCACCTCGGGGTATCGAGCTATGATCTCGCGGAGGCACCTGTCTGCCTCAAACACATCAATGTCATGTGTAACCGACCGATTCGTCACATCGTTTAGCATGAAGGCGCTTCCTCCCACCAATACAACGCTCGGTCTATCGTCTCTTGGACCTATTTCCAGCTCCGCCTCTTCGTCAATGCCCAACAGAGTCTGCTCTAAATCCTGCTTATACATATCAAATCCTATTATTATTCATCTTCAATAATACTATTCAGTCGCACGATAGGGCCCGTAAGATGCAAGGATTCCACTCGTGGCGATAATCCTTGCATCCAAGAAGACCAATGGCGGCAAACGTCAGCCTTCCCAACCGACCTGGATGGTTGTTATGACATCGCCTAGGCGCTGGCCGAGGGCTGACAGATGTTGGAGCACCTCGTTGGGCGATGCGCCGTTGAGGATGCACGTGAGGGCATACGACGCCAGAAAGATGGCCGCAAGCCCTAACGGGATGAGCACGATCATCGCCAATGTGCGCAAGCGCTGGCCCACACGGCGACGACGCGCACGACGCTTGTCGAACGCGAGCTCCTGCGCATATGAATCTTGCTGTACGGAATAGGCCTCTGGCGCCGATTCACACCCGGGCACAGCTGCAGGTACAGCAGCGGGCACGACATTTTGCGCAAAGGGCTGGGCTGCCGCCCCTTGCATTTGCATCTCCATGAGTCGTTGCTGCTGACGCAGCATGCGCTCAGCTTGTTGCTGCGGAGTCTCAAGAAACAGGTCCATGTTGGCCTCCAAAGTCGGAGAATTCGACGCTTACGACCAGCATCCCGCACCGCCATGACCGCGACAACGCAATCGCCGGCAATAGCCACAAAGTTTCTTTTGCTCAAAAGCTGTCGAAAAGCTCAACAACTCCCCTACCAGCACTTTCTCTGAGCTTTTTTCGTCAGCAATCTTTTGGCCTTCCACCCTTACGCCAACTGACCAAAATCTAACCAAAAGCTTGACGGAAATTGTGGAAACAGGGACCCCACACAAAAAGTGCCGCCCCAAAGGGCGGCACACAAACTTATTATCAGCTTTTCTGTAACGAGCACGCGACGACTCAACGCCGGAGCGCAGGGCGGGGAAACCTTTGCCTCGCGCGACCCTGCGAAGCCGTGAGCGAGAGGGAAAGGTTTCCCCGCCCTGCGCTCCGTGGTCGGTGAGGACAGACTACATGCCTGCGAGACCTCGGGTGGCGGTGGCGCACATAAACGCCAAGGCTAGAATCACGAGCGAGCCCGCGATGTCTGCCAGCACGCCCATTGCACGGCGTTCAAACAACCAGCTCTCAAAGTGCGGGGCAACGTTGCGCCAGACACGCCACAGCAAGATGCCCATGCCGATGACGCCCGGGATATTGAGCAGTAGGATCTCGGAGCACAAAAGACCGATCAGGTTACCGGCGGCAAAGCCCGCATCGCCCTCGCAGTATTTGCGATAGACCATATACAGCATGTACGCCACAAACGGCTGCAGGCACGCAGAGATAAACGTAACCACCATCGAGGGGTCCTGAGAAAAGACATCGGTGAGCTTTTCCACGCTCGTGGCATCCTTAGAGGCCAGGAACAGGCCAATGACCACCACAGGTACCACGCCCAAAATGACCTCGACCATCGTAAACAGCTTGGCAGTCAGGTCCTCACTCGCCGAATTCAAATGGGGCGCCCACTCAGGATGAGCGTGCGCGCCGACCTTCTTGTCCTTCTCGGCACGATCGGCCTTTTTGCCCCCGGCAACCCGACGACCAGGATCCTTGCGAGTTCCCGCCGCAGCAACCCGAGCCCGAGACTTCTTACCCATAAAAAACACCCCATCAGGTAGTAGATAAACTAAAAGTCGCTACCCAGTGTACCCCCTAAACAACGGCGCCGCCCCAACCCGGAGCAAGCCCCGTCAACCAAATGGCCGCAACCCAATCCCTATACAAAACGTGCCGCCCAAAAGGGGCGGCACACAAACTTCTAATCAGCTTTTCTGTAGCGAGCACGCGACGACCCAAAGCGGGCCGGGAGGGCGGGATTACCTTCCCTCAACGCGACCCTGCGGAGCCGTGAGCGGGGAGGGAAGGTAATCCCGCCCTCCCGGCCCAGCTCATGCCAACGCCAAGCGCTAGTAGTTCACCACCTGCTCCTCAAAGTACGCCTTGGGGTGGTTACACACCGGGCACACCTCGGGCGCCTCAGCACCAACGTGCAGGTGCCCGCAGTTCAGGCACTTCCACACCTTTACGCCCTCGCGCTCAAACACCTCGCCCGACTCGATGCGCTCGACGAGTTTGTTGTAGCGCTCCTCGTGGGCCTTCTCGACGGCGGCGACGCCACGGAACTTCTCGGCGATCTCGGCAAAGCCCTCCTCCTCGGCGGTCTTGGCGAACTCGTCGTACATCGTGGTCCACTCGTAGTTCTCGCCCGCGGCGGCGTCGCGCAGGTTGTCCAGAGTGCCCGGAACGGCGCCGTCGTGCAGATACTTAAACCACAGTTTGGCGTGCTCGGACTCGTTGCCTGCGGTCTCGGCAAAGATATTCGAGATCTGAACGTAGCCATCCTTCTTGGCCTTAGATGCGTAGTAGCGATACTTGGTGTGTGCCTGGGACTCACCGGCAAAAGCGGTCTCGAGGTTCTTCTTGGTCTGAGAGTTCTCAAAATCCATAGGTGTACTTCCCTTCAACACGTGCCGCCCATAGGCTTTGAGCGACCTTGTCTTTAGGATGCCCTCAAGCCGCGAATTTAAACCTTACAATCCCGTTCTTCAGATTTGAGCGGGCTACACACTCAACCAACGATCGTCCTCGGCTCGGCAAAAGCCCTCGCGCTCCAGGTCAGCTAGAATGCCCGCGATCAAGTCGCACTCGACCGGCCCGCGACCGGCTGCCGCTTCCATCTCGTTAACGCCCACCACGGCATCAGCAAGCGTAATCCCCGCCGGCTGCCCATCGCGCGCTGCCAGCAACATACGCACGATATGCGCGCGCTTTTGGCGACGCGAGCCCTCAAACTTGGACTGACGACTATAGCCCGCCGACCGCCTGGACGGATTGGGCAGCGTCTTTTTAAGATACGCGCCGTAATCCAGCAGCGCGTAATACCACGCGCGCGGCGTATCGGCATCGTCTTGAGGCACGGCAAAGGGCGTAATCTCGTCGGTCGCCGCATCGGGAGCCGCCGGACAGGCCGCCTGAATCAGCGGCACCAGCTCGCGATCGGGAACAGCCGGTACATCGGGAAAGAAGTGATGCAGAAAGACCGTGCGCACGTTGGTCTCCAGATACACACCCGGAAGATCAAACGCAAACGACCGGATACCCTGCGCCGTTGCCGGGCCAATACCAGGCAGGGCGACCAAGTCACGCGTCTCACGCGGAAACTCCCCGCCCCAATCCCCTACGAC
>NZ_JBCOTQ010000048.1:0-18414 GCF_040920445.1 Collinsella aerofaciens | reverse complement strand
GCACAAGGCTCGCCTCGTAGGCACAAATCACCTTACGGTTATAGGACGAGCGGCGCGATGCGATGAGCGGGACGTGGATCGTCTGCAGACACGCAGCCAGGGCAAAGACAACATCGAGCGCAACGATTTGGGGAAGAATGAGCGAAATCTGCATCGTCACTCACCCGCCCTCGGCATCAAGACGATCATGCGCAGCTGGCCGGGCTCGCCCTCAAGGCGGTATGCCACGTTGCGCCCTTGCAGAGCGCTTTCGAGCTCTTGCGCAGCGGGCGTCTGCGAAAGATCTGCATCATCGTTGGAAAAAAGCGCGGCACGCAGCTCGACACTGCATCGGTCATGATCGCCCAAGTGATACATAAGCGCCGGATGGTCGGTGGTGTAGGCAAAAAACGCAAAGTCATACACGCAGTCGTACAGGGCGCTTACCGTACTGGCGTGCATCGGGCGCCGTATGGCGATAATCGAGGCGCAATCGATATCGATGGTGCGCAGGTCGCTTGCGAGCTCGTTGGCAATGAGCTGAATGCGGTCGCGATCAAAACCGCTCTCCCCGTGCTGTGCCAACGTGAGCGACCCCTTGCGCTTGCAATAGGCGACGAGCATCTTGGCGCGCTGCAGCATGCGGTAACGCTCGTGCGAAGACGATTCATCGGTCAACGGCGGCAGCGAGCTCAGCAGGTCGTACATCCCTTCGAGCGCGCGGGCAAGCGCCTGGTCCACGTCTTGGACCAGCAAGGTCTCGGCCTCTTGGTCTGCCAGGTGCGTCTTAAGGTCGTAGTCGGCGGCGAGCAGCTCATTTTGACGCTGCAGCTCCATACGACGATGTGCCAGTTCACGGTTAAGCTCGTTGAGATCCGACACGTCTTGGGCAAGCAGGGCCGATCCGCCCAGCAGTGGAAAGGCACGGCACATCACATCGGGATCGGACGCCACGGCAAAGGCATGGGCGCGGCTGTGCGCCTGGGTCCGCAACTCCTCGCGCACGCCCACCGGCATTGGCTTTGACACTGGCGTGGCATAGACTTCCTGCAGGTCGCGCGTTAGAACTTTGAGGTCAAGCGGCAAGGTGTCGAAAATGCCGGCGATGTCGTGATATGACGGAACGACACCGCAATCGAGACAGATTTCCATCGCCACCACGCACAAGACGCAATAGACGAGCGAGAAGTTGAGCCTCCATGCCCAAGGCACGCGCAACGCATATGAGATGGCAAAGAACGCGCCGCCCAGCAGCACGAGCGCCGCTGTGCCCGAGAAACGTTGGATGCGAAAGGACGAGGACCGGCCCACCAGGATAAAAAAGGCCACAAAGTTAAAGGCCGTCCACACGAGGACGGCGAAATAACCCCAGCCGTACGTGTAATCGTTGCTCCAGGTGTCGCTTGTACGGTCAAAGTGGAAGACCTGCTGGTGAAAATCGTTGGTGAGCACAAATCCGATAAGCAGGATAGCCATAATCCACAGCGCAGCGCAGTAGCGGCGACCCAGGCGGTGTTGCTCCAGGCCCGCAAGGCGCAGACCACACAACTGGTAGAGCAGCGGAATGAGCGTCATGGGCACGTAGTACAGGTACCACAGCACGGTGGCATAGAACGGCGTGAACGACTTGTACTTGAGAATGACTTCGATCATCCACAGGGCGCAGATGGTGGCGATGGCAACAAGACGGCGGCGCAACACATAGTCCAAACAGCGCAGATAGACCGATACGCCCCAGATCGAAAATGCAATTGCGGCAACAAGCAACGGCAGAGAGCTCGAATGGACGAGCGCATCCACGACCTCTTCGGACACCTCGCTATAGGCGGGCACGGCGTTAGAAAGTTTGGGGTCGAAGGCGAACAGCGCCGGCAAGACTGCCAAAAGCATGAGGAACATCGCGGTGATGACACCGGCGATAGCAAAGACGCGGTGGCGGTACACCTGATGTGTTATGCCAACAAGGAATCGCGGCATGGCGAAGAGCCTGCCGCCCCTGGGATCCGCCACGGGTGCGGATCGGGCGGCCGCGTTGCCGATATGTCGCTCGCGGGTACCCATAGTGCTTTTAGTGTACCGACAGGCAGGCTCAAAAAGCGGGCCACATGTCCCAAAATCCGCAGACGGCAAGGCGCCCGGCAGCCTCCCCCGTCTGGCACTTCCCGATATCTGCCCGCCCCAAACCACCGCAAAGGAGACAGGCACCTTTGTGGTGGTTTGGGGCGATGCGCTAGTCCACGGTGATGTCGAGATTTTTGCCGATGAGGCCTACGTAGCCGCCTTCGGCTGCCTTGGGGCTGTCGGCGTGGCAGAGGACCCACTTGTCGGCCTTCCAGTAGCAGTAGCTGTCGCCGGCAGCAGGCATGTCGGATGCAGCCTCGGGGCGCGGGCCGTTGGTGCCCGCCGGCAGCGCCACCATCACCTGGAAGCCGCCGTCATCGACCATGCAGGGCGTGTAGTGGAGCGTGGTGTTGAAGACTTCGACGACCGTACCCGCCGGCACGCGGAACGCCTTGACGCACGCGGTGTCGAGCTTACCGTCCTCGATCTCCCAGCGATGCGCCACGAGCAGGATAAAGTCGCGCGCGCCCAGGTTGAACTCGCTGGCGCGGTGATACTCCAGGCAGTTGAGCTGCGTGTTGTGGCCATTGCACCAGCCCAGCTGGAAGGGTCGGCCGCCAAACATGAGAAAGCCCAGTTTATCGGCATCCTTGACGCCCTCGAGCTCCGGCGCACTTGCTACGTACTTGCTGCCCTCGGGAATGGACGTGGCAGAAAGCGCCTCGAGCACGGGCGACGTGAGCTCGGACGGAACGTTATTCCAAACGTTGCCATAGGATTTGAACTCGGGATCGTTGACAGAGCAGATATGCATGTTCACTCCTGTTCGTAAATGTGACTATACGAACATTCTAGAACAAACATGAGCGATTTTGAACGCTCGTCCCGACCAATCAACAAAAAGGCGCCCCCGCATAAGCGAAGGCGCCCAATGCGCGCGTTTTGGGCGATAAAGCCCTTATGCCTGCTGATAGTGCAGGTGCTTCTCGTCGATATCGGCCAGGTCGCGGTCGAGGTAACGGCGCGCGAGCCAGTTAGCCATGGGAAGGTTCTGGTCCAGGTAGTTGCCGCACTCCTCGGGAGCGGCACCGGGGACATCGCCCTCAAAGTCGGCGACAAACTCGAACAGCTCACGCACGAGCGGCAGGATCTCCTCGCTCGTCACCTCGCCAAACACAACGAGGTAAAAGCCCGTGCGGCAGCCCATGGGGCCAAAGTAGACAATGCGGCCCGACCACTCGGCATGATTGCGCAAGAACGTTGCACCCAGGTGCTCGATGGTGTGGCACTCGGCGGTGTTCATGACCGGCTCCTTGTTGGGCGTGGTCAGGCGCAGGTCAAACGTGGTGACGGCAGCACCGGTCGCCGGATCGCGGTCGATGCGGCTCACATACACGCCGGGCTCAAGCAGCAGATGATCAACGGAAAAGCTGGCGATGCGCTCCATGGCAGATCCTCTCGATAGTCAAATTGGGACGGGGCTCTTTTAGCTGGTTCGAATGGTCGTACCAATCATACCAGTCAAAAAAGCCCCGTCCAAAAAGACAACTTAGCCAAGGACACGGGCCATACGCGTCTTGAACTCGGACAGGAAGCGCGGAGCATCCACGGTCAGTGCCACAAGCGCGCTCTTGTCGGGGTCGGACAGGCGGTGCTCATCGCAAATGGTGCGACCGCGATACTCGCCCAGCAGATCAACACGCAGATTGCAGCCGAGTGCACCTACGAGCGTGGGGTCGATCGCCACGGCAACGGCCAACGGATCGTGCAGCGCACAACCACCCAGGTAGGGTGCGTTCATCTCGTACGAGCCAATGTAGTGCTCGACCATGCTAGCAAATGCGCAGCCCGCCATGGTGCCCGAGCCCGTCCAACCGGCAATGTCGCGGCGCGTGAGCACCACGCGATGCGTCACGTCCAGGCCCACCATGGTGAGCTTGCGGCCCGAGCGCAGCACGGCATCGGCCGCCTCGGGATCGCTTGCCATGTTGGCCTCGGCACCCGCACTCACGTTACCGGGCACGGTCAGGGCACCGCCCATTACCACCACGCGGCCGATAGACATCACCGCCGCCGCATCGCGCTCCAGGGCAAGCGCCAGGTTGGAGAGCGGGCCGGTCGCTACGTAGACCAGATCGGGACCATAGGTGCGCGCGGCATCGATCAGATAATCGACCGCAGCGTTGCCATCAGCCGATGTCGCCCCCACCGGCTCGTAGGGCGACGCGGGCACGCTCGCGCCGCCGATGCCGTTCTTACCGTGAATGAGCGCGGTGGACGCCGGCGGCGTATAAGGCTCAGTCGCCTGCAGAGGACGGTCGGCACCCAGGTACACCGGCACCTCGGGACGGCCCAACAGGTCGAGCACCGCCAGGCAGTTATGCGCCGACTGGTCGACGCGCACGTTGCCAAAGCACGTGGTGATGCCGACGAGCTCCACCTCGGGGCTCGCGATGGCATAGGCAAGCGCCATCGCATCATCCACACCCATATCCAGATCAAGGATCAGCTTCTTGATTGCCATTGTTCTACTCCGCTTCTCCGTCTTGTACCAAATCGTCTAAATCAAACACGCGATCAACTTCGGCGCGCGTGGGAATCGACTGCTGTGCGCCCAGGCGCGACACCGTCACCGCCGAGGCGCGTGCACCCGCCGCCATGCACTCAAAGAGCGGCAGGCCCTCCAGACGAGCCGCGGCAAGCGCACCGATAAATGTATCGCCCGCGGCCGTCGTATCGACCAACGTGCTCGAGAGCGCCGGCATGCGCAGCGGCTCGCCGTCATCGCCGAGCGTAACCGACCCGGCGCCGCCCAACGTGATGACCGCAGCTCCGGCACCCTTGGCGAGCAGGGCATTGAGCGCCGCGACGCAGCTCGCATCATCCGCGGGCAAGATGCCCGTCAGCACCTGGCACTCAGTCTCGTTGGGACAGACCAGGTCGACCGCAGGCCAGGCCTCCGCAGGCAACTCGCAGGCAGGAGCTGGATTAAAGACCGTATAGAACCCCAGCTCGTGAGCGCAAACGAGCGCCTCGGCCGTCGCTGCAAGGTCACATTCGCCCTGGGCGATAAAGACGCTTCCGACAGCCGGGGCAATATCGCTGGCGTCTCCGTCGAGCTTATCGGCTACCAGACGCCTCAGCGCGCGGGCAACATCCTCGCCCGCGAGCGCATGGTTGGCGCCCGGCGACAGCACGATGCGGTTGTCGCCCTCGCAGCGAATGATGGTCGCCGTTCCCGTCTCCACGTCATCGCGACGCGCTACAAAGACACAGTCCACGCCGGCGTCTTGGAGCCCCGCCACGAGCGACGTGCCAAATGCGTCGCAGCCGACCGCGCCGATCATATGCGTATGCGCGCCCATGCGCGCAGCAGCTACGGCCTGGTTGGCGCCTTTGCCGCCGGCGTTGGTGATAAACCCGCTGCCGCCAACGGTCTCGCCCGCACGCGGCATGCGCTCGCACGCCACCGAAAGGTCCATGTTCATGCTGCCGAACACCGCAACGATGCCGCTATCTGCCATGGAAACCTCCTCGTCCGCGGGCTCTGCACCCGCCGTTGGCCGTCAATCGTGCGCTCTCGCGCCTCTATAACTTTAGTTCACTTTGATGTGGACGCGCGCTTGAGCTTGCGCCGGCAGCAAGCATTCACAGGAGCAGGCGGTTACAATGAAGACGTGCTGATTATTCTCGTCATTGGATGATGTTTTATGGAACAATTCCCGCGATCGAGTTCGCGCAGCTCACGCCACGCGAGCGATCAACAAGCGCCGCACGAACGTTCGCGCGCTAACCGACAAGCCACCGAGCCGCGCCACGCCGCAGGCTCTCATCGTGCGCCCACCAACAAGGGTGCCCACACCAACAGCGCCGCAAAAGAACAGGCGCCCACGCGCCCCAAATCTCGATATATCCCCGCCCTCGACGGCCTGCGCACGCTCGCCGTCGTCGCGGTAGTGCTCTATCACCTCAACCTCACATGGGCACAGGGCGGCCTGCTTGGCGTCACGATTTTCTTTGTGCTCTCGGGCTATCTGATCACGCGCCTGCTCATCAACGAAGTGTCAAAGACCGGCCGCATCGACCTCAAGAGCTTCTGGATTCGCCGCATCCGTCGCCTGTTCCCCGCCGTGGTAACCGTTGTGGTGGTGACCTGCGCGCTGTGCACCATCTTTAACCATGTGATGCTCACCAAGATGCGCCCCGACATCCTGCCGTCGCTGCTGTTTTTTAATAACTGGTGGCAGATTGCCCAAAACGTCTCGTACTTCAATGCTCTGGGCGACCCCTCGCCGCTCACGCACTTTTGGTCGCTCGCCATCGAGGAACAGTTCTACCTGATTTGGCCGCCATTGCTGTTTGCCATGGTATCCATGCATGTGAGCAAGCCCAACACGCGCCGCGTGGTTCTGGGCCTTGCCGCGGTATCTGCCCTCGCCATGATGGTACTCTACAATCCCGCCGCCGACCCCAGCCGCGTGTACTACGGCACCGACACCCGCGTGTTCTCGCTGCTGCTGGGCGCCTGGATGGCCTTTATCCCCGACCGCGACCTGGCGCCGGTGCGTCTCGCTCATCGTTTGGGGCTCAATCGCCTGGCTGGCGCCGCCAAGCACGGCAAGAAAGCCGAGGACAAGCCTGACAAGAAGGCCAACGAATCAGCCGATACCGCCCTGGCACAGCCGAGCGCCCTCGTGCGCTTTTGGTCCTCGCCCGCATCCATCGATGTCTTGGGCGTCGTGGGTCTGGTTGGCCTTGCCGCCATGGTCGCACTCACCAACGGCTACACCGCGTTCCAGTATCGCGGCGGCACGCTGTTATGCTCCATCCTCACGCTCATGGTCATCGCAGCCTGCGTGCAGCCCCAGGGAATGGTTGCCCGCGCGCTGTCCGCCGAGCCGCTCGTGTGGGTTGGCAAGCGCTCGTACAGCATCTACCTGTGGCACTATCCACTGCTGCTGCTTATGAACCCGGTCGCCAACTTCAGCGATACGCCCTGGTGGCAGTACATCTTGCAGGTATTTGTGGTGGTCGTCGTAGCCGAATGCTCTTATCGCTTTATCGAGACGCCGTTTAGGAAGGGCGCCTTTGGACGCACCGTTTCCGAGCTCCGCGAAGGCACCACCACGCCCGCAAACTGGATGCGCGCGCATATTCCCGTGTGCGCCGTTTGCGGCGTCGTGCTTGTCGTGGCGCTGGGTGGTCTGGTCTTTGTGCCCGACACATCCGCGCTGAGCGGCGAGGGCGCCGAAATCCTAAACAAGGAAGCCAAAAATGCAAAACCCCAGGACCAGCAGGCGGCCGATGACACCGACAAGGACAACGACGGCTTCCCCGACGGATCCTACGACCTGCTCATGATTGGCGACTCCGTGTCCCTGCGCGCCGTCGATTCCTTTGACGGCGTGTTCCCCCACAGTCACATCGATGCCGAAAAGGGCCGCCAGTTCGATGCGGGCCGCACAACATTTGAGGGTTATATCCAGCAGAACCTCGCCGGCAAGATCGTAGTCTTTGCGCTGGGCACCAACGGCCTAGTGACCGATGCCCAGATTGACGCCATCATGGCCGATGCCGGCAATCAGCGCACCGTCGTATTTGTAAACACGCGCAGCCCGCAGCCATGGGTCGGCGCTACCAATCAGGCCATCGCCAACGCCGCCACGCGCTATAAAAACGTGCGCGTTATCGACTGGTACGGATATAGTGCCAACCGCAACGATCTGTTCGACGGCGACGGCACGCACCTTTCGAACGCGGGCGTGGCCGAGTACCTTAAGCTCATCCACGATGCCGTCAAGAAGGACTTGCCTGTGCATCCCGAGGACCACGTTAACGATCCGCAGCCGGCAGCCGTCAAGTCTGCCACCGACGCACTCATCAATGCGCTTGCCTTCAAGCCGCACAAGTTGGGCACCGACAAGTAACCTGCAGCGCAAACTTCCCACATCCGGAGGGGGCGTCTGCCACGGCAGACGCCCCCTCCGGCAGTTAGGGACGTTCCTTATGTACCGGTACCTAGGGACACTCCTGGCGCAGCCAATGAAGACCTCTACGGATGAATTCCAGGCCGCTCCGTCGCTCCAGACATCGTTTCCGCGCCTCGCGCCTGCCCCAAACAATCAAAACAAGCCCTTTTCGCCGCACCCTCAAAGGTCTGTGGGCAAAAAAGGGCAAATATGAGTACTGTTACCATTTTAGTAGCAGGCAAAACCACCCAAAATGACGTCCGAGCGAACCCTACAACCCCCTAAAGCAGCCAACCTGACTGGTTTAAGGCGTATTGGAGCCAATTTTAATGAACATACTATAGGTTATGTTTATTATCTTCTTGAATGTAAATGCTATTCACTTAGCAACAGTACTCATATTTGGCATTTTTTGCCCACTGCCATATAACTAACACCCTATAGCAGACAAAAACAGCCCGCAGCCCATCGCTGCGGCCTGTTTGGAGTCCAAAAGAGGCGCTAAGCGCTGTAACCCATCGCCTGCAGAACAAACATGACGACCGTGAGCACCGTAATCACACCGATAGTCGCCCAAGTGAGCACATTCCACACGCGGCCGTTGCGGTTAGTGCCCATAATGTGACGGTCAGCGGCAATAACCACCTGGAACACCAGAACCACGGGCAGCAGCACGCCATTGATGACCTGCGAGGTCATCATAATCTGGAACAGATCGACGCCGGGCATAAGCACCAGCACGGCAGAGATACCGATGATGGCCGTAATGATGCCGCGATAGACCGGGGCCTCGTCCCAGCTGCGGTCGGCACCGCGCTCCCATCCAAATGCCTCACAGATAGCGCTCGACGTAACGCCCGGCAGCACGCAGGCGGCCAAGAAGCTCGCCGCGACCAGGCCCGAGGCAAACAGCACCGTGGACCACTGACCCGCAATAGGCTCCAGCGCGCGGGCAGCATCAGCGGCATCGCTAATCTGAATACCCGCCGGGAACAACACCGTACCGGTCGTGATGATAATAAAGCCGGCAATGACATCGGCGGCAAGCGAGCCGCTCACGGTATCGATGCGCTGCAGCACGATATCGTCCTCGCCCGCGTTCTTATCGACCACGTTGTTCTGCGCCAAGAAGATCATCCACGGCGCGATGGTGGTACCGATCGTTGCGACCACGAGCGACACGTAGCTGGGGTCATTTTGAATGTTAGGCACGACCAGGTCGACCGCGACCTCACCCCAGTTGGGGCCAGCCATAAATGCAGCGACGATATAGGTCACGAACACGCAGCTCACCAGCAGCAGAATCTTCTCGATGCGCTGGAAACTACCCGACATGGTAAGCATCCACACCAGCAGCGCCACCAACGGCACCGAGATGCTCGCCGGCACGCCAAAGAGAGCAAGGCCGCTGGCGATGCCCGCAAACTCCGAAATGGTCACAGCCGTGTTGGCGATCAACAGCGCCGCCATAGCAAGTACACTCTTGCGCACGCCAAAGCGCTCGCGAATGAGCGATGCCAGGCCCTTGCCCGTGACGCAGCCGCAGCGCGCCGCGGTCTCCTGCGTCACGATGAGCAGCACAGTCATGACGGGAAGCATCCAGAGCATCTTATAGCCATAGCTGGCGCCCGCGCTGGAATACGTTGCAATGCCGCCGGCGTCATTGCCCGAAAGCGCCGCCAGCAGACCGGGGCCCATAGCGCCAAAGATGGCCGCGATGGTCAACTTTTGCTTGGTGCCCGACTTTTGCTTGGTATTTTGCACGCGACCACCTAGCCAATGACCGACATGGTGAGCAGCACCGCAGCGGCGCAGTACGCTACGCACGAGATCATGACGGCAATAACGTTCATGGCGGTGCCCGACGTGTTGAGGTCATGCTCGTCACGCCAGAACAGCACCATCAGGTAAATCACGGCGCTCATGTTGCCAACCAGGCAAATGATGGCAGCGATATTAAAGGACCCGGTAAAGAGTTGCTCCTCAAACATGGGCGCATCGGGGAACGCGGCGGTGCGCACCAGCTGGGCGCACAGGTAGGTCACGAGTGACAGAATCAGGCCCATGCCCGTGCTCTGGAAGAAGAACCCCAGATACGGCTTGGGCTCGTCGTCGTGACCGTCATACTCCAAGAAGTAGTTCTTGACGAACGACACCATGCGCGAGGCAGCAAGCAGCACGAGCGGCATGGCGCACATGGGGAACACCACCAGATGCGCGGAGCCGAGCGCCGTCCCCAGCACCGTTGCCATGATGCACGAGGCAATGCCCCACACGACAACCCAGTACTGGCGATGCACAAACCAGCTGAGCACGTTCGTCGAGTCGTCCGACGCGCTATCGCCCGAGCCGACACCGGCGATCTGCAGGTCCTCCTGATGCTCCTCGGCGATAACGTCCATGGCGTCGTCGAAGGTCACGATGCCCAGGATATGACGGTTCTCGTCGCAGACAGGGATGGCAACCAGGTCGTACTTGGTCATCTCGTCCGTCACGTCTTCCTGGTCCTCGTCGGGCGACACGTAGACCAGGTCGCGATAGGCGAGCTGGCCCAGCGTGGCATCGCGGTCGGCCACGATCAACGTGCGCAGCGAGAGCACGCCGGTGAGCATGCCGCTCGGATCCTCGGTATAGACGTAATAGACACTCTCGAAGTCCTCATCGAGTTTGCGAATCGCCTCGATGGCATCGCCGACCGTCGCCGTGGCGGGCAGCGAGACAAACTCCGAGGTCATGATGCGGCCGGCGGTGTTGTCCTCATAGCCCAGCAGGTTACGAATCGCCTTCTCCTCCTTGACGCCCATCAGGCGCAGGAGCTTCTCGGCCTTCTCGTAATCGAGCTCGTCGATCAGGTCGGCGGCGTCGTCCGGGTCCATCATGGCCAGCATCGACGATGCGTCCGTGTCGGACAGGCCCTCGAGCATCTCGGTCATAAGCTCGTCGTCATCGAACTCCGAGATGGCCTCGGCGGCCTGGGCAGTATCGAGCTGTGCAAACACCTGCGCACGCAGGCGCGGGTCGAGCTGCTCGATAATGTCGGCGATGTCGGCAGGGTGCAGCTCGCCGAGCGTCTTATGCGACACCGAGAGTTGAATGTTCTTGGTCGAGCGATCGAGCAGGTCCATGTAGGACCAAGCGATGATGTCCTCACTGAGCGGCTTGCCCAGGTGCTTCATAAAGCCTTCGACGATATGCTCGAGTGCGGGGCTGATCGCGCGTAGCAGACCGCGGGCGCCCACTTCGGCGCCCAGCAGGCGCAGCTGATTTTCGCCCGACATGGAAAACTTGATGTCGTTTACGCGCACGACTTTCATGCCCTGCGTGTCGACAATCTGCTTGTTGAGCACGTCGCGGGCAAGCAAGAGTTCGGTCGGCTGCAGGTACGAAAAACGGATTTCGGTGGCCGACGTCTTAAGGTGTACACCCGTCTCGTCGATACGGTCGACCCATTTGCGCCAGCTGATCATAAACGGCGTCTTGCCGGGACCGCGGAACGCGAGCGACGTCACGTGCGGAAAAACTTCGCCGGTAGCAATACCAAAATCGTTCACCACGCCGAGCTTTTCTCCATCGACGTCCAAGACCGGCAATTTGAGCATCTCACTCAGATAATTCAATGGTGCTCCCCATCATTATTCCTCCGGACGCGGCCGCATGTGCGACGTCCGGGGGCTTCTGGATATGTATACGCATGCGCGGGCGGCACGCCGCTCGACGCTTACACCCCGTGCATGCGCAAAAAGCACCTGCATGGGGTCATCGACTGTATGGTCGAGGTTTGGATTTCACCTGTAACCTTTCTCTTGACCCTCATTAACCGCAGTAACTATAGCATCAGCATCGCCCTGCGGCATCGAATTTATGCGCTGCACATTGCAGGCATACCAAACGCTGACGCATCCGTGACATAGTCATTGGGGACGTTCTTAAATGACTACCCAATGACTACTCTGTGGTATCTTCGTCCTCGGCAAGCTGGGGGAACACGGCGTCCTTGGGCATGGTGACCTTCGTCAGCGAGGTGAGCTTTTTGCTCAGCGACGTGTCCGTCTTGACCAGGTCGCTGAGCGTCACGATCTTGTAGCCGTCGGCAATGAGGCCGTCGATAATCTGCGGCAGCGCCTCGAGCATCTGCTCGGCGCATTCGTCTCTATCGGTGAGCAGCACGATATTGCCCGGCGTCACCGAATCGAGCACCGTCGAGACCTGCTCGTCGGCACCGTTGAGCAGCCAGTCGCCCGAGTCAATATTCCACGAGACCACGGCGGAGACCAGGTCCATCGCATCAATCCAGTTTTGCTCGTCAAAGGCAGCGTAGGGAGCACGCAGCAGCATCGTCTTCACGCCGGTCGCCGACTTAATCGCATCGGTGCCTTTCGTGATCTGTTCGCGCACCGCCTCACGGTCCTGACCCTTGAGCGAATCGTCGCTGTAGCTGTTGGATCCGATCTCGCACCCGGCGTCGACAATCGCCTTGGCCGTGGCAGGCGAGGCCTCGGCCGCATCGCCCGAAAGGAAGAACGTCGCGGTGACGCCCTTTTCCTTGAGCACCTGCAAGATCTGTTTGGTGGCGCCGCTCGGACCCTCGTCAAACGTCAGCGCCACGTACTTTTTGTTGCCCTTGGGCGCCACGCTGGCGCACGCAACAACGCAATCGGTGGCGGGCACAACCTCGCCGCGGTCTTGCGTCTTGCCTGACCGCTCACCAACCCACACCTCGGATCGGCCCTGGACACCCCATGTCTGCACATACTCGATAGCGCCCGTGCCCTCGACCTTGAGCTTGGGCTCGATAACCGTAGCCTGAACCTCGTGCTTCTCGTAAGTGTTACGGCCATCCTTGACCGTCACCTTCTCGCCGCCCTCGAGTTCGCGGCTATCCCATTTGCCCTGCTTCACGCGCTTGCCGTCGACCTTCACCGACAGCTTTTCGCCCCCATGGCGCTTGAGCACGCTGTCATCGACGGCTAGCAGGTCGCCTGCGTCGTAGGTGTCAGTCAAATCCTGTTCGTCGATGAGATTCTGCAGCGTAGAGCCCACGCGCACCGCGGTCTTCTGGCCGTTGAGCTCCACGTCCACGCTGCGGTTGACGTAGCCCACGACGGCAGCGATAAACAGCACGAGCGCGCAACCCACGGCGATCAGCGCATAGGGCAGGCGAGACGAACGACGGGGTGTGCGGCTGTTGCCGATGCGCGCGCTGCGATCGCTAAAGCCGCGGCTATGGTTGAGATACATCGCGCCGGGCTTACGGTGACGGCGGCGCTGACCGCTGGGCAGCTGCCCCAGGTCGCGGCGCGCTGTCGGATGCGCACCCGAACGCCCGTTTAAGTTGGATCCGTTTTGGTGCATGTGCCCTCCCCCATAAACACAGCAAGCCGGAGCAACAGGTCTCCGGCTTGCCTCCCATCATTTGGTACGTCGCTATTTTGTAGCTTTTGACGAGCCTCCGCTCGCCTTTTGGTATTCGTCCTTAAAGGCCTTGAACATGCCGCGCGTCTTGCCGAGCTGCTTGCCCAGTGCGCGACTGCCCTTGTCCACGGCAACCGATCCCTTGTCGTCGAGTACCTTGGCACCCTTTTTGACCTTGTCGCCCACCACGACGCTGGCCTCGGCGGCCTTGGCGGCCGCACCGCCCGAATACCCGAGCGACTTGACCTCGTCCGAGACGACCATCGCACCGTTCTCGTAGCCGCGCAGCATCGTCGGCGGCACCTGCGTGTCACCAACCAAAACACTCGAAGCAGCACCGGCGGTCACATAGAATGCCTGCACGATGCCCGAGCGTGGCTTGAACTCAACGTCCGAGCAATAGCCCACGACGTCGCCCGATTCCGTGCGCACGTCCATACCGACCCAGATGATGCAATCGTCCAAGTTGATGTCGAGGCGCTTAGCGGCGGCGGAATCGTACGTGTCCTTGACGTCATCGACCGCAATGGCGCCCTCGTAGACACCAATGGCGTCGAGCGCTACGAATCGGTCGGGACGCTCGATCATGCCCGCGATATCGGACTGGCGGACCATAAAGCCGACCACGCGCGTACCGCCCGGGGTAAAGACCGGAAAGTGAATCTTTCCGAGCTTTTTAGGGCTGCGCGGTGTGCCGTCCTTTTTGGTGCGCTTGTCCTCGGTAGGCTTGCGATAGATCTTGGCGCCGACAAAATCCCCGGCGCGCATTATGCCTCGGTCGAGGGCTCCGCAGCCTCGGTATCAGCCTCGACGGCGTTCTCGACCACGACGTCGGCGGCAGGCGTCACGTTGCCGCCCGAAATGGCGTCGTTGAGCTGCTCGCGCAGCTGGTCCATGCGCTCGCGGGCAAGGTCGACCTTGGCGCGCAGGTCGTCGGTCTTGGCGTCGACCATCGGGCCAAAGTCATTCACCGCAGCACGGGCCTCCTCGGCGCTGTGCTCGTAGGTGTCGCGCATATTGTCCCAGGCGTCGTTGGCGATATCGGCAGCCATGGCGCGGGTCTCGGCGCCCGAACGCGGGGCCAGAGCAACGCCGACAATAGCGCCGGCAGCGGCACCAAAAAGTGCGCCGGAGACAAAGCTGAAAGTCTTACCCATGATCATTCCTCTCCTGCGGGCACGTCGGTGCCCACCGTTTGAATGCTGTCCATTATACCCGCAGCACATCACTTGCCGCTCCGCTCATCTGCGTACGGCAAAGGCGCAGGTACGTGATGGTGATAAACGCGTAGGCCTACTCCTGAGGCATAGCCGGCATGGCCACCGTGGCACCCGGGTCCTCGCCGGCGCCGTCCACGAGCGGCAGACCGCCCTCATGCGCAGGTCCTGCCGGAACCGTCGCCGCACCGCCAAAGACGGCAGCGGAGGCCTCGTGGTTCTCGGCAACCGCGCCCTCGGTATCAATCGTCACCTGGGGCTCGTCGTCAAAGTTGGGGACGCCCTGGGGCTCGGCGGGAACGGGCTCGGCGGTCGCATCGACAACGGGCTCGGCGTCGACCGGCACATCGCCCTCGTCAGCGCCCTCGTCCTCGGCAGCATCTTCGCCGTTCGCAGCGGCGACGGCCTCGTGAGGATCCTTGCCCTCGGCCTCGGCGCGCATGCCCAGCACCAGGTTGCGCAGGCCCGCGACCGTGCCTTCCACGTCGGGGGCAGGCTGGTCGGCGTGCAGGTACGCCCAGTCCATCATAAAGGTGGCCGAAGACAGCGCACCGATGGCCAGCGCGTCGTCGGGGCACGAAAGCTCAACCTCAAAAACGCGCTCGTCGTGCTCGCTTACGCGCGTGCGGCCGCACGAGATGCTGCCGGCAAGCCCGGTCTCGTTCATGAGCTCGACCGTCACGTGCTCCAGCAGATGGCAGAGCTCGGTCTGACCCATGCAGTCCTGGAACTCGCGACCGGAATCACCCAGGCACAGGTGCTTGGCAATCGCCGGCACCAGGTAATACACGCGCGCCGTGGCCTCGATATCCTCCGAGGTCATGAGCGGCATGCCGGGGTTCACCAGCACATGCGCGCAGATCTTGTCCTCGCTGACGGTGACCTTAAGGATGTTGAACAGGCCTGCCATAACTCTCCCCTACTCTTCCTTGCCCTACTCGTCGCCATCGTGCGGATCCACAGAGCCCGCACCCGACGTCGCCGGCTTCTCTGCCGAAGACTCGGAATCCTTCTTATCGGTTTCGGCCGGAGCAATCACGCGAATGAGCGAGATGCGCTGGCCACGCATCGACTGCACCTTGAACTTGTACCCCGCAACCTCAAACACCTCTCCGATGTCGGGCACCGAGTCGCAAAGCTCCAAAATCCAGCCGGCGATGGTCTCATAATCATCGCTTTCCTCGAGCGGCCAACCAAGCTCAATCGCGTCATCGCACGAAAAACGCCCATCGACGAGCCACTCGCGGCGCGAAAGGCGCGTGAGGTACTTGTTGTCGGGGTCGAACTCGTCCTCGATCTCGCCGACGATCTCCTCGACGATGTCCTCGATGGTGATAATGCCGGCCGTGCCGCCGTACTCGTCCACGACCACCACGATCTGGTCGTGCGAGGTCTGCATCTCGGACAGCAGCGGCAGGATGTCCTTGGTGTCGGGCACAAAGGTGGCGTCGCGCAAAAAACCGGCGATGGGCTGGTCTCCCTTGCCGTCGAGCGCGGGCTGAATCAGGTCCTTGATGTGCGCGATGCCCGCGACGTTGTCGGGATCCTCGTGATAGACGGGGATGCGGCTGAAGCCGGTCTGGCGCATGGTGGACAACACGTCGGCGACCGTCTCGTCGTCCTCGCACATGGTGGTGTCCACGCGCGGCACCATGACCTCGCGGGCAACGGTGTCGCCTAGATCGAAGATCTCGTGGATCATGCGCTTTTCCTCGTCGAGCAGGTCGTCCTGCTCCGAGACCATGTACTTGATCTCCTCCTCCGAGACGTTCTGGCGGTCGTCGGCGCTCTTGATGCGCAGGATGCGGGCCAGGCCATCGGAGCAAGCGCCAGTCAGCCACACAAGCGGACGGGCGATCTTTTGGAAAAATGACAACGGTCCCACGACCTGCTTGGATACGCCCTCGGCATTGGCCAGGCCGATGCGCTTGGGCACAAGCTCGCCGATCACGATGGACACGAAGGCGACCGCGACGGTGATGATGACCGGCGCCAGGCCGCGCGCGATGGCGGAGAGCGGCGCGATGCCAAAGCTCATGAGCCACGTGGCGAGCGGGTCGGACAGACTCGTCGAGGCGACGGCGGACGAGGCGAAGCCCACGAGCGTAATGGCAACCTGGATGGTGGCGAGCAGCTGGTCGGAGTCGGCAGCCAGCTTAATGGCACGCTCGGCGCGCTTGTCGCCTTCCTCGGCCTCGTGCTCCAACACGGCGCGCTTGGCCGTGGTGAGCGCCATCTCGGACATAGAGAAGTAGCCGTTGATGAGGGTCAAAACGAGGGTGGTGATAAGGGAGATGGTTATGTCCATCGGGAGTTTCTCGAACCTCCAAGATTCGGGACGTCAGGTTAAAACGTTGATGGCGGATACGGCAATTGCACCGGCGCCCAAACGAGAACGCGGGCGCGCAGGCGTGGTCGCTAGATTACGAAGAGGATCACCGCCATGAACTGGAAGATGCTGCCGGCGAGCACCCACAGGTGAAACACGCTGTGCAGATAGCGCACGTTTTTGGCGATATAGAACGGCACGCCCGCGGTGTAGCACACGCCGCCGACGGCGAGCAGGGCAAGTGCCACGGGGTTGAGCAGCGCAACAAGTTCGGGCAGCTTAAAGACAACGAGCCAGCCCATCAGCAGGTAGACCAGGCCGCTTACCCAATGCGGCTGGCGCTCGCGTAGGAAGCACTCGAGGGCGATGCCGATGATGGCGATGGCCCATACGGCAAAGAACAGCACAGCGCCGCCGTCGTTTGCGAGCGTGATGAGGCAAAACGGCGTATAGCTGCCGGCTATGAGCAGGTAGATGCAGCTGTGGTCGATGATGCGAAACACGCGCTTGGCGCGCGCGGGCTGAATCGCGTGGTAGAGCGTGGAGGCTAGGTATTCGAGGATAATGCTGACGCCATAGACAATCGCCGCGGCCATATGGGCCGGGCCTCCGCCGCGCAGGGCGGCGAATACGATCAGGAGCACCAGGCCCGCGATACCCAGCAGGCAGCCGACGCCATGGGTGACGGAATTCATGATCTCCTCACCCACTGTGTAGTGTGGAACGACCGCGGTCTTGGGTCGCGGCTTAGAACTGTCGCTCGAATCGGACATGCCGGTTACATCCTCCAACGTAAAGAGTTCTCAACACTATATCAAAGCGTCTAGGTACGTGCGAAATTTGCACCATACGTGACCCTTTGTTTACCCATTCTTTGCCTGTTGACGCATCAACGGCGAACGTCCATAATGCGCTTGCATTAAATGTTGATGTATTAACATCTTATAGGAGAATACCGCATGGCTCAAAACGCACGTTCCCATCGAAAGCTCAAGATAGCCGGCATCGTTGCACTGGTGGTTGTCGTTGCGCTGCTCGGATTTGCCGGCAACTTTCTGTTTGACTTCGCGCTGAATCCCCGCGCGCCATACACCATGAAGATGATGCAGGATAGCAAGAACGACAAAGAAGGTGAGCAGCCGGATGCCGAGGATACCGAGGCGCGGGCATGGTTTAAAGAGAACCGCAAGAGCAGCAACCTCACCGCGGACGACGGGACCGAGCTTGCCGCCTGGTATTTTGCTGCGTCGGAGAGCACGCACGACTACGCCGTCTGCCTGCATGGATATACCAACGAGCCCATCGGTATGGCCCGATACGCCAAACGCTTCCACGACCGTGGCATGAACGTACTCGCACCCGCCGCCCGCGCCCACGAGCGCTCCGGCGGCGACTATATCGGCATGGGCTGGCCCGAGCGCCTCGACATCGTCGCATGGATCGAGCG
>NZ_JBCOTQ010000047.1:0-18690 GCF_040920445.1 Collinsella aerofaciens | reverse complement strand
GCCCCTGGTCGTGGTCTCGTAGTTTTCAACAACGGCTTCGGTCATAGCGCCCACGTCCTTTCCTTTTTTGGTGATGGCAGATCAGAGCCTAGGGCGCGGAGCCTGGCCAAGGACGCGTGACGCCTTGGACGGTCGATGGTTGCCGGCAAACGGCGGGTCGAGTTTTCAACAACCCTGCCTAACTGACCAAAACCTTGCCAAAAGCTTGACGGACACTGTTGAAAAAAGCGCCCCTCGGCTTGCCGAGAGGCGCTGGCGCGATGTGCTGTAATGTGCTGAGTGCGCTGTGGAGATTAGAAGTCGGCGTTACCCACGGTGCGAGGATGCGGCAAGACGTCGCGGATGTTGCCAACGCCGGTCAGATACATGACCAAGCGCTCGAAGCCCAGACCGTAGCCGGCGTGCTTGCAGGAACCGTAGCGGCGCAGGTCAAGGTAGTACTTGTACTGCTCGGGATTCATGCCCAGGTCCTTGATGCGGGCCTCGAGCAGATCCAGGCGCTCCTCGCGCTGGGAGCCGCCGATAATCTCGCCGATACCGGGAACCAGGCAGTCGGCGGCGGCGACGGTCTTGCCGTCCTCGTTCATGCGCATGTAGAACGCCTTGATCTCGGCCGGGTAGTCGGTTACGAAGGTCGGGCGCTTAAAGTGCTCCTCGGTCAGGAAACGCTCGTGCTCGGTTTGCAGGTCGATGCCCCAGCTCACGGGATAGTCGAACTTGTGGCCGGCAGCCACCGCCTGCTCCAGGATCTCGACGGCCTCGGTATAGGTGACGCGGGCAAAGTCGGAGTTTGCCACGTGGTTCAGACGCTCGATCAGACCCTTGTCCACAAACTTGTTGAGCATATTGAGCTCGTCGGGGCAGGTGGCCATAACGTCCTTAAGAACGTACTTGAGCATGGCCTCGGCGTTGTCCATGTAGTCGTTGAGGTCGGCGAAGGCCATCTCGGGCTCAATCATCCAAAACTCGGCGGCATGGCGCGTGGTGTTGGAGTTTTCGGCGCGGAAGGTGGGGCCAAAGGTGTACACGTCGCCAAAGGCCATGGCAAAGTTCTCGGCATTGAGCTGGCCGGACACGGTGAGGCTCGCATGCTTGCCAAAGAAGTCCTGGCTCCAGTCGACCTCGCCGGACTCGGTGAGGGGTGGGTTTTTGGGGTCGAGCGTGGTCACGCGGAACATCTCGCCAGCACCCTCGCAGTCACTCGTGGTGATGATGGGGGTGTTGACGTAGACAAAGCCCTGCTCCTGGAAGAAGCGGTGGATAGCGGCAGCTGCGACAGAGCGGATGCGGAACACGGCGCGGAACAGGTTGGTGCGCGGACGCAGGTGCTGCTGGGTGCGCAGGAACTCGACGGTTGCGCGCTTCTTCTGCAGCGGGTAATCCGGGGCGCTGACGCCCTCGACCTCGATGGAGGTGGCAGAAAGTTCGAAGGGCTGGGGCGCATCGGGGGTCAGCTTGACGGTGCCGGTGCAGATGAGGGCGGCCGAGACGTTTTGGTGGGCGATCTCGTCGTAGTTGTCGAGCGCCTCGCGGTTCATGACGACCTGCAGGTCGCGGAAGCAGCTGCCGTCGTTGAGTGTAACGAAGCCAAAGTTCTTCATGTCGCGGACGGACTTGACCCAGCCGGCAACGGTGACGGTCTGGCCACCGAGCGACTCGGCATCGGCATAGAGCTGCGCGATTTTGGTGCGGTTCACGTATCCTCCCATAACGGTTGAATGATAGTTATCCATACAGTTCGATATTCTAGCAGCTCGGCTCATTTGGGCTATACAGATAAGGCATTGGCGGGATGGTTTTTCAAACGAAAAGCGCCCGCGGCCAAATGGTCGCGGGCGCTTGACGAGGTGCCTTTTGGCTGTATGGCGCGGGGCCTGGCTACTTGGTCTTGGCTACCAGCAGCGGGTCGCCCAGCTTGACGAGCGGGTTGCCGCCGATAAGCGTTCCAGATTCGCCGACATGGTCGATGCTCTTAAGACGATCGAGCTCGGAGACGATGACGGTCACGATGTCCTCGTGACCAGCGGCCTTAATGGCCTCGCGGTCGAAGCTGATGAGCGGCTGGCCTGCCTTGACCACATCGCCCATCTCGACAAAGCGGGCAAAACCCTTGCCGTTCATTTCCACGGTGCCCAGGCCAACATGGATGAACACGCGAAGACCGTCCTCGGTGATCATGCCAATGGAGTGGTTGGTGACAGTGGTGGCGCCGATGCGGCCGTTGGCGGGCGCATAGATGGTGCCGGTAATGGGCTCGATGCCATAGCCCTGGCCAAGCATGCCCGAGGCGATCGTCTCGTCGGGAACCTCGTCCAGGTTGACGAGCACGCCGTTGACGGGGGCATAGATGACGCCTTCGCGGGTGGCGAAGCTTGCTGCGGGCGGAACGGACGCCTCGCCGGTCGAGGTGAAGGTGGACTTAAGCGAATCGAGCAGACCCATAGTTGCCTCCAACTTAAATAGGCGCATATCGCGCGTTTGGTTTGCCGGAAACGTTTCACATGTGTTTCGCGGCTTGGTCAACGCCCCTATTCTACGCTGCTCAACGATACCTCTGAACTGGGATTATGTGATATATCAGTTGAAGGGAAACTTATTGCCGGAGTGTTTCTGCGCTACGGGTTCAAGTGGGGTACGCTTGAAGGCGAAAAACAAGGGCGCATAATTTGCGCGAAGGGAGCACATATGATTGTCGAGAACCATGCGCTGTGGGGCGAGGAGCCGACCGAGGATTATCCGGCGACGTTTACGTATTTGGGTGCCGAGCCGTTGCCCGATAAACCGAATGGCCGCCGCCCCGCGGTGATTATCTGTGGCGGAGGCGGGTTTACACATATCGCTCCGCACGAGCAGGACCCGGTGGCGTTTGCATTTTTGGATCACGGTTACCAGGCCTTTGTGCTCAACTATGTCACGAGCTCTACGGGTGACGTGAGCTTTCCGCACCCCCAGGCAGATCTTGCCAAGATGGTCGCCACGGTGCGCGCCAACGCCGACGAGTGGCATGTCGATCCTAAGCGCGTGTGCGTCGTGGGATTCTCGGCGGGCGGCATGATCTGTGCCTCGCTGGCAACGCAGTGGAAGACCGGCCCCTTCGCGGCACTTGCCGGGGCACGTCCGGACGACATTCGTCCCGATGCCGTGGTGCTGGGCTATCCGCTGCTCGACTTTGCCTATGTGCGCGACATGCAGACGCGCGATCCGCGCATTGACTTGCGCGTGCCCAAGACGGGCGGCAAGACGGGGCGCGATTTGCTCAACGACTACCTGTCGATGGTGACGGGTGGCGAGGCAACTGACGAGCATTTGGCCGATATCTGCCCCACCACGCATGTTTCGCGTCAGATGCCGCCGACCTTTGTGTGGGGCGTGTCCGACGACAAGACGGCGCCGATCGCGCAGGTCTACCCGTTTGCGCAGCGCATGGCCGAGGAGGGCGTTGCATGCGAGATGCACGTCTTCGACCAGGGTGGTCACGGCCTTTCGCTCGGCAACGCCAACACCGCGGTCGACAACGAGGACAAGCAGGTGGCGGTCCGTCCCTGGATCCGCCTAGCCTTCCGCTTCCTGGAGCGCCATCTGTAAGAGGACGGGCATCCCAGCCCTTCAATAACTTGCGGTGAAATAGTTCCGATCTGGGGCATCAACCAGCCCATCCAGGAACTATTCCACCGCAACTTCGTTTTTGATGCCCCGCCCGGAAACTGCGCCCCAGTTTTGCCTTTCAAGGTGGGACGCAGTTTCCCATAGGGCCTCGACTGGGAAAGCGCGTCCCGTTTCGAGCGGGGATTCCGGGATGCATTTTCCGTAAGAGGCCTGTTTGGGAAACCATATCCCGTTTCGAGCCGGAATTCTGGGATGTAGTTTCCCCGAGAGGCCTCATCGGGAAACTATGGCCCTGAACTCTCCTGCCTGTCCCCATTGCGCCAATTTGCTGATTGAACATCGTTGCATGTTCGCGCTATCATGCATGGTTAAAATTGGTTAGCCATGGCAAACGGTTAGCCATGGTGAACATAAATACAACGCCCTGCGGGCGCCGGGGGAGGAGCACGGACGTGAAGCTCGATACACTCGAGATTGGAAAGGACGCCGTTGTCGCATCGGTGGCATCGGACGATCAGGCACTCCGACAGCATATTTTGGACATGGGTCTAACGCCGGGCACCGAAGTCACCATGATGAAGTACGCCCCCATGGGTGACCCGCTCGAGATCCGCCTACGTGGCTACGAGTTGACGCTGCGCAAGGACGATGCCGCTCGCATCGAGCTCGTGGGTATTCACGACACCGATACGGGTCCGCGCGCTAACGCCGCAATCGGCACGACGGAGCATCCGGCCCTGGGCGAGGGGACGTATTCGCCCCGTGCGGCAAAGACGGCCGTGCCCGAGGGCGCGCCGCTGCACTTTGCCCTCGCCGGCAACCAAAACTGCGGCAAGACCACGTTATTCAACCAGCTGACGGGCTCCAACCAGCACGTCGGTAACTTTCCCGGCGTGACGGTCGACCGCAAAGATGGCACCATCCGTAACCATCCCGAGGCGAGCGTTACCGACCTGCCTGGCATTTACTCCCTGTCGCCGTACACAGGCGAAGAGGTCGTGAGCCGTCAGTTCATCCTTGACGAGCGCCCGGACGCCATCATCGACATCATTGACGCCACCAACATCGAGCGTAACCTGTACCTGACACTGCAGCTCATGGAGCTTGACCGTCCTATGGTCATCGCGCTCAACATGATGGACGAGGTGACCGCCAACGGCGGCGCCGTGGACGTCAACCTGCTCGAGAGCCTGTTGGGCGTGCCCGTTGTCCCCATTAGCGCTGCCCGCAACGAGGGCATCGGCGAGTTGGTGGACCACGCCCTGCACGTGGCACGGTTCCGCGAGCGCCCTGGTCGCCTGGACTTTTGTGCGCCCGACGGCCCGGACGGCGGTGCGCTGCATCGCTGCATCCACGGTATTGCTAACCTGATCGAGGACCATGCCGTGACGGCGCACATTCCGGTGCGCTTTGCGGCGACCAAGCTGGTCGAGGGCGATGAGCTGGTAACCGAGGCGCTTCACCTGGATCGCAATGAGCTCGACGCTATCGAGCACATCATTACCCAGATGGAGGGCGAGGCCGGCACCGACCGCCTATCTGCGCTGGCCGATATGCGTTTTAGCTTTATCGGCGACGTGTGCGGGCGTTGCGTCGTCAAGCCGCACGAGAGCCGCGAGCACGTGCGCTCCGTCAAGATTGACCGCATCCTGACAGGTCGTTACACAGCCATTCCGGCGTTTCTGGTGATCATGGGCCTCGTCTTTTGGCTGACGTTTGGCGTGATTGGCGCGGCGTTGCAGGGACTCATGGAGGACGGTATCGCTGCCATCATCGCCTCGGCCGATGCGGGTCTCAAGGCATTCGGCACCAACGACGTGGTGCGCTCGCTGGCTGTCGACGGCGTGCTTACGGGTGTGGGCAGCGTGCTGACCTTCCTGCCGATTATCGTCGTGCTCTTCTTGTTCCTCTCCATTCTGGAAGACTCCGGCTACATGGCGCGCGTGGCCTTTGTCATGGATAAGGTGCTGCGTCGCTTTGGCCTGTCGGGCCGCAGCTTCGTGCCCATGCTCGTCGGTTTTGGCTGCACCGTGCCGGCTATCATGTCGACCCGTACGCTCCCATCCGAGCACGACCGCAAGATGACGGTCATGCTCACGCCGTTTATGAGCTGCTCGGCCAAGCTGCCGGTCTACGGACTGCTGTGCGGGGCGTTCTTCCCGCAGGCGACAGTTCCCGCCATGGTCTCGCTCTATCTGATTGGCATTGCGGTTGGTTGCATTGCGGCTTTGGTGCTTAACCGCACGGCATTTAAGGGCGACCCGGTGCCGTTTATCATGGAGCTTCCCAATTACCGCCTGCCGAGCGTCAAGACGACGGTGATGCTGGCTTGGGATAAGGCCAAAGACTTTATTACCAAGGCCTTTACCATTATCTTTGCCGCTACCGTGGTCATCTGGTTCCTTCAGACGTTCGACATTCGCTTTAATGTGGTCGCCGATCAGTCGCAGAGTCTACTTGCCGGTCTGGGTAGCATTATCGCGCCGGCGCTGGCGCCGCTTGGCTTTGGCGACTGGCGTGCATCCACGGCGCTCGTCACCGGACTTATCGCCAAGGAGAGCGTTATCTCGACCCTCACCGTGCTTTTGGGTGCAACGTCGCCTGCGGCACTGTCGACCATGTTTTCGCCGTTTACCGCTTACGTGTTCCTGGTCTTTACGCTGCTGTACCCGCCTTGCGTGGCGGCAATCGGCGCCGTCAAGAGTGAGCTTGGCGCGCGCTATGCCGTGGCCGTATTCGCATTTCAAGTGACGGTCGCCTGGATCGTGGCGTTTGTCGTGCATTCGGCGGGCATATTGCTGGGATTGGCTTAGGGGCGCGTTGATGCTCCGCGCTTTTGGGCGAGCAACAATTCAATAAATATGAGCCAAAATACCGGCAATCGTCGGCCTGCGGGGACTGTCCTACGCTGCAGATTGCCGTTCGCTGCCTATTTGCTGCCGTTTACGGATTCGTAAATACTTGCAATCGTCGGTCGATTTAACCGTATTACGCGGTGCCGATGCACATTTTGTGCGCCCCTTTCTACAATCACTTTGTTTCTATTGCCGAACATGTCTTCCGTTTCGCCTGTGTGGGGACGTGGGATGCAATAGTCGTTTGTAGAGGCTCATTGAGGAGGGAATTGATGAAAGAAAAATTCCAATCGTTCGGAAAGGCAATGCTCGTTCCGATTACGCTCATTGCCATTTCCGGTCTCTTTTTGGGTATCGGTAGCGTTTTTACGACCGAACTGACCCTTGTGTCCCTTGGCGTTAATTGGGACTGGTATGCCGCTTCGCCGCTCTTTACGTTCTTCTCGGTATTTAAGGGTCTCGGCGAGGTAATCATTGGAAACCTCGGTGTTTTGTTTGCCGTCGGCTGCGCCTTCTCCTTGTCTCGCAAAGAGAAGGGCTGGGCTGCCTTTTCTGCCCTTGTCTGCTATCTCACCATGCTCAAGACGGTTGAGATTCTGCTTGGAGCAGCTGGCTTGGCTGCCGACAATACAACGGTGGAAGCTCTTCAGAAGGTCGGCCTTACGTCCATTCAGGCGAGTGAGCAGTCCGCACTCTACACTACCTCGCTCGGCTTTTTTGGCTACAGCTCTGGTGTCTTTGGCGGCATTATCGTGGGCTGCCTGGTCGCTTGGATCACCGGCCGTTTTTACAAGACCAAGCTTCCAACGGCGCTGGCGTTTTTTGCGGGCAGTCGAACGGTCCCTATTGTATCGCTGGTCGCCGGTGGCATCCTGGGCGGCATCATGTACTTCGTCTGGCCCGTCATCGGTGGATGCTTCTCGGGTATTGCGACGTTCGTGAAAGGCTCCGGTCTGGTCGGTACGTTTGTCTATCGCTGGGTGCTCGAGAGCCTTGTGCCGTTTGGCTTGCATCCGCTGCTCGAGACGCCCATGTATTGGACTGAGCTTGGCGGCTCCATGGTCGTCGATGGAACGCGCGTGGTGGGCAATAGCGCCATTCAGCTTGCACAGCTCGCTTCTCCCAGCAGCGACAAGCTCTTGGTTAGGGCCTTCATGGCTGGTTATGGCATTAACGATTATGCGTTGTTCCCGGGCATCGCCCTTGCTATGTGGTCTTGTGCCAAGCCCCAGAACCGCAAGAAGGTTGCTGGTCTTTTAATCCCCACAGTGATTTCGACTGTTTTCTTTGGTGTTACGGAGCCTATTCTCTTTACGTTCCTGTTTGCCGCCCCCTGGCTCTACTTTGGCGTTTACGCTCCGCTTTCCGGACTGGGTGAAGTTCTCTCGGAGGCAATGGGCGTTTCGGTGTACCAGGGAAATATCAAGGACCTGATCCCATTCTTATTCCGCCCCGAGAAGCTTAATCTGCTTCCGTACCTTATTCTGCTCCCCGCCTTTTTCCTGGCAGCTTTCTTCCTCTTCCGGTTCTTTATTACTAAGTTCGATATCAAGACGCCCGGTCGAGATGATGGTGACGATATTGAGTTGATCAACAGCAGAGCCGAGTTCGAGGCAAAGGCCGCTGAGGCAAAGGGCGAGTCTGATAGCACTCCCGAGAAGGCAGTCCAGGGCCGTGCGACCAAGGACAGCGCGCTTGCTGTTGGCATTGTCGAAGCGCTTGGTGGAGCCGACAACATTGATGATCTTGACAACTGCATCTCACGTCTTCGCGTGATTGTCAAGGATGGTTCCAAGGTTGCAGACGACGAGGTGTTCACCAAGAATCTTGAAGCTATGGGCGTTATCCGCCTGAGCGACAAGGCAATCCAGGTCATTTACGGTCCTCGTGTCGGCGAAGTCGCTTCTGAGGTGCACGAAGTTCTCGGTGACGAGTAAAACGCGCAAGTGGCTTTCAATTGCATAGCGCAATTCCAGGGCTTGGCTTCCTATCGCATGATTTAGGGGGCCAAGCCTTCTTGTTTTAGATTGTCAAGGCAGATACTCAATAGTTCTTCGAATGCGAGAATACAACTTCCGGTAAAGCAGTTAGGCTTAACGTTCTTAAGATCCATTGGGTGATCGTCATGTATCGTAAAGATCGCGTCTGCCGTCTTGGCGAGCTCGCTGTCTTCGTTGCCGGTAAACGCGAGGGTCGTAATGCCCGCGTCGTGGCATGCCCTTGCGGTTTCCAGGATGGCTTCTGTCTGGCCCGATTTGGATATGAGCATCATGCAGCTGAGCGTATTTCGGTTGGATTCGACAAACTGATCGGTTTCTAGGAAGTCCTGTATGACGGCCAAAAAGCCAAGTCCAACGAGCTTGGTCGCCATGTACTGCGCAACGATGCGTGAGAAGCCCTCTCCGTTTACTCCGATCATTCTGTTGCGATGCAGTGCGGCGATGAATACGTCTACATCTC
Source organism: Collinsella aerofaciens (assembly GCF_040920445.1). Taxonomy (GTDB): domain Bacteria; phylum Actinomycetota; class Coriobacteriia; order Coriobacteriales; family Coriobacteriaceae; genus Collinsella; species Collinsella aerofaciens_BH. The sequence goes on along the minus strand of NZ_JBCOTQ010000047.1, from coordinate 9,769 downwards.
CGGTGTGGCATACGAAGTGGACGCTACTGTCTTTGAGTGATTGATTCATTTCGCGGGAGACATGCTGAAGGTGCTTGAGATCGTACATCATTTCGCGGTAGCCACGGTAGCCGAGCTTTTTCGAAAGCCTGATGACTGTCGTCATGCTGGTAAAGCATGCCATGGCGACGGGTTTTATGCCAATATCATCGAGGGTGTCGATATTGTTGAGCAGGTATTCGAGTACGCTTTGCTCGGTTTCGGATAGCTTTGCGGCTGAGTAGAGCTTGGAAATCTGCTTTTTATCAACCATCGGTGCCCCTTCCCGCCGGACGTGTGTGGCCGCTTCCGTTGCGTAAATAATAACTCCTTGGGGAATTCCTTTCCCGCCTTGCAGCCGGGGCGGGAAGCGGCCCTTCATGCTGGATACAATATCCAAACACAGGCGAACCATGCAATATTGAATGTGCTATTTGGGGGTTTCGATATGAAACTTACGGTCATAGGCGGCGGTGGCGTCCGCTCCATGTTTTTGGCAAAGAGCATAGCCCAGCAGGCGTCATCGCTTGGAATCGACGAACTTGTGTTTATGGACAATGATCCCGAGAAGCTGCGCATCTACGGTGGCCTTGCCGCCCATGTCTCGGGCATGCTTTGCCCCACGCTTAATTTTTCACTGACGGGCGATGCGGTCGAGGCCGTTAAGGACGCCGATTACGTGATCACGACGATTCGCGTCGGTGGGGATCATATGCGCGTTCGCGATGAGCGCATTGCTCTTTCGCATGGGGTTCTTGGCCAAGAGACGACTGGCGCAGCCGGCGTGTCTTTTGCCATGCGCTCCGTCCCTGCGCTTGCTTCGTATTGCGAGTTAATCAAGAAGTACGCAAAGCCGGACGTCAAGGTGTTTAACTTTACTAATCCCGCTGGCGTCGTATCTCAGGCCCTACGCGATATGGGCTATGATTTTACTTATGGCATTTGCGATGCCCCCTCGGGCATGTTGCATCAGTTTGCCGAGTATAAAGGCGTTGATCCCGCATCGGTTCAGGGCGAGTGCTATGGACTCAACCACCTCTCGTTCTTCCGCAATGTGACGGTTGATGGCGAGGACATCATGCCCGACTTGATCCACGACGACGGGGCATATGCTCATACAGATCTTAGGTTCTTCGAGAAGGACCTCGTCCTAAATCGCGGATGCGTGCCAAATGAGTACCTATACTATTTCTACTATCGCGAGCGCGCCGTTGCCAACGTTCTCTCTTCGCCCCAGACGCGCGGCGAACTAATCGAAGAAATTAATCGAGAAATGACGAGCGAGCTTGCATCTATCGATATTGAGAACGACTTCGAAAAGGGCCTCGCGTGCTTTGAGAAGTGGTACGGAATGCGCGAAAACAACTACATGGCTGCCGAGACAGGTATTCACCGCGACAAGCCGTGGACGTTTGACGTGTACGGCAAAGATGCTGGCGGATACGCAGGTGTCGCGCTCCGTTTCATGGATATTGCTCGCTCTGGCAAGACGCAGCAGATGATCCTGTGCACCCCCAACAATGGCGCCATCCCCGGCCTTCTCGATACAGATGTCATTGAGTCAACGTGCGATATCTCCACCGATGGCTGCGTACCGCATCGCGTCGAAGCCGATTCTGTGCCCGCGGGAAACCTCGAATTGATTCGTCGCGTCAAGTACTACGAGCGCACCGTGGCGCGTGGTATCGTTAACCGATCGAAGCGCGATATTGTCGAGAGCCTCGCGATGCACCCGCTCGTTAATTCGTACTCCTTGGCGAAAGATATCGCCGCGCAGTACTTTGAGCTTAACCGCGACTACATCGACGGCTGGACAGACTAGTCTGGACGTTAAAACTAGAAATTATGGATGGGCGGACCGGCGTTTATATTGGCGCCCGTTCGCCCTGCCTAGTAAGAAAACGGGTATAGAGTGAACTTGCGAGAGAACTTCAATGTCTTTCTGGAATCGGGCGATCGGGCGAAGGGATGCCGGAGTGGCTGCACGATGGCGTTATATATCCCCTTGTTTGTTATGAGCGCGCTTCAAATTGGTGTATCAAACGTTGCAACTGAGCTCGCCTATATCAATCCGTCCATTACGCTTATTTGCACTGTGATCGCGGCCTTTTTAAACCTGCTTCTATCGAACGTGGCTTTTTCATTATTTGCCGTCGACCGGTCCAAAGAGACGGTGCAACCTGCTCGAACCCCTCCGGTTTATCTTTTGGCCTCGACGGTTCCCCTCCAGATTTCTGGGGCGCTGCTAATTTATTTGGTTCACTTGATTTTATCGGCAATTGTAGTCTTTGCCTCGCTTGCGAGCAGCCAGCTCGGGGTGTTGTGCTCGCTTGTGGTGGCAGTAATCGTGACGCTTCTTTCCGCGTCGTTCGTATTCGTGTTAATTGAAGATGCGGGCGTGGAGCAGAGGGGGCTACGAGGCATTCGGTTTGCACCACGCTACATCATGCGTTCGGTCACGGTGCTTCGTTCCTCCTGCAGGGAAATCGCTCGTCCCGCAACGATGCTGGTGGCATGGAACCTGGTTGCAAGTTGCGCTATCCAGGTTCTTATTGGATGGGTAGTTTCGAGTGCGGCGCTGCCGTCGGCACTTTCAGTGACGGCGCTTGTACATGAGGGACTTTATTATGGGGCGTTTGCTTATATGCTGCTTTTGCTAGTTCATTGTGCGGTTGCGAGTTGGCTCGAAATTGACGTGCTCATGGGGGTGTCCTTGTGCGTATCCGAGCAGGCGCGATAGCCCGAAGATGAAGCCGCGTTTTCGACATTGAGTTCCTGCGTACCTTGCTTTCTAAGCAGAATTGGCGCGCCTTCTGTTAACGATCGTTTTCCAAGAATTCTTTTTGTTGCTCATTTTATAGACTTCTCATTGCTATAATCGCCCACCGCTCAAGATAATCGGAGAGGTTTTCCTATATGGCTCAAACAAAGCAAGGTGGTATCGCACTCAGGCAGTGGCTTCCGCTTATCGGGCTCACCTGCTGTGCGTTCGTGTTCAACACGTCGGAGTTTATGCCCATCGGCCTTTTGACTGATATCGCCGCGTCGTTCTCGCTCACCGAGGCCCAGGCGGGCATCATGATCTCGGTCTATGCCTGGGGCGTCATGCTGCTGTCGCTGCCGCTCATGGTGTTCGCCTCGCGCTTTGAGTTCAAGCGGATGCTGCTGGGCGTGCTGGCCGTGTTCTCGCTGGGCCAGTTCCTGTCCGCTGTGGCGCCGACCTATCCCATCCTGGTCTGCGCGCGCCTGGTGGTCGCTTGCGCACATGCCGTGTTCTGGTCAGTCGCCTCGATTATGGCCTCGCGCCTGGTCGACACTCGCCACGGCGCGCTCGCCATCAGCATGATCGCTACGGGCTCGTCCATCGCGCAGATCTTTGGCCTGCCTCTCGGTCGCGCCATTGGCTTGGCCGTGGGCTGGCGCATGACGTTTGCCGTGGTCGGGGGCCTCTCAGCCATTGCGGTCGTCTACCAGGCAGCGGTGTTCCCGGCCATGCCGGCGGGTGAGCGCTTTACCGTCAAACAGCTGCCCGAGCTGCTCAAGAACCCGCTCCTCATCGCGCTCTACGCAGTCACGGTCTTCATGGCGACCGGCTATTACGCAAGCTACAGCTATATCGAGCCCTTCCTGGCGCAGGTCGCGCACGTCGATGCGGGCGCCATCACCATGACGCTGACGGCGTTTGGCTGCTCTGGTCTGGTGGGCAGCTGGCTGTTTGGCCGTCTGTTCGACGGGCACCGCTTCCCGTTCTTGGCTATCACGCTCTCCGGCGTGCCGGTGGCTCTGCTGCTTATGGCCCCCGCAGCCTCGGCGCTCGTGTTGGTGCTTGCCGTCTGTGCACTATGGGGCTGCTGCGCCACGGCCTTTAACGTGGCGTTCCAAGCCGAGCTCATCAAGCACACGCCGGCAGATTCGTCGGCCGTCGCCATGTCGATCTTCTCGGGCCTGTTCAATCTGGGCATTGGCACGGGTACCGCGATCGGCGGAGCCGTGGTTTCGGGCCCCGGTATCGCCTGGATCGGCTGCGCGGGTGGCGCAATCGCCGCCGTGGGTGTCATCCTCGCCATCACGGTAATGTTCCCGGCCATCCGTCGCGCAAAGCCCGTTGCCTAATCACGTTCCCTCATCAGTTGCGGTGGAATAGTTCCTGTTTAAGGCCTCTGAAGGCCCAAGCGGGAACTATTCCACCGCAACTTATTTTGGGGGAGGGGATGCGCGGCGGGCATACAATGGATGTCGTTGTGTTGAGCTTACCGGGAGGTTGCTATGTGGGCATACGAGACGACGTTCTATCAGATCTATCCGCTGGGCTTTTGCGGAGCTCCGCGCGAAAACGCCGCGCCCGTTGCCGAAGAAGAGCTCGCCCAGGCCGCCGATGCCACAGCTAGCCCCGATGCTCCTATCATGAAGATCGCCCAATGGGCCGACTACCTGCAAAAACTCGGTATTGGCGCTGTGCTGATCAATCCGCCGCTCGAGTCTGATAGCCACGGCTACGATACGCGCAGCCTGCGCCATATCGACCGCCGCCTGGGTGGGGACGCCGATTTTGCTGCCGTATGCGAGACACTGCACGCCCATGGCATCCGCGTGGTGCTCGATGCTGTCTTCAACCACGTCGGTCGCGGCTTTTGGGCCTTCCGCGATGTGCAGGAGCGCAAGTGGGATTCGCCCTACAAGGACTGGTTCCACATCAGCTTCGACGGCGACTCGTGCTACGGCGACGGCTTTTGGTACGAGGGCTGGGAGGGCCATTTTGAGCTTGTGAAGCTCAACCTGCAAAACCCCGCCGTGGTCGATTACCTGCTTGAGTCTGTGCGCCGTTGGGCAGAGGTCTTTGGTGTCGACGGCCTGCGCTTGGACGTCGCCTATATGCTCGACCGCGACTTCATGCGCCGCCTGCACGCCTTTACCCGTGAGCTCAAGCCCGACTTTGTGCTGATTGGTGAGACGCTCCACGGCGACTACAACCAGATCGTCAACGACGAGATACTCGACTCCTGTACCAACTACGAGTGCTACAAGGGCCTGTACTCCAGCTTTAACTCGGTCAACATGTTCGAGATTGCCCACTCGCTGTATCGCCAGTTTGGCGGTGACCCGTGGTGCATTTATCGCGGCAAGCATCTGCTGTCGTTTGTCGACAACCACGACGTGCCGCGCCTGTCGAGCATCCTGACGGACAAGTCCTGCCTGCGCCCTGCCTACGGCATGCTCTTTGGTATGCCGGGCATTCCATGCGTCTACTACGGCAGCGAGTGGGGGATTACTGGCGAAAAGGGCGGCCCCGATGGCGATTGGGCGCTACGTCCTGCGCTTGACACCCCGGCACCTAACGAGCTGACGGCATTTGTCACGCAGCTTGCGCACCTACGCTCGGCAAACGACGCGGCAGCCCGTGCCCTCAACTACGGCGCTTACCGCAACGTGGTGATCCAGAACAAGCAGCTGCTGTTCGAGCGCGCCTGCGATGACGCGACGGTGCTCGTGGCGGTCAACGCCGTGAACGAGCCCTATACCTTTGGAGCCGGCGAGCTCAACGGCTCCTTCGTCGACCTGCTTGCCGACGATGCGCCCACGGTCGAGCTGACGGGTACCCTTGAGCTTGCACCCTACGAGGTGCGCTATCTGCTGAGGGCCTAGCTCGTGGCCGCGTCTGACGAGGGCTATCAGCATATTGAGCATGGGTTTGAACCCGTGTTTGACGAGCGCTCGCGCGTTTTGGTGTTGGGGTCGTTTCCTTCGGTGCTCTCGCGTGCCAATGCCTTCTACTATGGCAATCCGCAGAACCGCTTTTGGCGCGTGATGGCCGCGTGCCTTGGTGCGCCCGTGCCGCCCAACGAGGGAGACTCTTTGGCAAGCGGTGAGCCCGCGACGCTCGATGCCTCGATTGCCGCCAAGCGGGCCATGCTGCTGAACGGCGGCGTGGCCCTGTGGGATGTGATCGAGAGCTGTGACATCAAGGGCTCGAGTGACGCGAGCATCAAAAACGTCGTTCCGGCGCATGCCGAGCGTATTACCGGTGCAGCTCCTATCGAGGTCGTTGTCTGTAACGGCGGCACGGCAGGGCGGCTCTACAAGCACTACCTGCAAGAGCGCACGGGGCTGCCGGCCATCGTTCTGCCGTCGACAAGTCCCGCCAATGCGGCATGGCGCCTGGAACGCCTTGTCGAGCGCTGGCGCGAGGCCGTTGACTGGGCAGCTCTCTAATTTAGATACTTGATTGAGCATGGGTGCCGAGGCATTTCATGATGGCATGCCAGATCGGTGCGGGCAGCGCGGGCTTGACGCGCACCATGCCGTCGGCATCGACGCTACCGGCATTGCCACCGCCAAGCAGCTGCGCATGCTCAATGGAGCAGCCCATGCGCACGGCGCCCACAAGCTTATCCATCGCTTCCGAAAATGGTCGGCGCAAGAGGCCCATGCGTGGGGAATGACGAAGCGCCGCAATGCCGCCGCCGGCACAGATGACAACGCCGTCGCACCATGGCAGGTCACGTAGAATACATGCCCGGTACAGGCGGTCGAGGACTTCGTCCGTCTGCTTGGCGTTGTTGGACAGGGCCTGGACGACGACATAGACGCGTGTTTCTGTATTCCCAAGGCGATCGAGTATCTGCTCGACAGCGATCATAGCCTCATCGTCAAATGCATCATCAACAGCGAGCACTATGCCATCGACTGCACCGGCATCATCCGCCTTCAAGTCAACCGGGTGGGGGAGTACGGTGTCGGAAAGCCGGGCATAGGCCGCGATGGCATCTTGCAGGTCCCAGAGCAAAAACTCAAGATCGGCGCTATTGGGAATGCTGATATACGCAATGGTTTGCAACGTTTTTGGTACATCGCCGCGTGTGGTCGTCTCCATGCCACCTCCTTTCCGGTTGGTTTCCGTTTAGGTTACACCGTCTGGTGACGCCTCGCCGCGCTATCCTAGTGCAACCCTTACGAAAGGAACGCCATGCGTCTGCCCATGAATACCTCGCTTGCCACGCTCAAGCCCTCCGGCATCCGCCGGATCAACGCACTCGCCGCGCAGCATCCGGGATGCATTGCGCTCGCGCTCGGCGAGCCCGATTTTCCCACGCCCGATGTGATTAGCGCTGAGGTGACTGCCTCGCTCAATCGCGGTGACACGCATTATCCGCCCAACAACGGTCGCCCCGCCCTGCGCGAGGCGTTGTCTGCCTACATGGGGGACGCGGGCCTTACGTTTTCGGCCGACGAGGTCATCCTGACCGACGGCGCGACCGAGGCCCTGTCGGCTACGTTTATGGCCATGCTCAACCCCGGCGACGAGGTCATTATCCCCACGCCGGCCTTTGGCCTGTACGAGAGCATCGTCGTGGCCAACCACGCCCAGGCGGTCTTTTTGGATACGGAGCCTGCGCAATTCCAGATTGATGAGGAGACGCTCCGTGCCTGCATGACGCCGGCGACCAAGGCCATCGTCATCTGCTCGCCCAACAACCCCACGGGCTGCATCCTCAACGCGGCGTCGCTCGACGCCGTGGCGCGCGTGGCAGAGCAGGCGGGCATCTACGTGGTCTGCGACGACGTATACAACCGTCTGGTCTATGTGGATGGCTACGAGCGCTTTGCCCAGCGCCACCCGGAGCTACGCGAGCAGACGGTGGTTATCGAGAGCTTCTCCAAGCCCTGGGCCATGACCGGCTGGCGCCTGGGTTGGCTCGCAGCCGCAGCCCCCGTCATCGCCGAGATCGCAAAGGCGCACCAATACCTAGTATCGAGCGCTGTTTCCTTCGAGATGGACGCCGCAGCCCGAGCCCTGACCGTCGACCCAACCCCCATGCTCAATGTCTACCGAGCCCGCCGCGAACGCGTGCTCGCAGCCTTAAGCGCCATGGGCCTCGACGTAGTGGAACCAGCCGGCGCCTTCTACGCTTTCCCGAGCATCAAACAATTCGGACTACCAAGCGAAGACTTTTGCATCAAAGTCATCAAAGAGGCAAACGTAGCCCTAGTCCCGGGAGACTGCTTCGGCACCGAAGGCCACATCCGCCTAAGCTACTGCGTCTCCGACCAAGATCTGGACGAAGGCCTAAATCGCCTGTCCACCTTCATTTCAACCTTATAGCCCAACGGGACGCAACGCATCAGCCCACCGACCCAAGCATTATGAGTGGGGCGCGCTGGCCAACGGAAAACCGGGCTGCCCCATAGTTGACGCAGGCCGCGCCGCCAAAGGCCAGGCGCAAGGTTTTCGTAGATTCCGCACGAGCCGAAGAGCACTTAATGTGCTCTTCGTGCGAGCCCAGGACTTGACCGAGCGAAAACGTTGCGCCTGGCCTTTGGCGGCGCGGCCGGATGGTGGAATTGTGTACAGCCCGGTTTTCCGTTGACCGACGCCGGGGTCCCCGCCATAATACTTTCGGTTCACGCACGAATCCGCTGCCAGAGACAGCCGGTGCAAACGGGCATCGCCCGCGAGCTTAATGGGACTTCCCGCCAGCCGAGGTGGTCGAGTAGATATGTCTTCTCGCCCCCGTCGCTCATGCAGCGCGGGGGCTTTCTTTTTGGACATGCCCCCGTCACGTCCTTGTGGCGGACCGTGCCCGGAAAGAATTCGAGGAGGTGTAATTCATGCCCCAGCAGTACAAAATCGACAAGGTTGCAGAGATCGAGTCCCGTATCGCCGAGAACGCCGGTCTGTTCGTCGTCAACTACAACGGTCTGACGGTTAAGCAGGCTCAGGAGCTGCGTCATCAGCTTCGCGAGTGCGGCGCCGAGATGAAGGTCTACAAGAACAACCTGGTCAAGATCGCTCTCAAGAACCAGGAGCAGCCCGAGCTCGACGAGATCCTCGCCGGCCCCGTCGCTTATGTGTTCTACGAGACCGAGCCGGTCGAGGCCGCTAAGACCCTTAAGGACTTCTCCGCTCAGTCCAAGGGTGTCCTTGAGATCAAGGGCGGTATCTCCGACGGCAAGGCCGTTTCCGCTGATGATGTTAAGGCTATCGCCGAGCTGCCCACCAAGGATCAGCTTCTCGGCCAGATCGCCGGTCTCATCTCCGGTTTCGCTCGCGACATCGCTGTCTGCGTCAACGGCGTTTCCTCTGGTCTCGCTCGTTCGATCCAGCAGGTCTCCGAGCAGAAGGCAGCCTAGTTGCTGTTTTCACCCGCGGCGGCAACGCCGCACCCCTGGCGCATTCGCGCCGTGTTTTAACTGATCTCCGTGCATCCGCACGGAAACCGAAAGGACTTAGAAATGGCTAAGCTTACCACCGATGAGATCATCGATGCTCTTAAGGAAATGACCCTTCTCGAGGCTTCCGAGCTCGTCAAGGCTATCGAGGACACCTTCGGCGTTTCCGCCGCTGCTCCTGCCGCTGTTGTCGCCGCTCCCGCTGCTGGCGCTGCTGAGGCCGAGGAGAAGACCGAGTTTGACGTCGTGCTCGAGGGCTTCGGCGACAACAAGATTCAGGTCATCAAGGCCGTCCGTGAGCTCACCAACCTTGGCCTGAAGGAGGCCAAGGAGGTCGTCGAGGGCGCTCCCAAGGCTGTTCTCGAGGGTGCCAAGAAGGAGGACGCCGAGGCTGCCAAGGAGAAGCTCGAGGCTGCTGGCGCTGCTGTCACCCTCAAGTAATCAGGCTTTCTCGCCAGATTTCTTTAAAGACGGGGTTCGCATTGCGAGCCCCGTCTTTTTTGTTTTTCAAGACTTTAGTCTGCTGGCCGCGCAGCGGCCAGCTTTAAACCACCCGCTACGCGGGTGGAGACAAACGGCTTTA
>NZ_JBCOTQ010000046.1:7590-19416 GCF_040920445.1 Collinsella aerofaciens | reverse complement strand
CCATCATCGCGGTCTACGGGGTCAACGATATGGCACCGTGGGGACACATGTATGTCAATCCTGGTCTAACAGAGCCAAATCTTATCCCGCGATGCTGAATACTCGCAAAAATGCACGCTCCGGAGGGTACTACCCAGTTATGGCCAGAAATCCATGCGCCATCTTATGCAATTAATTAACGAATTTATGCAAAATGGCTTACGTGCGTACGTCTCGGACTAGATGTTTGCCTCGGCGCTGCGTAAATCATCCTGTCTATAGTGTCTTTGACAGGCGGCCGCGGTCCCGTTTGGGGTCGCGGCCGTTTTGTTGTGGGTCAAATATGAACGTTGTGTTAATGAGTCGGTGGACGGTGGTGTTTTTCGGTGAGCGGCGTATCCTTCCAACGGTTTATCTAGTGTGTCAGTTGAAAGGAAGAGGGCGCTCGTCATTGTTTGAATGTGAACTGCCGTTTGACCACAAGACGTTGCATCTGGAGCTCGAGGATAAGAACTTCGCGGGTGTGATGGAAGGTCATCAAAACGAGTTTAAGACTACAAAATCGCAGGAAGAGCTGGTAGAGGAGTCGCTTGCCAATCCTTATGGCTCGCCTTCGCTCGAGGAGCTTTGTGCTGGCAAGAAGGATATCGTCATTATTAGCTCCGATCATACGCGTCCCGTTCCCTCGCGTGTGACGATGCCTATTCTGCTGCATCACATCCATTCTGCTGCGCCCGAGGCTCGCGTGCGTATTCTGGTTGCTACGGGTATGCATCGTCCGTCGACGCACGAGGAGCTCGTCAACAAGTACGGCGAGGAGATCGTTGCCAACGAGGAAATCGTTATGCACGTCGCGACCGATGACAGCATGATGAAAAAGATCGGCACCCTGCCTTCTGGCGGCGAGTGCATCATCAACAAGATTGCTGCCGATTGCGATCTGCTGCTTGCCGAGGGCTTTATTGAGCCGCACTTCTTTGCCGGTTTCTCTGGTAGCCGCAAGTCCGTCCTGCCTGGTATCGCCAGCTACAAGACCATCATGTACAACCACAACGGTCAGTTTGTGAACGATTCCCATTCGCGTGCCGGCAACCTGTGCCACAACCACGTGAGCGAGGACATGTTTGCCGCTGCCGAGATGGCTCACCTTGCCTTTGTGCTCAACGTGGTGCTCAACGGCAAGCACGAGGTCATCGGCTCCTTTGCCGGCGACATCCACAAGGCGCACGAGGCTGGCTGCGAGTTCGTGAAGAGCCTTGCCGGCGTTGAGCCCGTCGAGTGCGAAATTGCCATTACCACCAACGGCGGCTACCCGCTCGACCAGAACATCTATCAGGCCGTGAAGGGCATGTGCTCTGCAGAGGCCACACTTCCCGAGGGCGGCGTGATCATCGATGTCGCCGGTTGTGCCGACGGTCACGGTGGCGAGGGCTTCTATCACAACATCGCCGACAATGATCCGGCAGAGTTTGAGCGCGCCTGCATCGACCGTCCTAAGGACGAGACCCTGCCCGACCAGTGGACGAGCCAGATCTTTGCCCGCATCCTGGCGCATCACCCTGTGATCATGGTTACCGACCTGTGCGATCACCAGATGATCAAGGATATGCACATGACGCCGGTCAACACCCTCGATGAGGCGCTCAAGCTCGCCTTTGAGATGAAGGGTGCCGATGCCAAGGTGGCCGTCATTCCCGATGGCCTGGGCGTTGTCGTCGCACAGCACTAGTACGCGGCCTAAACGAATCGTTTATAACCGACAAGAAAGATAAGGTTTTATGCTTACCAAACTCCTCTGCGAATTCGGCGCAACGGCCCTCATGATCATCTTTGGCGTGGGCGTGCACTGCGATACCGTGCTTAAGGGCACCAAGTATCAGGGCTCCGGCCATATGTTTGCCATCACCACTTGGTCTTTTGGCATCTCGGTCTGCCTGTTTGTCTTTGGCGGCGCCGTGTGCATGAACCCGGCTATGGTGCTTGCCCAGTGCATCGTCGGTCTGGTGCCGTGGAGCAGCTGCATCCCCTTCATGGTTGCCGATATGCTCGGCGGCTTTGCGGGCGCCGTGATCGCGTGGTTGATGTATGCCGATGAGTTCAAGGCTTCCGATGGTGTCATCGATCCCGTTGCTCAGCGCAACATCTTCTCGACCAACCCCACCACCGAGGGCACGAACTATGCCCGCAACTTCTTCTGCGAGGCTATCTGCACCTTCGTGTTCATCAGCGCCATCCTTGCTGCCGCTAACCGTGCCGGCGAGAACGTTTTGATGCTCGCTATCTGCGTCGGTCTGATCGTTTGGGCCGTTGGTATGGGCATGGGCGGCATCACTGGCTTCGCCATGAACCAGGCTCGTGACCTTGGTCCTCGCATGGCCTATCAGGTGCTGCCGATCAAGAACAAGGCTGACAACAACTGGAAGTACGGCCTGCTCGTTCCTGGCATCGCTCCGTTTGTCGGTGCCGCTCTGGCCGCGCTGTTTGTGCACGGCTTCTTGGGCATGTTCTAGTCTGAGGCTACATAGTTGTCCGCTGGCCGCATGGGGTAACTTCCCAGCGCGTCCTCGGACATGCAAAAAGGCTCGCTGCGCACTTCGTGCGGCGAGCCTTTTTGCGTCCTGCGGAATGCGCTGGGAAGTTACCCCATGCGGCCAGCTACGGGGTCTTTGTTGCGTTCGTACAAGCAACCCAACATATATATCTGAATTTGGATGGGAGGGGCTTGTTGCTGGTAGGGGCGTTGGGCTGTAGTCGATACTTTGGGATGGATTGTGCTTTGGGTTGGGGCGGGGCTTTGAGATGAGGGCGGAACTTTGGGATGAGGGGTTTACTTAGTTGAAGAGGGGTTTTATGGCTGAGAGGTAGTCTTTGGCTACGTCCTCTTTTGGGGCTTGGAAGTTGTGCCAGGCCCACCATTGGACCATTCCTACGAAGCTTGAGGCTATGTGGTGTAGTAGGAAGCTTCGGTCCATGGTGGCGGCGGGGCCGTTTGGGTCGGTAGGGACGGTTTCGGCTGCGCGCGACATGATGGTCTTGCGGAGGCAGTCGGCGAAGACGCGTGAGCCGGCGCCGGCTACGAGGGCTCGAACGCCCTGGCGGCGCTCCCAGAGGTTGTTGAGGATATGCTCGACCTGTACGAGCGGGTCATCGAGGGGCGTACCGTCATCGTCGAGGGCATGGGTGCAGATGTCGCGCACGAGCTCAGCGAGCAGGTCATCTTTGTTCTTGAAGAGGCCGTAGAACGTGGCCCGACCCACATGGGCGCGAGCAATGATGTCGCCGACGGTGATCTTGCCGTAGTCCTCCTCGCGAAGGAGCTCGGAAAACGCCGCAACGATGGCGGCACGGCTTTTTGCCTTGCGGGCATCCATGGTTATGCGTCCGCGTCAACGAGCAGGCAGCGGAGCGTACCGGAGCAACCCTCGTAGGGGCGCTTACCGGCGCCGTAGCCGACGGCCTCGATGCGGTAGCGGGCCGGCAGGTGCTCGGACGTGCGCAGCGCGGCGACGATGGCGGCGCCCGTGGGCGTCACGAGCTCGCCAGCGACTGGTGCAGGCATGAGGGCGATATTGCCCGCCTGGCACAGGTTGACGACAGCGGGGACGGGAATGGGCATAAGGCCGTGGGCACAGTGGATGGTTCCGTGGCCCTCGGAGAGCGACTCGACCACGATATCCTCAATACCCAGGCCGTCGAGGCAGATGGCGACAGAGCAGACGTCGACGATGGAGTCGACGGCGCCTACCTCGTGGAACATGACGGTCTCGGGCGTTTTGCCGTGGGCCTTGGCCTCGGCGGCGGCGAGCGCGGTAAAGATGGCGAGCGCACGACGCTTAGCGCCATCGCTTAGCTGCGAGCCGTCGATGATGGCGGTGACGTCCGCCAAAGAACGATGGTGATGGTGGTGGGCGTGATGATGGCCCTCGTGGCCATGGCCGTGGGTCTCATGATCATGCCCATGGCAGTGTTCGTGCTCACCATGGTCATGATGGTGGTGCTCGTGCTCGTGCTCGTGCTCGGCAGCTGCTTTGTTGCCGTAGAGCCAGGCCATATCGTGATCGTGGTTCTCGAGCTCCTCTGCCAGCTGAACGTCAAAGTCGCAGGCGTCGATGCCATGCTTGTTTACGCGTGTAACGGCAACCTCAAACCCGTCAACCGGCAGTGTGGCGAGCTGTTCGCGCAGGTGCTCCTCGCTGGCGCCCAGATCGAGCAGGGCCGCGACGGTCATGTCGCCGCTGATGCCCGAGGTGCCGTCGATGATAAGCGTGTGCTGATGATTGGACATGGAATGCTCCTTAGCGGGCGCGGGGTGTGCCGGCGCTCAGATGATTGATAAGACTTGCCTGGTAGGCGGCGCCAAAGCCGTTGTCGATATTGACGACCGAAACGCCGCTGGCACAGGAGTTGAGCATGGCGAGCAGCGCGGCTACGCCACCAAAACTTGCGCCGTAGCCAACGCTGGTGGGAACGGCGATGACCGGACAGCTCACCAGACCGCCGATAACGCTCGCCAGCGCGCCCTCCATGCCGGCGATGGCGATGACCACCTGCGCCTGGGCAAGTTCCTCGGCATGCGCGAGCAGGCGGTGCAGGCCGGCGACACCTACGTCGTAGAGGCGGTCGACCTCGTTGCCATAGAACTCGGCCGTCAACGCGGCTTCTTCGGCGACGGGTAAGTCGCTCGTGCCGGCGCAGGCGACGACGATGCGTCCGTTGCCGGTAGGGGAGGGCTTGCCGCCCACGAGGGCGAGCTGCGCGTCCGGGACATATCCCAGGTCAATGCCGTTGCCGAGAAGCTCAGCGGTGCGCGCGGCTTTTTCGGCATCCAGGCGCGTGACCAGGATACGTTCCTGGCCGGCATCGCGCAGCGCTTCGATAATGGCGGCAATTTGCTCGGCGGTTTTACCGGCACCGTAGACAACCTCGCCGGCTCCCTGGCGCACTCCGCGCGAAAGATCGAGCTGCGCAAAACCCAGATCGGCGGTCGGCGCCGTCTGGATGCGCGTGAGGGCGACTGCCGGAGTGACTGCTCCGCCGGCAACATCGCTCAGCAGCTGCTCTAGGTCTCGCTTATCCATATATGTTCCCTTCGACGGCGCAAAGTCTAGCACTCAAAGGGTATGTTTCCGAACACTAAGACAAAATTGTTCGGAAACTAGACATAGAGGAATTGATTCTGTTGTTAGACGGATCGGTTAGTCGCGCAGGATGATGTCCATAGCGAGCATGAGGTTGCGCTCGTCGATGGCAAACGGGGCGGCCTCGCGCGTCTTGGGCTTGGCGCAAAACGCGATGCCCGTGCCCGCGGCCTGGATCATGGGGATGTCGTTTGCTCCGTCGCCAATAGCGACCGTGTGGGCCATGTCGACGCCGCACTCAACTGCCCAGTCCAGCAGCTGGATGAGCTTGGACTCCTTGGTCACAATGTCGGCAGCCAACTTACCGGTGAGCTTGCCGTCCACGACCTCCAGGCGGTTAGCGAGGCAAAAGTCGATGCCCGCGGCGGCCACGATCTTATCGGCGACCTCGTGGAAGCCGCCACTCACGACGCCGACCTTCCAGCCCTTGCTGTGCGCCGAGCGCACAAGCTCCAACGCACCGGGGGTAAACGTCACGCGCTCAAAGGTGCGCTCGAACACGCTCTCGTCCAAGCCGGCAAGCAGCCCCACGCGCTCCTCGAGCGCCTGCTTAAAGTCGAGTTCGCCGCGCATAGCGCGCTCGGTGATCTGCGCTACCTGCTCGCCCACGCCGGCCTCTTCGCCCAACAGGTCGATGACCTCCTGGTTGATGAGCGTGGAGTCGATATCCATAACGATGAGGCGTGCAGTCATGGCGGGCCTTTCCGAGTGCAGTTGTATTGGGGCACATTGTCGCACGCGGCGCGCCTTGGCGACGGCCACGGTGCGTCAATTGTTTCGTCTCCGTCAAGTCTTTGGGCAGGAGCTACTTTTCCGCGGCACATCGACACAGGTGCGATAAGATAGAACGCCATGTCTGGCTGCGCGGTTTACGCAGGCTGGGCAAATCTGTACGACGCCGCCCGGAACGACACGGGGCGGCACAGATCCATAAAGGAGGATCACTGGTATGAGCCAGACCCGTCCCATCGACGAGCATTCCATGCACACCCGTACCTGCGGCGAGCTTCGCCGCGAGAACGTGGGCGAAGAGGTCACCCTCACCGGTTGGGTGAGCCGTCGCCGCGACCACGGCGGCCTTATCTTCTGCGATCTTCGCGACCGCGAGGGCATCACGCAGCTCACCTTCGACCCCGAGCACTCCGACGGCGACGCCTTTAAGATCGCCGAGACCATGCGTCCCGAGTGGCCCATCAAGATCCACGGCGTCGTGCGCTCCCGTGGCGAGGAGACCACCAACACCAAGCTCGCGACCGGCGAGATCGAGGTCCTGACCGACCACGCCGAGGTTCTCAACACGTCCGTCACCCCGCCGTTCCAGATCGAGGACGGCATCGAGACCAGCGAGGACACCCGTCTGCGTTATCGCTATCTGGACCTCCGCCGTCCCGAGATGATGGCCAACCTCAAGCTGCGCTCCGACTTTACCTTTGCCATTCGCGAGGCGCTGCACAACCGTGAGTTCATGGAGGTCGAGACGCCCTCCCTGTTTAAGTCCACGCCCGAGGGCGCCCGCGACTTCATCGTTCCCAGCCGTATTCAGCCGGGCAACTTCTACGCTCTACCGCAGTCCCCGCAGCTCCTGAAGCAGCTGCTCATGGTCGGTGGCGTCGAGCGCTACTATCAGGTTGCCAAGTGCTTCCGCGACGAGGACCTGCGTGCCGACCGCCAGCCCGAGTTCACCCAGGTCGATATCGAGATGTCCTTCGTGGACCAGAACGACGTCATGAGCGCGCTCGAGGAGGTCCTGGCCGACGCCTTCGGCCGCATGGGCGTCGAGATGCCCACGCCGCTGCGTCGTATGGACTACTGGGAGGCCATGGACACCTATGGCTCCGACAAGCCCGATACCCGCTATGGCATGCACCTGGTCGACCTGACCGACATCTTCGCCAACTCCAAGTTCAAGGTCTTTGCGACTGCCGCAAACGAGGAGGGCTCTGTCGTCAAGGCCATCAACGCCAAGGGCGCCGGCGCCTGGGCACGTGCCAAGATCGATAAGCTTGCCGGCGTGGCCTCCACGTTTGGCGCCAAGGGCCTGGCCTGGATCGCATTCCGCGAGGACGGCTCCATCAACAGCCCCATCGTCAAGTTCTTCTCGGACGAGGAGATGGCGGCTCTGCGCGAGCGCATGGACGTCGAGCCCGGCGACCTTGTGATGTTCGCCGCCGGCCCGCGCCTGCTCTCCGACGAGATCCTGGGCGGCATGCGTTCTCACATGGCCAACGCACTCGAGATCAAGCGCGAGGGCCACGACTTCCTGTGGGTCGTCAACTTCCCGCTGTTCCACTGGGATGAGGACCGCAAGGCCTATGCCGCCGAGCACCAGCCCTTCACCCTGCCGACCGAGACCGACATCGCCAAGATCGAGGCCGACCCGTTGGCAGCCGGTTCTTGCACCTACGACTTTGTCATGGACGGCTTTGAGGCCGGCGGCGGCGGTATGCGTATCCACAACGCCGAGATGCAGATGTCCATGCTCAAGCTCCTGGGCTTTACCGAGGAGCGCGCCGAGTCTCAGTTTGGCTTCCTCATGGAGGCCCTCAAGTTTGGTGCGCCCCCGATGGGCGGTTTCGCTCTGGGCCTGGACCGCGTGTGCATGCTGCTCACCGGTTCCGACTCCATCCGCGACGTCATGGCGTTCCCCAAGACGGCCAGCGGCTCCGACCTTATGTCGGGCGCTCCGAGTGCCGTTAGCGGCGCCCAGCTCAAGGACGTCAGCCTGCGCCTGATGTAGGCGAGCGGCTACATATTGCCTGTAACGAGGGAAGGACGCGTGCCTTCCCTCGTTTTTTATGCGTGGGTGTTGCGAGGGCATAGGTTGACCGGGCGTCGCGGAAACTACGACCCGGAATTTGCGTCCAGAACGGGTCGCGCTTTCCCAAGGGGGGTCCTCTGGGAAAGCGCGACCCAGAATTCGGCAAAATAATGGGGCACAGTTTCCGGTTGAGCTGTCTAACGGAAACTGTGCCCCAGAATGAGCGCTCAAAACGGGGCAGGCTTTCCGCAACAACTGTCTGGCAGAAAGCCTGCCCCAGTTTCTTATAGCGAGTCTCTCTGGATCAGCTGCATGTGCATCACGGAGGTGGTGGGCTCGGCACCCTTGATCATGTCGAGCGCAATGTTGGCGGCCATGTGTCCTTCTTCGCGCAGGGGCTGGCGGACGGTCGTGAGCGCGGGGACGCAGCGCGCCGCAATCTCGTGATCGTCGAAGCCGACGACAGAAACGTCCGCAGGAACGGATAGGCCTGCCTCGTTGAGTGCGGTGATGACGCCAGCCGCGATACGGTCCGATCCGCAGAGCACGCCATCGAAAGCAATCTCGCGCGCGAGGATCTGGTGCATGGCCTGATAGCCGTCTCCGCTGTTCCAGCCGGTATAGATAACGTTTGCGTCTGGGAGGTCTTCGCCCAAGACGGCGCGGTAGCCGCGCAGGCGGTCGACAACAGCGGGGTTGTCTTGCGGTCCCAACACGGCGACGATATCTTTGCGCCCGCGATCCTTCATGGCGAGTGCCGCAAAATGTCCGCCCTCTTCGTCGTCAGAGTAGACCGTCGAGAACACATCGCGATAGGGGTGGCCCTCGAGCTGGCCGCACAACACGGTGGGTACGCCCAGCTCGCGCAGCACCTCGAGCAGCTCGCTGCCTTTGTAGGGAGAGACGTCGATCACGGCGTCGAACGAGCGGCGCTCAAAGTGCTCGCGTGCGCGGTTGCGCTCATGCGTAGAAGACGCCTGCAAGATAACGGGCAGATAGGACGACTCCGACAGTTCCTCGGTAATGCCGCTCAAAAACTCGCTATAGGTGGGGTCGCTGAAGAGTTCACTCAGAGGCTCGGTCACGAGCACGGCGATGATTTCCGTGCGCCCGACAGCGAGCGCTCGGCCACGAGCGTTGGGGACAAAATTGACTTCCTTGGCCGCCGCGCGGACGCGCCTTTTGGTTTCCTCGCTAATGCGGGGCGAATCGTTGAGAGCGCGCGATGCCGTGGAGCGCGACACGCCGGCAGCTGCGGCAACCTCGGCAAGCGTAGGTGCGGTGCGAACTGGTTGGGTCATGGCGTCTCCTGGAGAATGCGGTCGATGTTGTCGCTGATACGGGCTGGTGCGGATACAGCTTACTATAGTGCGCCTGAACAGCGTTCATGATATCCGGTGACCGGTGTCATTTTGCAACCAAGCCGCAATCGAATACGTCTCGTATGGGTGAGATATCAGCGGGCGTGGCGGTTGCCTACGAGCTTGAGAACGATGTCTTGCGCTGAGTTTCGATACTCAGGGTGACATAAGTGTCGCGGTTGTACAACCGGTTGCACCGTTAACCCGACCAAATCGACCGTTCAGCGGACAACCGGTTGCACAGTTTTTTGCATCGCCCGTAAGATAAGGACAACCGGTTGCACAAGAATCACTACGATGATGAAGGAGCATCACCATGGACGCCATTAACGATTGGGAAAACCAAGCGCTCACCCACAGGAACCGCCTGGCACCCCATGCGTACTTTATGGGTTACGAGACTGCCGATCTCGCTGCAACGTACAGCCGCGAGCTGTCGCGCGGGTTTGTCCAGCTGTCCGGCTCGTGGCAGTTCCGCCTCTTTGAGGGCCCCGCTGCCGTCTCCAATGAGGAACTCTCCACGTACAAGCCCGAGTGGGATCACGTGGAGGTTCCGCACCTGTGGCAGGTGGACGGCTATGGCAACCTTGCCTACACCGACGAGGGTTTCCCGTTCCCGGTTGATCAGCCGTTCGTTCCCTCCGACGACCCCACGGGCGTCTACCAGCGCATCGTCAACCTTCCCGCCGTTCCTGCCGGCGCTCGCGAGATCATTCGCTTCGACGGCATCGAGAGCTATGGCGAGCTGTACGTCAACGGTCAGTATATCGGCATGACCAAGGGTTCGCGCCTGTCTGCCGAGTTCGACGTGACCGACGCGCTCGTCGAGGGCGACAACCTGTTTGCGGTCAAGGTCCTGCAGTACAGCGATGGCAGCTACATCGAGGATCAGGACATGTGGTGGGCCTCGGGCATCTTCCGCGATGTGTACCTTATGCAGCGTCCCGCCGCGCACCTGGTCGACTTTAGGTTCCGCACGCACCGCGAGGGCGATGCCGCTCTGATCACGCTCGATACGGTTGCCGAGGGCGCTTCCCGCGTTGTGTTTACGCTCAGCGATGGCGAGAACGTGGTGGCTACGGGTGAGTGCGTCGACGGCCATGCCGAGTGCAGCGTGACCGATGCCCACTTCTGGAATCCCGAGGACCCCTTCCTCTACGATCTTACGTTTGAGGTCTACGACGGCGACAAGGTGAGCGAGTACGTCCCGCATCGCCAGGGTCTTGCCGAGGTGACGGTCGAGGGCAATCATATCTACCTCAACGGCACTTACTTTAAGATGCATGGCGTCAACCGCCACGATCACGACGATCACAAGGGCCGCGCCGTGGGCCTCGATCGCATGCGCCGCGACCTGGAGCTCATGAAGCAGCACAACATCAACGCAGTGCGCACCTCTCACTATGCCAATGACCCGCGCTTCTACGAGCTGTGTGATGAGTATGGCATCATGCTGGTCGCCGAGACCGATATGGAGAGCCACGGCTTCGAGAATATCGGCAACATCGCCCTGGTTACCGACGACCCGGCATGGGAGCCGGCCTACGTCGACCGTATTGAGCGCCTGGTGATGCAGGAGCGCAACCACGCGTGCATCATCATGTGGTCGCTGGGCAACGAGAGCGGCTATGGCTGCAACATCCGCGCGATGTACGCCAAGGCTCACGAGCTCGATGGTCGTCCGGTCCACTACGAGGAGGACCGCAACGCCGATACCGTCGACGTCATTTCCACGATGTACTCCCGTGTGTCGCAGATGAACGACTTTGGTGAGCATCCGTTCCCCAAGCCGCGCATCAACTGCGAGTATGGCCACTCCATGGGTAATGGCCCCGGAGGTCTGTCCGAGTACCAGGAGGTCTTCGATCGCTGGGATTGCATCCAAGGCCAGTTTATCTGGGAATGGTGCGACCACGGTTTGGCTGCTGTGACCGAGGACGGCGTTGCCTACGATATGTATGGTGGCGACAACGGCGATTACCCCAATAACAGCAACTTCTGCATCGACGGCATGGTGTTCCCTTGGCAGCAGCCGAGCCCGGGCCTCACTGAGTATGGTCAGGTCATCTGCCCGGTTCGCATGGCCTACGATGCCGAGGCGGGCGAGCTGACCGTCACCAACAAGCGTTGGTTTACCACCCTCGAGGATGTTTGCCTGTCGGCGGAGACCCTGGTGGACGGCGACGTGGTTTGCCGCAAGACGCTCATGCCCGGTGCGGTTGCCCCCGGCGAGTCCGTCCAGCTTCCGCTGGTGATTCGCGAGGCCGCGGTAGGCGAGACCCTGCTGACCGTGCGCGCCTACACCATGGCCGCTCACGTCTGGTGCGAGCCGATGTTCCAGCTGGGTGCAAGCCAGTTTGCCATCGCAAACCATCCGGCGCCGGCCATTGCGGCTCCCACTCGTTCTGAGCTTACGGTCGAGGAGACCGAGCAGGAGATTCGCATTCACTCCCTCAACGGCGAGCTGACCTTCAGCAAGGTCAACGGCACCGTGAGCAAGTGGAAGGCATCCGGGCGTGACGTCATGGCCTCTGGTCCCCAGGTTGGTTTTTGGCATCCGCTCGTCGACAACCACGCCCAGGAGTACGAC
>NZ_JBCOTQ010000046.1:0-7437 GCF_040920445.1 Collinsella aerofaciens | reverse complement strand
GTCTACACCGTGCTTCCGAGCGGTCGCGTCGACCTCAAGGTTTCCGGCGAGCCCTACGGCGACTATTCGGACATTATCCCGCGCATCGGCATCTCCTTTGAGGTCCCCGGTTGCGATCGTGCCGTCGAGTGGTATGGCCACGGCCCGGGCGAGAACTATCCGGACTCGCTGCGCGCCAACCCGGTCGGTCATTACCGCACTACGGTCGACGACATGTTCACGCCGTATGTCATGCCCCAGGATTGTGCCAACCGCGAGGGTACCCGCTGGGTTGCCCTGCGCTCTAGCCACGGTGACGGCGTGCTGGTGACGCGTCCGGCTGACGCTGCCTCCAATCCGTTCTCGTTCTCGGCATGGCCCTATAGCTGCGAGGCCATCGATAACGCCAAGCACGTCTACGACCTTGTCAAGGGCGACACGGTTACGGTCAACATCAACGACCAGCTGCTCGGCCTTGGTTCGAACTCTTGGGGTTCCGAGGTGCTCGATTCCTATCGCACCCGTTTTGAGAGCTTCAGCTTTGAGGTGTCCCTGCGACCGCTGACGTCTGCCGATCTGGCTCAGGCGCTGGCACCCATTAAGGAGGCATAAGTCATGCATATCTTTAACTCGCGTGCCGATTTCGACGCCCAGATGAAGTCCGTCAAGAAGTGGATGCGTACCGGTCAGGCACTCGACGGCGTTTCTGAACTGCAGCACGATGTGGCGTACTCTATCGGCGACTCGCTGGTGTATTGGTGGGTGAACGCCCACGAGGCGGCTACTGCCGATCTGGTCGGTCACCGTCGCTACCATGCCGTGCTCGCCCCGCTCGACGGCAATCTGACCGTTGAGGTGGCTTCCAAGGCCGATCTTACCTGTACGCGCGCCTACAGCGATATCGATGATCGCGAGCGCTTTGAGGGTACGGGGGAGACCGTGACGATTCCCGCCGGCGGCGTTGCCGTCGTCGAAATTGACGAGGCCTACCGTGTCGTGGCCGATGCCGCGGATCCCCGCGTCGTGGTACTGCACGTGACAGTCGAAGGTTATTCCTTCCCCAACAAGTAGTATTCGTCCGCCTGGACGTTTGCTTCGCGCCGTTAAGGGGGATGGCTTTGTTGACTCCCTTTTCCCCATTCCCCTTAGCAGGTGCGCCATCCGTGTTTGCACTTGCAGCTCGGACGGTTTTAGATGACATTTAACAGATGATTGGGAGGGCTTATGAGCTCTGAAAAACGAGGAACGATTGGTTCGTTCGCTCTGCTGGGCATGACGGTCGCCGCCGTGTTCGGTATCAAGAACATCATCAACAACAACGCGGCCATCGGCTTGGCAGCTGCGCCGTCGTTCTTCTTCGCCACGCTTTTGTACTTTGTCCCCTATACCCTGGTTACCGCCGAGTTCGTCGGCCTCAACAAGGACTCCGAGTCTGGCGTGTACGCATGGGTTAAGACCTCGATGGGTGGTCGCTGGGCGTTCCTGACGGCATTTAGCTACTGGTTCGTTAACCTGTTCTTCTTTGCGTCCGTCCTGCCCAACGTCATCATCTACGCGAGCTACGTGTTCTTTGGTGCCAACGCCGAGCTTTCGCAGCTGTGGATCACCATTATCGAGATCGTCGTCTTTGCTATCGCCACGTGGGTTTCGACCAAGGGCGCTAAGTGGATCGGCTCCATTTCCTCCTTCGGTTCGACCGCGGCTCTCGGCCTGACCGCCGTGTTCATCCTGCTGTCCCTGGCTGCTGCCTTTGGCGGCGTTGAGTTCGCTACGGCTCCTACTCCCGCTAACATGGCTCCCGACATGAGCAACTTCGCAACTGCGTGGGGCTTCTTCGGTACGCTTGCCTGGATCATCCAGGGCGTTGGCGGCGCTGAGTCTGTCGGCGTGTTCCTTAACGACCTCAAGGGTGGCGTCAAGGCCTTCGTGCGCACCGTCGTTATCGCCGGCCTGACCATCGGCCTTCTGTATGCAGGCGCTTCGCTGCTGGTCAACCTGTTCATCCCCGAGGGCGGCGTTGCCATCTCCACCGGTATCTTCGACGTATTCGGCGCTGTCTTTGCCCACTTTGGCATTCCCATGGAAGTGTCTACGCGCGCCATCGGCTTGATCCTTCTCGCCGCCACGCTGGGCTCCCTCATGATGTGGACCTCCGCTCCCATCAAGGTCTTCTTCACCGAGATCCCCAAGGGCGTCTTTGGTAGCAAGATCGTCGAGCTCAACGAGCATGGCATTCCTGCCCGCGCTGCTTGGCTGCAGTTCGCCATCGTCGTCCCCATCCTGATCATCCCGGCCCTGGGCTCCGGCAACCTCGACGACCTGCTCATGATCGTCACCAACATGACGGCTGCCACCGCTCTGCTCCCGCCGCTGCTGATTCTGCTTGCCTACTTTATGCTGCGCAAGAACTTCGACGCCGCTCCCCGTGACTTCCGCATGGGCTCGCGCAGCTTTGGCCTGGTCGTTGCCGCATTCCTGCTTGTGGTCTTCTGCTTCGTGCTTATCTGCGGCACCATTCCGCTCGATCAGCCGCTGTGGCTGACGCTGGTCTACAACGTTGGCGGTGTGGTTGTCTTCCTGGGCCTTGCCGTGATGTGGTACAACCGCTATATCAACCGTCTGCGCGAGACCGATCCCGAGGCTGCCGAGAGCGAGCTGCGTCCGTCTGTTCTCGACATGATGGAGTAGAAGCTGGGATTTATTCACAGCTGAGGAACAACTTGATTCCATTTCCTAAGGAGGGGCCCTTCGGGCCCCTCCTTTTGTGTTTTGAGACATGTTTTGGACCCTGTGGTCAAAAAATGCCAAATATGAGTACTGTTGCAAAAGAAGTGCCATATTTTTCGGCCTGCTCTGAGCGAAAATGGGCTCAAAATCGATTTATCTAACTCCCTTTAAAGGGCGTTTGACGGCTTTCAACCTCTTCGAATCGCTCAAATTAGGCAATTTGCTCTCGATTTTGCTGCTACTAAATTGGTGACAGTACTCATATTTGCCACTTTTTGACCACGAGGTGTTCAGAGGAGCTCTCGAGAAGCATCTAACGGTACAATAGCTACCACGTGGCTGGGTTTTGCCGGCCGAATGTGCGATGTCGTGGGAGGGGACATGGTCGAGTTTACAAAGACGATTAAAGATCCGTTGGGATTACATGCCCGCCCGGTTGCGCTGCTCTATGACATCATTGCCAAGCATCGTAGCGACGTGTCAGTCAGCATCGGCGATCGCCACACGGATGGCCGCGATGTCATGGGACTCATGGCTCTCTACGGCGAGTGCGGCGAGGACATCATCTTTCGCGTTTCGGGCGTAGATGAGGCCTCCTGCGTTACGTCGATCAGAAACCTCTCGCTCTAATCTCAACAATGTGACAAAGGGGCAGTCCCCTCTGTTGCATCAATTGGTATGGCAAGGCGCCGCAAAGAGACAGTCTTTGCGGCGCCTTTGTTTCGTATAGGAAACTTTTTCGAAATCTGAATGCGGACCCTTTCCAAAAAGTTAACCACGTGTTAGTTTACTATAGCGAACATAGGCGTGGTTAACTTTTACCGTGTCGATGTTAAGGACGAACTGACGTTAGGAGCCACTCATGTCTTGCGGACCGCAGATGCCGGCCATGCCGCTTTCGATGGTAAAAGCGGGCGAAACCGTGCGCGTGTCCCGTGTAAAGGGCAATGAGGACATGAAACACCACCTCAAGGACCTCGGCTTTGTCGAGGGCAACGAAATCCACGTGGTGAGCTCGAGTGGCGCCAATATTATCGTCACCGTGCTGGGCGCACGCTTTGGTATCGATTCCAAGGTTGCCATGCACATCATGACCGTCGGTTAGTCTGCAGCATTTCATAAAAACCGAAAGGGGGACAAGAGGATGAAGACGTTGGGTGACGTTAAGGTGGGCGAGAGCTCTACCATCGTCAAGCTTCACGGTGAGGGTGCGCTTCGCCGCCACCTTATGGACCTGGGGCTCATCAAGGGCACTTCGTTCAAGGTCGTAAAGGTTGCACCGCTCGGTGATCCGGTCGAGATCAACGTGCGCGGCTACGAGCTTTCCATCCGCAAGGAGGAGGCCGCCGTCGTCGAGGTCCAGTAAGGACTCGCGGCGCATATTTCTGCAGATAAAGTTAGGTATTTCTAACTTAATGCTGCAATTTTAAGCACATTATCCAGCCTGCGCGGAGAAAGCAGCACAGGCACACAAGGAAGAAGGATTGAATGGCGGATTCTCAGATCCATGTCGCGCTGGCGGGTAACCCCAACTGCGGCAAGACCACGCTTTTCAACCTGATCACCGGCGCCAACGGCTACGTTGGCAACTGGCCCGGCGTCACGGTTGAGAAAAAGGAAGCCAAGCTCCTAAGCGACAAGAACGTTACCATCACGGACCTCCCTGGCATCTACTCGCTTTCCCCCTACAGCCCCGAGGAGCAATGCTCGCGCGATTACCTCATGAGCGGCGAGCCCGATGTGGTCGTCCAGGTTGTCGACGCCACCAACCTCGAGCGCAACCTGTACCTGGCGCTTCAGGTTATCGAGACCGGCCTGCCCGTGGTCGTTGCCCTCAACATGGCCGACCTGGTCGAGAAGAACGGCGATAAGATCGACACGGACAAGCTCTCCAAGAAGCTCGGCTGCCCGGTCATGATGATCTCGGCTCTTAAGAACAAGGGCATCAAGGAGCTCTTCGAGCAGGTCAAGAAGTCCGCTGCTTCTAAGGGCCAGGTGCCGGAGCACAAGTTCGATTCCTCCATCGAGGACGTTCTGGACCACATCGAGAACAATCTGCCGGCAAGCGTTCCCGCCAAAAAGCGTCGCTACTACGCCGTCAAGCTGTTCGAGCGTGATGCAGACGCCTGCAAACTCATCAACCTCACCAAGGAGAAGGCCACTCGCGTGGAGGAGCTGGTCGCCCAGTGCGAGCAGGACTGCGACGACGATGCCGAGTCCATCATCACCGGTGAGCGCTATGGCGTCATCGCGCACATCATCGATGAGTGCCTCACCAAGGCCCCGGCCAAGATGAGCACCTCCGAGAAGATCGACCGTGTGGTTACCAACCGTATCCTGGGCCTGCCGATCTTTGTGGTCATCATGTTCTGCGTGTACTACATCGCCGTTTCCACCCTGGGCGGCACGGTGACCGACTTCACCAACGACCAGCTCTTCGGCACCGACGGCTGGTATGTGCTCGGCCAGGGCCGCGACGCCTACGACGCAGCTGTCGAGGCTGCGGGCGACAATGCCGACTCGGTCGACCCGGCACAGTACGGTCCCTATGTCCCGGGTATCACCACCGCGGTGCATAACGCTCTTGTGGCGGGTGGCACCGAGGACGGCGGTCTTGTCGATTCGCTGGTCTGCGACGGTATCGTGGCCGGCATCGGCGCCATCATGGGCTTTGTCCCGCAGATGTTCTTGCTGTTCGTGATGCTGTCCTTCCTGGAGGACTGCGGCTACATGGCCCGTGTCGCCTTCATCATGGACCGCGTGTTCCGCCGCTTTGGCCTGTCCGGTAAGTCCTTTATCCCCATGCTCGTGACCTCGGGCTGCGGCGTTCCCGGCGTCATGGCCACCAAGACCATCGAGAACGAGAAGGACCGCCGCATGACGGTCATGACCACCACGTTTATTCCCTGTGGCGCCAAGCTGCCGATCATCGCCCTGCTCATGGGTTCCATCATCGGCGATTCTTCCACCACCGCCGCGTGGATCAGCCCGCTCTTCTACTTCCTGGGCGTCTTTGCCGTCGTCGCCTCGGGCCTCATGCTCAAAAAGACCAAGCTCTTCGCCGGTCGCCCGACGCCGTTCGTTATGGAGCTTCCTGCCTACCACTTCCCGGCGATCCGCTCTTGGGCGCTGCACGTGTGGGAGCGCTGCTGGGCCTTTATCAAGAAGGCCGGCACGGTCATCTTCGCGTCCACTGTCGTGGTTTGGTTCCTGTCCAACTTTGGTAGCTACAATGGTTCCTTTGGCTACCTGCCCGCGATGGACGGCATCTCCGAGGAGTTCATGGACTACTCCGTGCTTGCCATGCTCGGCAACCTGGTCTCCTGGATCTTCGCCCCGCTTGGTTTTAGCACCTGGCAGGCAACAGCGCTGACTGTCTCTGGCCTTGTCGCCAAGGAGAACGTCGTCGCCACCGCCGGCTCGCTGCTGTCCGTTGCCGACGCGGGCGAGACCGACCCGAGCCTGTGGACCGCGTTTGCCGGCATGTTCCCCACCATGGGCGCTTGCGTCGCCTTTGGCGCGTTCAACCTGCTGTGCGCTCCGTGCTTTGCTGCCATGGGTGCCATCCGCAACCAGATGGATTCCGGCAAGTGGTTCGCGATTGCCATCGGTTACGAGTGCGCCTTTGCTTGGGTGATCGGCCTGTTCATCAACCAGTTCTACAACCTGCTTGTTCTGGGCCAGTTTGGCTTCTGGACGGTTGTGGCTATCGTGCTGCTGGTTGCGATGCTCTTCCAGATCTTCCGTCCCATGCCCAAGCACGCTTGGACCGACGAGGACGAGACCAACACTGCTTCCACTGCAGTTTCCGCCTAAGTCCGAATAAGGATCAACCCCTTTCCACGAGCCCGGGTGTCTCAGTGACACTCGGGCTTTTTGACGCAATGGGGGGACAGATTGCTTTGCTCCAGAAGTAAGATGTGGCGTTTCCGCAGATAAAACCGACCAAAATAAACCTGTCCCTATTTGGTAGGTGGAGAATGGGGTAAAGTAAGTGATGGTTAACTAGAGGAGGCTTGCTATGGCACCTATCGATATTGTTGTACTGGCTGTTATCGGTATTGCGTTTGTCGCCGTGTGCGTGCGCATCTACCGCAAGGGCACCTGCGCCGACTGCGCTCAGGGTGGCGTTTGCACGGGGCATTGCTCCAACAAAAAGACGTGCGCCGCACTTAAGGGCGTGGACAAAATCGCCGAAGACTTGGGCCGCGGTATCAAATAAGGTCCAGACATCCAAGCGCCTCGCGAGCATCCGTTCGCGGGGCGCTTTGCGCATTTGGGCGCGAGCGCGGCGAGTTGAAGAGTATTTTTGGGGTATCGTTAACTGAACTGTAAATTGGCAACTTATCTATAACGGAGTAATCCCATGAGCGCTCGCGTAACCATGAAGGACATAGCCGCCGAGCTTGGCGTTTCCATCAATACCGTGCACAAGGCCCTGACGGGAAAGGCCGGCGTGAGCGAATCCGTGCGCGCCAAGGTGAACACTAAGGCCGAGGCCATGGGCTATCACCGCAACACAAGTGCCTCAAGCCTGCGCCGCAAGGATATCAATCTGGTGTTTTGCCTGCCCCGCGCGTCGCGCGAGGGAGCGTACTTTTTCCGTTACCTGTGGGAAGGCTGCAATCGCTTTGAACAGGAGGTCATCGACCGGGGCATTACGGTTGAGCGCGTTGAATTTGGCGTGGGCGGCTACGCTGATGCACTCGAGCAAATCGACGAGCGTCTGCA
>NZ_JBCOTQ010000045.1:0-19897 GCF_040920445.1 Collinsella aerofaciens | reverse complement strand
GGTCGCTTCCTTAAACCCAGGAATCGCAAAGTCGTCGCCCACCAGCAGCGGACGCTTGACCAGCATGCCGTCGGTCGCCAGCAGCTCGCAGCACTCCTGATCCGTCATGCCCGCATCCAGACGCGCCTTCAGGCCCAGCTCTCGATATTTCATGCCCGACGAATTAAAGAAGCGCCGCACCGGCAGCCCCGAACGAGCAATCCAGGTCGCAAGCTCATCAGCCGTGGGATTGTCCAAAACGATATCGCGATCGATATACTCTACCCCATGTTCGTCCAGCCATGCCTTGGCCTTCTTACAGGTCGAGCACTTGGGATATTCAACAAACAGTACAGTCATGGGAATCCTCCGAATATAGATCGGCCAACGCAGGCACACGCCACACGAGGCGCCTTCGTATGATGGGCCAATTGTAGCCCGCGGGTCACACGTTAAACGAACCGTACCCCGAATCCGCGCTTGATAAACGGCAGCAGTTCCATTGCCTCGGGCGTGATATGGCCCGCAACGTTCATGCGCTCGTCACCGGGAAGATCGACCCGCGCAATCTCAAGCTCGCCTTCGTAGCGCCCATATCCGCTATTGCTCACAGCGATCGACCCCGCCTTTCGCGGCAGGCCGGCTCCGGCATCCGTCGGCACGGAATCCGGCTTAAGCTTCGTACGTGACTCCTGAGACCTAAAGATGAGGACACTCGAGTCGGGCCGGTCGTGATGAATCTGCCCGCGCACATAGGCATAACCGGGCTCAAGCTCGCATTGCAGGTCCACGTATCCGGCGGAAACTTGAGCAAACTGCGCCCAGCCCGCATCGGAAAGATCGGGGTCGCCGACCAACACAATGTCGCAATCGGCGCCATGTGCAAGCTCAAGCATATTGAGGGCAACCTTTGACGCGCGACCGCGCTGCGCCTCGACCGTCGGCAGTCCCTCGAATACCGGCCCGCGAACGTTAGCATCACCCGGCACAAAAGCCATGATTTCGAATCCAAGCGCCGCAAGACGAAGATTCGTCCGAGCAACATCTTCAAGAGCTAAACCGGTATAAGGCTTGGGGTAAAAATTGTGGCAGGCGGCAAAACGAGTCACATCGGCACCGGCCTCACGCCACGATGCGATTTCATCAGAACTCACCGTCGATGCATTGACCACAATGCGAAATACACCGGACAGCTCCGCGACCCGTTGGGCGCTAAAGCCATAGTCCAAACGAAGGTATTCCAACCCCAGATCGCGCAGGTCCTCGATGCGCTCAAGCCCAAGCAAATCGCACGTGCGAGGCCCCACATCGGCAATGAGCGCAATGCCACGGGCGGAAAGCAGCGACAGCACATGACGGACCTTATCGGCATACGCCGCTCCCCCATCCTCGGGAATATGCAGCGAGGTGAACGCGTAGCGCGCACCCGCCGCGGCACCACGCTCAATCGTCCGCTCAATATCCTGCAAAGGGCTGGAAAGATAAATCGAAATACCCGTTTTCACGCTTCAACGCTCCTTTAAAAAAGGCCGGCGGAGCAGTTAGCCCCGCCGGCACAACCATAGCATCAAGAAATCTGCCGCGCGCCGCGAACCCCGAGCAACACGGCTCGCGATATCAAACTACTCGCCAAAGAACTCATTGATCTTCTGCTCGTCGACGCCAAAGAACCACGTCAGGACAAAGCCGGCGGCATAGGCAAGCAGCATAGCGGCAACGTAGCCGAGCTGCTGGCCAGGAACGACGATCAGCAGGCCAAACAGACCGGAAACGCCCTGAGAAACCGTGCCGATGTGAAGCAGCGCCGCGAGCGCGCCGCCAAATCCGGCACCCAGGCAAGCCGTCACAAACGGACGAACGAGCGGCAGCGTAACAGCATACATCAGAGGCTCGCCCACACCCAGGATTCCAACGGGAATGGACTCTGCGACGTACTTCTTGAGCTTGGCGTTCTTGGTCTTAAAGTACAGTGCCAAACCGGCACCGACCTGGCCGCCACCAGCCATCATAAGGATGGGAAGCAGGTAATTGATACCCTTGGTAGCACCGTCGGGATCGTTGAGCATAGCGTGGATCGGCGTGAGCGCCTGATGCAGGCCGACGGACACCAGCGGCAAGAAGCCTGCCGACAGGATATAGCCACCCAGGACGCCCAGCTTCTCGAAGATAAAGGTCAAAACGCTAAAGATGGCAGTCGTCAGCCATGCGCCTACCGGCTGGATGACGAGCATCAGAGCAAAGGCGCCGATGATGAGCACCAGCAGCGGGGACAAGAACGTGTCGAGTGCGTTGGGCATAACCTTGCGAATCTGACGCTCCATCCAGGCAAAAAATGCGCCAGCGATGAGAGCCGCGATCATGCCGCCCGCTGCGGGGTTGTACTGCGCATTGGTGAGCGGCAGCAGAATGGCAGTGGCAGGATCAGCCGCGCCAGGCGCAAGCAGGGGCATGGCACTGTTGGCGATACACATCATGCCGGCGATGCCGCCCAGTGCAGCGGAGCCACCAAACTCACGTGCCGCGTTATAGCCCACCAAGATGGGCAGATAGGCAAACAGGGCCCAGCCCATGGAACGAATGCCCTGGTACCACCACTCGCCTGCAAGCGCTCCTGCCGTCGAGACGTTAATGACGTTGCAGATACCGTTGATGAGGCCAGCCGCAATGATGCCGGGAAGCAGGGCGACGAAGACATTGGAAATCTTCTTGAGGAAGGCCTGAACCGGCTTGGACTCGTACTTGGCCTTCTGCGCGGCCTTGTTTGTGGCCGCAGCGTCAACCACGCTCTCGTCAGCAACGCCTTTCGCAAGGCCGGTGAGCTTGGAGAACTCCTCGAGCACCTTATTCACCTTGCCCGGACCCAGCACGATCTGCATCGTGTCGTCCTCGACCAGGCCCATCACGCCGTCGAGTGCCTTAATGCCCTCCGCGTCGACGTTGCCCGTGTCTTTGACGGTCACGCGCAGGCGCGTCATGCACGCCGCGTTTGCCAGCACGTTGTCTTTACCGCCCAAAAGGTCCAGCAGCTTTTGAGCCAGCTCTTTGTTCGTCATAACTCCTCCTTGTATTGGGTATCTCGTCTGGATGTCATATCAGCTCACGCCGCGCACCTATTGGGCATCGGCGTTGCTCTTCTCATGGCCACTCACCGCAGCACGGACATGGCCTCGCGCCCGCTCAAGAGCTACCGCAGCCTGCTCGGCATCGCAGTCCAGCAGTACCGAGACAATAGCGGTTTTTACGTGGCCGCCGGCATCTGCAAGCGCCTGAACAGCGCGCTCGCGCGTGCAGCCGGTCGCCTCCATCACGATGTTCTGGCCGCGCACCACCAGCTTCTCGTTCGTCTGCTGCACATCGACCATCAGGTTTTGGTATACCTTGCCGATCTTGACCATGGCACCGGTCGAAATCATGTTGAGAATGAGCTTTTGAACCGTTCCCGCCTTGAGCCTCGTTGAGCCGGTCAGCACCTCGGGACCGGGCACAGGCTCAATGGCAAGATCTGCGCTCTCCCCGATCTTCGACCCTTGGTTGCAGGCAATTGCAATGGTCTTGCACCCAGTTGCCTTGGCGTGCACAAGGCCGCCCACCACATAGGGAGTACGACCGCTTGCCGCCAGGCCAACGACAAGATCCTTGTCCGAGAGTCCACGCTCCCGCAGGTCGCTCTCGCCAAGCTCCTCGCTGTCTTCGGCACCTTCGACAGCCTTGATAAACGCCGTCTCGCCTCCGGCAATGAGCCCGACAATCAGATCGGGTGACACGCCAAACGTGGGCGGACACTCCGAAGCGTCGAGTACGCCCAGACGACCGCTGGTGCCTGCGCCCATGTAAAAGACGCGCCCGCCGCGCTCGAGTGTCTCAGCAGCCCAGTCGATTGCTGTGGCAACCTGGGGCAACACTTTCGTGACCGACTGGACGGCACGAAGATCCTCATCGTTCATCGTCGTGACGATTTGCAGCGATGTCATCGTATCGAGGTCCATTGACCTTTGATTACGCTGTTCGGTCGTGAATTGTGTTAAATCGAGCATTTCATTCACCTCATCTTTCTTGTTTCTCGATGTAGTTTTGCTTAATGACATGCGTCGCCCGTTCGTAGTCGCTGGCAACGTAAGCAGCGTACAGGGCATCGACAACCATAAGCTGGGCCATACGCGAAGCCATGGCACCGCTGCGGACCAAGGGTTCACTCGCAGCGACGCCGAGCACGGCATCGGCCATGGTGGCAAGCTTGGATGATCCATCTACTTTGGTAACGGCCACGACGGGACAGTTGTGACGTTGAGCCTCGGCGGTGCAGTCCAGCACCTCTTGCGTCAAGCCCGAGTAGCTAAAGGCGATTGCCATATCGCCCTCATGCATGTTCTTGGCACATAAGAGCTGATCATGCCAGTCGTCGTACAGATGGCACTCTTTGTCGACACGCATGAGCTTTTGCGCCAGGTCGTGCGCGACCAAACGAGAGGCACCAATACCGAACAGATTGACCGCGCGTGCCCGCTTAAGACGGGCCGCGCATCGCTCCAAGACGGTGTAATCGAGCGTTCGCGCCGTCGCCTCGATCGTGCGCACGTTGCTTTTCATCACCTTCCCCACGATACGTTCGACGCTGTCATCCATGGAGATGTCCTCGAGGGCTACGTCTTTCTTGTCACCTAAGAGTGCCAGCTCGGCAATCAGTTCGCGCTGGAACTCCTTGTAGCCCGCAAAACCCAAACGCTTGCAAAAGCGCAAAATGCTCGAGGGCGAGGAGAACGTGACATCGGCAAGACCGCGGACGGACAGCCCGACTACCTCGTGCGGATGAGCGCTTACATATGCGATGACATTGCGTTCCGCCGGGCTCGCGCTGAGCTCACGCTCGCGAAGCCGCAAAAGCAATCCGTTTGCCATCTCAAACACCTCCGTTGAGAAGAATTAAAGACCAACGAACGATTCGTACCGGATACAAACAGCTTTTGCGGTACATTGTGCCGCATCGTGGCGCACAAAGGGCGAGCGTTCTACCGCTCGCCCCTCAAATCCGACCGCTCGGAAATACGCGCGACACAAAATAATTCAACGAGGTCGCATTATCAGAAACGGGTTTGTTACCGGCTAGCGCCTCGCATGGGCGCCGATCGGCCGAGTCGCATGGCGCACCAACGCCGCTGCCAGCAATACCAACAGCATGGCGGTGATATAGCCCGCAGCATCGAATCCTAAATCGATAACGTCGAAATGCCTGCCGGGAACAAAGATCTTATGTACCTGATCGCCAACAGAGCAGGCGGCGCAAAAGAGCAATACGGGCACGCAACGGGAGCATACGCTCCACGGACGCCTGGAAAAGCAAACCACGACCACCGAGGCGAACAATCCGACGAAGAAAAACTCTACGGTATGGGCAACGCGACGGACGTTTGTGCCCACCCACATGCGAATGGAAGCAAGTCGGCCAGACCGGACATTCGAGGCAGCCGAATCGGTGCCCCCGGTCATTCCGTTCTCCGTCTGGGCTTCACCCGTGGCATCGGCGGCCTGAACGCCCGTAGCCTGACCCTCCACCACACGCGCGGTGGACTCGCTCAGCAACGACGTCTCCACCGCATTTTGCTCCGTCAGCACCCAGATGCCCGCCAGCGTTACAGCGAACAGAACGATCGCGGTCCATCCGATTATTTGTTTTACGCGCGCCAAGGGCCAACCTCCTTTTTTGAATATCAGCGAGTGTAGCCCCAAATGACATCGTCACCGTATCAAAATTTGAATCGCAACAGGAAGCGACAAAGCGACGCAAACCCCTACCCCGCCTCGCGCATCCAGCGATCGAACGTCCCCACGCACACGCCCAGGCACTTTGCTGCCTGGCTGCGGGTAATATCGCCCGCCTCATAGCTATCGCGCACCAGCTCAAACTGAGGAGGGCACGGCTTGCGAGGTCGACCGAAACGGACCCCTCGAGCCCGCGCCGCTGCAATTCCCTCCGCCTGGCGCCGATGGATATTCTCGCGCTCCACCTGCGCCACGTAGCTCAGCAGTTGCAGCACAATATCGGCAATCAGGGTGTTGGTCACATCCGGCGCGCCGCTGGCCCTGATGCGCGTGTCAAGCAATGGCATGTCCAGCACCACAATGGCAACCCCGAGCTCCTTGGTAATGCGTCGCCATTCCTCAAGAATCTCGGAGTAATTACGACCAAGTCGGTCGATAGAAAGCACCACCAGCACGTCCCCGTCTCCCAGGACGTGCAGCAGCTCGCGATAATGCGGCCGATCGAAGTCCTTGCCGCTCGCATGGTCGGCATAAATATTCGCCGAGCCCACGCCATAGGCGCCCAGCGCATCCAGCTGCCGATTCAGATTCTGATCTCGCGAACTCACCCGCGCATAACCGTACACCGTCGCCATCTCATCCCCGCTTTCTTGTAAACCTGCCAAAAAGGGACAGGTTTATTTTGGTAGGTTTTACCTCTCAAATAGCAGGTAAGCGGGCGGCCGAACAGGCGGCAAGGTAGTCACGATTCAAATGCGAAGGGCGGTCCCGAAAGGCCGCCCTCCGCTCGCACACCATGAGTCGGGATTTGGCTAATGGATAAGCTTAAAGTCCAAGTGCCCACGCGTGGTATTGACGCGCGAGACCTCGACGATCACACGCTGCCCCAGTTCGTAACGAGTGCCCGTGTCGGCACCCGTCAGCGTAAGCGCATCCTCGTCGAACTCGAACCACTCGTTGCCCAGGCTCTTGATTGAAACCAAGCCTTCGACCTGCGTTAGGTCCAAGCGCACAAAAAGGCCCATGCTGCTAACCCACGAGACGGTTCCGGCATAGCGCTCG
Source organism: Collinsella aerofaciens (assembly GCF_040920445.1). Classification (GTDB taxonomy): domain Bacteria; phylum Actinomycetota; class Coriobacteriia; order Coriobacteriales; family Coriobacteriaceae; genus Collinsella; species Collinsella aerofaciens_BH. The sequence goes on along the minus strand of NZ_JBCOTQ010000045.1, from coordinate 13,099 downwards.
CCCAGACGGTCCTCATAGTACTGGGCAATCTTGATCTTTTGCGTCGCATGGCTGGCGGCATCTGCCGCGCGCTCGGCATCGCTGCATGCGCGGCAGATCTGCGGCAGAATGCGCGGCAGCGACTCGCGCCCCTTGCCGATCAGCCGCGGCGTACGGACCAAGGCGTCCTTGCCGCCGAGCTGCTCATAGGCCAACTGCAGTTTGAGCACGCGGTGCACCACCAGATCGGGGTAGCGACGGATGGGACTCGTAAAGTGACAGTAACACGGCGCGGCGAGCGCAAAGTGGCCCTCGTTGCGCGGCTTGTACAGCGCGCGCTGCATGCTGCGCAGAAGCAGCGTGTTGACGAGCGGTGCGTTGGCCGTACCGGCGGCGGCATCAACTGCAGCCTGTAGCTCGTCGGGACTCCCCAGGGCAATACCGGCAGCACGGCGATCGTCGATGATGCCTAGCTGCGCCAGCGCAACGGCGGCACCGTGCAGGCTATCGGGGCTCGGATCCTCATGCACGCGATAGCAGGCCTCGATACCACGGTCCGCCAGCCACTCTGCAACGCACTCGTTGGCGAGCAGCATGGCTTCCTCGATAAGCGACGTGGCACACGAACGCTCACGCGCCACAATCTGCACGGGCACTCCGTCCTCATCCAATAGAGCGCGAATCTCGGCCGTGTCAAAATCGACTGAGCCGCGGGCGCGACGAATACGACGGCGAAGTTCGGCGAGTTCGTTGGCGGCGACAAGGAAATCGCCGAGGTCGATGTTGTAGCCGCGGGCGGCCTCCTCGCACGCAAGACCGCGCTCAAGCGCTTCCTCGCGCAAGGCCTCAGCAGCCGCAACATCCTCGGCCGCGCCCTCCAGCACCGAATACTCAACCGCGCCGGCACGCACCAGCAGCGCCTCGGCGCCATCATAGTCCATACGCACACGCGAGCGAATCACGCTGGGATACGGATCGTAATGCCGCACGCGACCCTGCTCATCGAGCTCGATATCGACGGTAAACGCAAGACGGTCCTCGTCAGGGCGAAGCGAGCACAGGTCACAGGACAGGCGTTCGGGCAGCATGGGAAGCACGCGATCGGCCAGATACACCGATGTCGTGCGATGGCGAGCCTCAAGATCGATATGCCCGTCCCAAGCCACATAGTGTGAAACGTCGGCGATATGCACACCCAGCTTGTAGCCGCCCTCGGGCATACGCTCCAGCGAAATGGCATCGTCAAAGTCGCGCGCGTCGACCGGGTCGATCGTGATGACAAAGCGGTCGCGCAGATCGCGGCGGAGCGGGTCCTTAAGCGCCGCGGACACATCGAGCGAAAGCCCCTCGGCCTCGTCTAGCGCGACCTCGGGATAGCTATCGGTATAGCCGTAACGCGCCATCACATATTGAACGCCCAAATCGGGCGCGTCATCTCCGCCAATGCGGCGTTCGATCGTCACAGTGCCCGATTCCAGGCGCGTCGGGTAGGTCAAAATGCGCGCGACAACGACATCGCCCGGGCGGACGCCCAGGCGATCCGCCGAGGTATCCTCGGGCAGAATGAAGAAGTCGGCCTTCAGGCGTGAATCGAGCGGCTCAATCACACCGAGCGGACCGGCGGTCTGGTACGTGCCCACCACGCTTATGGCTGCACGCTCAACCACGCCCTCGATCACGGCGCGACGCTCGCCATGCGGGCTGTTCTTAATGCTCACGGCAACGGTATCGCCGTCCATGATCTCACGCTTGCCGCGACCCATGACCTTGTAGTCGCCATTCTCGGTTATGACATAGGCACTGTGTTCATGGAGCTGCACGCGTCCGGTCAGGCTCGGACGGCGTTCGCTGCGCACCGGCGCGCGCTTATTGCGAGCTCCACGCTTATGCTTGTTATTGCGCCCCATGGCGCCTCCTAACTATCGATTGCCGTTTACATCCCAAGAGTCTACCCAAATGATCCCTAGGGGACAAAAAACGGGCCGCCCCATAAGAGACGACCCGTTGGAAGGGATGAATTCCAGGCATGCCTACACGCGCAGGTAGCGGCGCATGGCGATGGCAGAACCAAAGAGACCGATAATCACGCCGACCAGAATCAGCGCAGCATAGGTCACCAGGTAGTACTGCATCGGCAGGGCAAACGACATCCAGCCGATGCTCTCCTGCAGACGCGGAATCATCAGATTGCGCAGCAGCTCCAGAACGCCGATGGAAAGCAGCGAGCCCAAAATGGCCTGCAGTACACCCTCGGTGATAAACGGGCCACGAATGAAGCCGTTGCTGGCGCCCACCAGGCGCATAATCGCAATCTCGCGACGACGCGCCGTGATGGACAGGCGAATCGTGTTGTTGATAAAGATGAACGCGATAAAGGTCAGCAGGCCGACGAGCACCACGGCGGCAATACGGATGTAGTTGGTCACCTGGAACAGGCGGCTTACTTCCTCCTGGCCATACAGTACGCTCGCGTTGACGTCGCCGTCGTCCGCGATCTTTTGGAAGTCGGCATTCTTCTTGAGCTTCTTGGCCGTGCTCTCGACCTGAGACGGATCGTCCATCTCAATCGCAAACGAGGCGGGCAGCGGGTTCTGGCCGTCGAGCGCGCTCATGGTGGCGTCGGCGTTACCCGACATCTTGCTCGTGTACTCGGCCAGCGCGTCGTCCTTATCCTTATAGGTCACGGACTTGACGTTGCTCCACGTCTTGAGCTCGGCCTCAAAGGCCTGGACGTCTGCCTGATCGGCGTCATCGCTAATAAAGGCATTAATGACAACCTGATCCTCGACGGTACCGATCACGGAGTTCAGCATCGCGGAGCCCATGATGAACAGGCCGATGATAAACAGCGAAAGGAAGATCGTGATGACGGCGCCGAGCGAGGTAGTCCAGTTACGGAAGAAGTGGCTGATTGCCTCTTTGAAGGAGTAGCCCACGTTAGTTGGTGCCATAGTTGCCGTAACCTCCCCTCTCCTGGTCGCGGATAACGTGGCCGCCCTCGAGGGCGATCACGCGACGGTGCATGCTATCGACCATCTCGCGGTCGTGCGTGGCGACGATCACGGTGGTGCCAGTGCGGTTAATACGCTCGAGCAGCTTCATGATGCCCAGCGAGATCGCCGGGTCGAGGTTACCCGTGGGCTCGTCGCAGATCAGCAGCGGCGGACGGTTGACCATAGCGCGGGCGACGGCAACGCGCTGCTGCTCGCCACCGGAAAGCTGGTCGGGCAGCGAGTCCATCTGATCGGCCAGGCCGACCAGACGCAGCACCTCGGGCACCTGGCTGCGAATGACGCCCTTGGGCTTGCCGATGCACTGCAGGGCAAACGCCACGTTTTCGTAGGCGGATTTTTGCGGCAGAAGCTTAAAGTCCTGGAAAACGGCGCCAATCTGGCGGCGCAGGAACGGAACCTTGCGGTTCTTGATCTTCATGAGGTCCTGACCGGCAACCAGGATGCGGCCGCTCGTCGGCTTGACGTCGCGGTTGAGCGTCGACAGCAGCGTGGTCTTACCCGAGCCGGAGTGACCGACCAGGAAGACGAACTCGCCCGGATAGATCTCGATGTTGATGTCGTCGAGTGCAGGCTTGTTGGGCTGTGCCGGATAGATCTTGGTGACATGCTCCATAAGGATGACGGGCTCGACACCAGCCTGCTTGGCCATCTTCTTGCGGCTGGCCTGCGGATCGATGGGCGCAAACACCGACGTAAAATCGGGGTTGTTGAGCGCGTTATCGAGGCTTGCGACCTCGGCGGCCTGATCGCTCTCGACCACCGGGGCAGCAGGCTGCGTGGGGTCGGGAATAGCAGCAAAGAGACCGGACTGCGCAGGCTGAGGAGCCGGCGTCGCAGGGGCCAAGGGGTCGGGAATGCCGGCCATGGTAGGCTGCGGCGTGGCGGCGCCAGTCTGAGGCTGCTCCACGCGAGCGGTCACGGCCTGAACGGGCTCAAAACCCGCCGTGCCAGAAAGCGCGACATCGCTGTTGGGATTGTAGGCAAAGGGATCGGATGCCGGCTGTGCCTGATCTGCCGGCTGAGCGGGGACCTGAGCAACAGGCTGGCCCTCTGAATCCGGAGTGGCGAAACGACTGCCCTGGACGCCTGTCTGCGTCTTGGGGGCATCATCGCCCGCACCGGAGGTACGGAAGTGGTTACCCACTGGTGCTCCTTATCGTCGTGCGTTTAAACTACATGAGCGCTTTGTATTTTAGCAGCATTAGCTTTGCTGCACATAAGAAGCATGGCGTGCTTAGGGATCCCGTCGGCCGGGCACAGGGCTACTCTCCAAATCGTCCTCGGACATGTCGGAGCCCCCGCTGCGCTCTTCGCGCGGCGGGGGCTCCTCCGTCCTGCGGAAAGATTTGGAGAGTAACCCTGTGCCCGGCCTGCGGTAACTAAGGGGTCGCTGCGTTTTACTTGGGTGCAGCAGCGCTATGCTTGGGGGCTGAATTGCACTTGGCTGGGATGGGCCCGTTTCCCGGAGGAGGCCTTTACTTGGTGCGGGCCTGATTTGTTTGTTGCCGACAAAAAACAGGGGCGCCCTCTTTGGGGACGCCCCTGTTCTGGTTTGCATGTGGTTGTTGAGGCGATACTTTGCCTCGTCTTGCCCTAGGCCAAGAACTCCTTGGTGGTCGCCACGATGTTGGCGGCGTCCAGGCCGTACTTGTGCAGGAGCTCGGCACCCGGGCCGGACTCGCCGAAGGTGTCGTTGACGCCGATCTTCTTGAGCGGCGTCGGGCACTGCTCGCACAGGACGTCGGCGACGGCGCTGCCCAGGCCACCGATCACGGAGTGCTCCTCGACGGTCACGACGTGGCCGGTCTTAGTGGCGCTCTTAACGATCAGGTCGGCGTCGATGGGCTTGATGGTGTGCATGTTGATGACCTCGGCATCGATGCCCTCGGCAGCAAGCTGCTCGGCGGCCTCGAGCGCCTCGCCGACCATCAGGCCGCAGGCGATGATGGTGACGTCGGTGCCCTCGCGCATGACGATGCCCTTGCCCACCTCGAACTTGTAGGTCTCGGGGTCGTTGATAACCGGCGAGGCCAGACGGGCGAAGCGCATGTACACGGGGCCGTCGCACTCGTAGGCGGCGCGCGTCACGGCACGGGCCTCGATGTCGTCGGCGGGAACGATCACGGTCATGCCGGGGATGACGCGCATGAGGGCGATATCCTCGCAGCACTGGTGCGTGGCGCCATCCTCGCCCACCGAGATACCGGCGTGCGTGGCACCGATCTTAACGTTAAGGTGCGGATAGCCGATGGAGTTGCGGACCTGCTCAAAGGCGCGGCCGGCGGCAAACATGGCAAAGCTGCTCGCGAAGGCGACGCGGCCGGTGGTTGCGATACCGGCGGCAACACCCATCAGGTTGCTCTCGGCGATGCCCACATCGAAGAAACGGTCGGGGCAGGCCGCCTTGAACTTGCCGGTCTGCGTGGCGGCGGCCAGGTCGGCGTCGAGGACCACAAAGTCATCGTGCTCGTTGGCGAGCTCGACGAGGGCCTCGCCGTAGCTTACGCGCGTGGCGATTTTCTTGACGTCTGCCATCCTAGAGCTCCTCTCCGGCGGCCGTGAGCTCTGCCATGGCCTGCTCAAACTGTTCATCGTTGGGGGCCTTACCGTGCCAGCCCACCTGGTTCTCCATAAAGGAGACGCCCTTGCCCTTCATGGTCTCGGCGATAATGGCGGTCGGCTGACCCTTGGTAGCGCGGGCCTCGGCAAAGGCGGCGCGGATCTGGTCGAAGTCGTTGCCGTCGGCGAGCTCCACCACATGGAACTTGAAGGCGCGGAACTTGTCGGCGAGCGGCATGGGGTCGTTGACCTCCTCGACGGGGCCGTCGATCTGCAGGCCGTTGTGGTCAACGATCACGCAGAGGTTGTCGAGCTGCTGGTTGCCGGCAAACATGGCGGCCTCCCAGACCTGGCCCTCCTCGCTCTCGCCATCGCCCAGCAGGGCGTAGGTGCGATAGTCGTCGCCCCAGTGCTTGGCGGCAACGGCCATGCCCACAGCGGCGGAGATGCCCTGGCCGAGCGAACCGGTGGACATGTCGACGCCCGGGGTGTCGTTCATGTTCGGATGGCCCTGCAGGTGGCTGCCGATATGGCGCAACGTCTCGAGGTCCTCCTTGGGGAAGAATCCGCGCTCGGCGAGCACGGCGTACAGACCAGGCGCGCAGTGACCCTTGGAAAGCACGAAGCGGTCGCGGTCGGCCTTGCGGGGGTCGGCAGGGTCGACGTTCATTTCCTCAAAGTACAGATAGGTCATGATGTCGGCAGCGCCGAGCGAACCGCCCGGATGGCCGGACTTGGCAGCGTGCACGCCGGTGACGATGCCCTTCCTTACCTCGTTGGCAACCTTTTTGAGCTCTTCGTCGCTCATTGTGCCTTCCTTTCATCCTCATTAGACAAAATGCGCACGGCACAGAAGGTCGTCCCAACACAGCCGCAATGCACGTACGTCATTCATTATGCTGGAAACTGATGGCTTTACCAGAGTTTTTATCATTATTTGAACAATTTAGCAGGCAGAACCGCTGATGAAACGGTTTATCAATGTGAACGTCTTTTGGATGGAACGCGATCGACCCTACGCGCTAATGTCCTTGAATCCCTCGCCGAAGGCTTCCGTAACGTCAGCGACCGTCACAATGGCGTGAGGATCGCGCTCGCGCACGATCGTCTTGAGGGTATTGAGCTCTCGACGGCTCACGATGACCATAATCACCGGCTTCTCGGCACCCGAATACATGCCAGTCGCCTTAAACTTGGTGCAACCTCGACCCAGACCATACATGATATCGGCAGCGATATCAGGGAACTTGTCCGAGATGATGAGTACCATACGGCGTTTGTTGCCACCATCGACCACGGCATCGATCACGTAGCCGCTAATGACCATCGAAAGGCCTGCATACAGTGCGTTTTCGATTGAAAAGACCGGAGCCGACAGCGCACACACGGCAACATCGATCGCCATGACGGTCGAGCCAACCGGCAGCGATGTGTTGCGCGAGATAATCTGACCGATGGTGTCAGAGCCGCCCGTGTTGGCACCGGCGCGCAGCACCATGCCGTAGCCGATGCCCGTGATGATACCGCCCCACATAGCGGGCAGCATCAGGTCGGCATGTGCCAGCGGCGCCACAAACGGGGCGAACAGATCGGTAAAGAAGCCCAGCAGCACAAAGCCCGTCGCGGTCTGCACCACGTAGAACATGCCGCCCTCGCGCATAACGACCAGCAACAGCAAGGCGTTCATCACGATCGTCTGAATACCAACGGGAAGCGATAGGCCGCGCGATGCACCGACCGCCTGGATAATGGTGGCAAGGCCCGTAACGCCACCGGCAGCAAGGCCGTTGGGAATCAAAAACAGGTCGGTCGCAATAGCGGCCAGAGCGCACCCCAACATAATCTGGGGCAGATCGTGAAAAAAGTTCATCGAAAGAATGCGCTTGATGTCCAGACGATATGCCATGCTGCCTCCCTCAAAAAAGCGCACCCCATCGGATGCGCTTTGAACTTCTTCTTGTATTGAATTCTACCGATTCGCCGGACAGAAACCACCCCTGCGATGGGTTTGCTCTGGATACAAAACCACACTGCTCGGAGGGCTTTAATCCATTTCCACATAAACCGGGCGGTTTAAGCAGACGGGGTCTCCGTGTCAGCGTTGCCAGTGGCCCAGCGATGGTAGCCAATAACAAACGGGTCCAGGTCGCCATCGTCAAGAACGGCCTCGACATTGCTGGTCTCCACGCCCGTGCGCAGATCCTTGACCATCTGGTACGGGTAGAGCACGTAGCTGCGAATCTGGTTGCCAAAACCAATCGTGGTCTTGGGCCCGCGGATCTCATCGAGCGCCTCGGCGCGCTTCTCGAGCTCAATCTCGTACAGGCGAGCCTTGAGGATCTGCATGCACGCGGCCTTGTTCTGGATCTGGCTGCGCTCGTTTTGGCAGGTAACCACAATGCCGCTCGGGAAATGCGTCACGCGCACGGCGGAGTCGGTGGTGTTGACGCCCTGACCGCCCGGGCCGCTCGCGTGGTACACGTCCACGCGGATGTCATCGGGGCTGATCTCGATGTCGATATCATCGGGTAGCACGGGGATGACCTCGACGCCGGCAAACGTGGTCTGGCGGCGCTTCTTGTCGTCGGTGGGGCTAATGCGAACCAAGCGGTGGACACCGGCCTCGGCGCGCAGCATGCCAAATGCGTCCTTGCCCTCGACGGTAAAGGTCGCGCGGTCGATGCCGATGACCTCGGCCGCGGGACAGTCGTTGATGGTGACCTTCCAGCCGCGACGCTGGCAATACTTCATGTACATCTTAAAGAGCATGAAGGTCCAGTCCTGGGCCTCCAGACCACCCTGTCCGGGCTTGATGGTCACAATGGCATCGCCGTGATCGAACTCACCGGTAAACCAGCTCGAAAGCTCAAGCTCATCGATGGCACGGGCCAGGCGTTCTGCAGTAGCGGCAGCCTCCTCGCGCAATGCGGCGGCGTCGGGGTCATCCCCCATCTCCTCGGCAAGCTCCAGCGCCGCGCGGGCGTCAGATAGCTCGCCGCGCGCGGTATCCACGGCAGCGATATCTTCCTTGGCGCGAGCGATCTCCTCCATGGTGGCACGGGCGGCGTCGGCGTCATCCCAAAAGCCAGGAGCAACACTTTTGGCCTCGAGCTCGGACACGCGGGTACGCTTCTCGTCCAGGTGGAGATACGACTCGACCTCGCCGAGCCGGTCCGCAAACGCGTCCAGCTCGGCGGGCGTTACCTCTAAAGCCTCAGCCATTAACGATTCCTGCCGTGGCAGTACTTAAACTTTTTGCCGCTACCGCAGGGGCACGGGTCGTTGCGGCCCACGTTGACGTACGGATCGTCGCTCTCGGACTTGCGATAGGTGGTCACCTTGCCACCGTTGTTAACGGCAGCCGGACCACCCTGGACAGCCGTGCGGGCCTGCACCTGTGCCTGCTTGCGCAGTACCGAGTCGCCGTTGTCGCCATCGACCTCGGCAGGACCGGAGAAGCGCGCACCCTCGAGCGCGGGCTCCTCCTTGTGCTCCATGGCACGCGGGGCAGCCTTGATCTCGATGCGCAGAACCGTGCGCAGGTAATCCTCATACATGGTATCGACGAGTATCTGGAACGCGCCGTAGGCCTCGGTCTTGTACTCAACCAGCGGGTCGCGCTGGCCAAAGCCGCGCAGGCCGATGCCGGTCTTGAGGTAGTCCATCTCCTGCAGGTAGTTCATCCAGCGGGTATCGATGACGCGCAGCATGACCTGGGTATTGAGCTCGCGCATCAGGTCCTCGCCCAGACGCTCGGCCTTCATGTTGTAGCACTTCTCAACATAGGCCAAGACATCGGCAGCCAGGGCTTCAAAGTCCTCGTCGGGGAACTTCGGCGTATCGATGTGGCCGGTGAGCTCCACAACCCACTTGCGCAGGCCCTCCAGGTCGCGCTCGCCCTCGTGGCTGTCCTTGGTGCAGAACTCCTGCACGCAGCGGTACACGGTATCGTGCATGACCTCGGTGATGTGGTCGGTCAGGTCCTTGCCGTCCAGAATCTTGTTGCGCTCGGCGTAGATGACCTGGCGCTGCTTGTTCATGACGTCGTCGTACTCAAGGACGCTCTTACGCATGGAGAAGTTGATGCTCTCGACCTTGTGCTGGGCGCTCTCGACGGCCTTGGAGATGATCTTGTGCTGAATGGGCATGTCGTCGCCCATGTCGGCCGTGACCATCATCTTGGAGACGCGGTCCATCTTGTCGCCGCCGAACAGGCGCATGAGGTCGTCCTCGAGCGACAGGTAGAACTGGGTCTCGCCCGGATCGCCCTGACGACCGGAGCGGCCGCGCAGCTGGTTGTCGATACGACGGGACTCGTGGCGCTCGGTTCCGATAACGGTCAGGCCGCCGGCGGCAAGCACGCGCTCGCGCTCGGCCTTGCAGGTCTCCTTGGCCTCGGCGTTAAACTGCTCGAGCTGCTCGGGCGTCACGTCCTCCATGGTCAGGCCCTCGTACTCAAGGCGCTCGCGCACCAGCTCGTCGGGGTTGCCGCCCAGCAGGATGTCGGTACCACGACCGGCCATGTTGGTGGCGATGGTCACGGCGCCGTAGCGTCCGGCCTGGGCAACGATGTGGGCCTCGCGCTCATGGTGCTTGGCGTTGAGGACCTCGTGTGCGATGCCGCGCTTGGTAAGGGCGGCGGACAGCTTCTCGGAGCTTTCGATGGAGACGGTGCCCACCAGGACCGGCTGGCCCTTGGCGTGACGTCGCTCGACGTCGTCGGCAACGGCGTTGTACTTGGCCTGGATGGTGCGGTACACCAGATCCTCGTGGTCAACACGCTGAACGGGCTTGTTGGAGGGGATGACCTCGACGGGCAGTTTGTAGATCTCGCGGAACTCGGCGTCCTCGGTGAGTGCCGTACCGGTCATGCCGGAGAGCTTGTCATACAGACGGAAGTAGTTCTGCAAGGTGATGGTGGCCAGCGTCTGGTTCTCCTCGCGCACGAGCACGCCCTCTTTGGCCTCGATGGCCTGGTGCAAGCCCTCGGAATAGCGGCGGCCTTCCATGATGCGGCCGGTGAACTCGTCGACGATCTTGACCTCGCCGTTGGTGACCACGTACTGCTTGTCGCGATGGAACATGTACTGGGCCTTCAGCGCCTGCTGCAGGTGGTTGACCAGCTGGCCCGAAAGGTCGGCGTAGATGTCATCGATACCCAGGCGGCGCTCGATCTTCTTAAGACCGCGCTCGGTGGCGGCGATGGTGTGCTTGGCCTCGTCCATGACGTAGTCGCCCGTGGGCTCGACGTCCTCGGTGGCGGTGAGCATGTCGTGCGACACGTCCTCACCGCGCTCCAGGCCGCGCACGGCACGCGCGAAGTCCTTGTAGGTGCTGGCGGACTTAGTGCCGGCGCCCGAGATAATGAGCGGCGTCCTGGCCTCATCGATCAGGATGGAGTCGACCTCGTCGACGATGGCGTAGTTGTGACCGCGCTGCACGCGCTGCTCGGGACGGGTGACCATGTTGTCGCGCAGGTAGTCGAAACCGAACTCGGAGTTGGTGCCATAGGTGACGTCTGCCTGGTAGGCCGGACGCTTGAGCTCGAGCGGCATGTTGTTCTGGAGCAGACCGACGGTCATGCCCAGGTACTTGTAGATGCGGCCCATCCACTCGGAGTCGCGCTTTGCCAGGTAATCGTTGACGGTAACGACATGCACGCCCTTGCCGGCGATAGCGTTGAGGTAGCCGGACAAGGTGGAGACGAGCGTCTTGCCCTCGCCGGTCTTCATCTCGGCAATATGACCCTCATGAAGCGCCATGGCGCCGATGAGCTGTACGTCAAAGTGGCGCATGCCCGTGATGCGCTTGGAAGCCTCGCGCACGGTGGCAAAGGCCTCGGGAAGCATGTCGTCGAGCGACTCGCCGTTGGCGTAACGCTCGCGGAACTTATCGGTCTGGGCGCGGAGTTCCTCCTCGGTCATCTTCTCAAACTGGGGCTCAAGACCGTTGATCTGGTCGACGATCTTGTAGTAGCGCTTAAGGTCCTTATCGGATCCAAAGGACAGCAGCTTTGACATGAATCCCATGTGGTTTTCCTTTTTGGCCATCGCCCACGCCGTGCAGCTGCGGGCGAGTTAAACACAGATGATTGTACTTTAGCCAAACAAGGCGCGGCCTATACGGTCGACCTCGGCCGCCACGTAATAACTACGACCAACCTGCCACAATGGAACAGGTTAATTTTGGAGGGTTTATCTGGGCAAACGCCGCCTCTCCGCCATGTGGTGCCATGGGGACAGGTTAGTTTGCACTAATCAAAAAGAAAAGGGCCGTGCACCCAAATGGATGCACGGCCCTCATGCCATGAATGCGAGCGATTCCGCGGCGAGCTATTTACTCAGCAGCCTCGGTGGTCTCGGCCTCGGCAGCGGCCTCCTCGACGGGAGCCTCTGCGGGAGCCTCGGCGGCCTGCTTGGCAGCCTCCTCGGCGAACTTAGCGGCACGCTTAGCCTTCTCGGCAGCCTTAGCCTCAGCGGCGGCCTTGCGAGCGGCCTCGGCCTCAGCAGCCTTGGCGGCCTTGGCGGCCTTGGCCTCCTCAGCCTTCTTGAGCTGGGCGGCAGCGGCGCCACCGAACTTGTCGGCGAAGCGCTGGACGCGTCCACCGGTGTCGACGAACTTCTGCTGGCCGGTGTAGAACGGGTGGCACTCGTTGCAAAGCTCGACCTTCATCTCGGACACGGTAGCGTGCGTCTTGAAGGTGTTGCCGCAGGAGCACGTCACCGTGCACTCGACATACTGGGGATGGATACCCTGCTTCATGGTAGGACTCCTTATTGGTCAGGCGCTGGTTACCGATCAGCGCATAAGGCGTCTTGGTTTCCGACCAAGACAACAAACTCGGCTATGGTACCACGGCGCCGCGTGTCCCACAAAAGGTTCACGGTCTTTTCGGAACGACACGAATCTGACCCATCGAAACACATCTCCACCGTTCCTTCAACTGGGAAAATGCCGTCCCCGGGGCCTGAGAAGGGCCCCGGGGACGTTCGACTGACTGCGGGAACGGCCTTTCCGCTCAATGTGTTCGGCTGAGATCGGAAATCAACCAAACTGAACTAGGTTCAGTTGACATGGTTAAAAACGAGGGGCGACGCTTTTGCGTCACCCCTCGTCCCGGCCGGTTGCTTTAGTTGTACACACGGTAGTTACACTTGAACTGGGTTATGTGTCCATAGCTGGAGCGGTACCAACCCGACGTATAGCTGATTGCCTCTGCGCCTAGATAGTCGTAGCCCTTGTTGTAGCGAAGCTGACGGTAGGTCGTGTCGTACTCTGCTACGTAAAACGTGTCTCCAGAGAAGGCTTTGTACCGGTCCTTAACCGTCGAAGCCATGTACGCGGGTTCGACATCGCCTTTCTCCCCGTTGAGCGCATAGACGGGTGCCGCGATTCCGCATAAAGCCGTTGCCACGAGGATGGCGTAGACAGCCATGCGCGACGCATTGGACTTCAGCTGTTCAAATAGTTTCATGTCATTCACCTCGCTCGTATGTATCGAGGTATTCCTGCTTGAGCGTCTGCGAGGACGACTCGGTCTTTTCCAC
>NZ_JBCOTQ010000044.1:0-19906 GCF_040920445.1 Collinsella aerofaciens | reverse complement strand
CGCCTTCCGAGGGCCACTACGGAATCTTGTCGCTGCTTGCCGGCTCGGGTCTGGTGACCGTCGGTGCGCTCGCCATGGGCGTGCCGCTAGGTGTGGGCACGGCCGTGTACCTGGTCGAGATTGCCAGCAAGCGCGTGCGCAAGCTCATCAGCCCTGCCGTCGACCTGCTGGCCGGCATCCCTTCTATCATCTACGGCTTCTTTGGCATGATCATCATCCGCCCGTTTATCGCACAACTGACCGGCGGCCTTGGTTTTGGTGCGCTGACGGCGTGGTTTGTGCTCGCCATCATGATCGTCCCTACCATCACCACGCTCACCATCGATGCTCTCAATTCCATTCCCATGGGCATCCGCGAGGCATCGTATGCCATGGGCGCCACCAAGTGGCAGACCATCTATAAGGTCGTGCTACCTGCCGCGAAGCTGGGTATCGTTGATGCCATCGTGCTGGGTATGGGCCGTGCCATCGGCGAGACCATGGCCGTGCTCATGGTCGTGGGTAACGCCCCGGTTATTCCCGACAGCATTGCGAGCCCCATCTCGACGCTCACGAGCCAGATTGCGCTCGACATGAGCTATTCCTCGGGTCTGCACCGCTCGGCGCTGTTCGGCATGGGCGTGGTCCTGTTTATCATCTCCGCCACGCTGGTGGGCATCGTCCGTCTGATTTCCAAGAAGAAGAGGGGGTAGGCTATGTCCGATTCCGTTGACACGACGGTCGATACGACCTCGTCGCGCGAGCGCATCAAGCGTGCCCTTTCCCACGGCAAGAAGGGCCGCATCAACAAGGACCTGTCCAACAAGATCATGCTTGGCGTGTTTCGTGCCGCTGCCTACATCACCACGCTGGTGCTGGTCGCTATCATCGCCTACGTGGTCATCAACGGCCTGCCACACATCTCGCTCGACTTTATCTTCGGTTGGCCCCAGGGCGTCAACGCCGAGGGCGGAATTTGGCCCACGATCGTCTCGACCGTCTACGTGACGGCGCTCGCCATGCTTATCTGCACGCCGATCGCTGTGCTGGCAGCCGTCTATCTGGCCGAGTACGCCAAGCAGGGCAAGGTCGTCGAGCTCATTCGCTACGCTGCTGACGCTTTGGCCTCGGTGCCCTCCATCGTTATGGGCCTGTTTGGCTACGCCTTGTTTGTCGAGGCCATGGGCCTGGGCCTTTCGATGGTCTCGGCCGCCCTGGCACTCGCGCTCTTGATGCTTCCCATCGTCATGCGTACCACCGAAGAGGCCATTCGCGCCGTTCCGCGCTATATCCGCTGGGGCGCATATGGCCTGGGCGCCACCAAGTGGCAGGTTGTCTCCAAGATCGTGCTTCCTTCTGCCTTTGGCCGTATTGCCACGGGCATCGTTCTCGCCATCGGCCGTGCCATTGGCGAGACCGCGGTGGTGCTCTATACCATGGGGCAGGCCATCAATCTACCTATTTCGCCGCTCGATTCCGGCCGCCCCATGACGGTTCACCTGTATCTGCTTGCCAACGACGGCATCAACATGAACGCAGCCTACGGCACCGCGCTCTTGCTGATGGTGATCATTCTGGCCTTCAACCTGTTTGCGCGCTTCCTGTCGCGCAAGCGTCGCTAGTTAAGGAGTCCCATGTCCGTTTATCAGTCCGCTCCCACGTTGGAGCAAGCGGCCATTACGGCCAAGGATTTCAACTTTTGGTACGGTGACTTTCATGCGCTGACGGGGCTTGACCTCAACATCGCCAAAAACGCCATCACCTCCTTCATTGGCCCTTCGGGCTGCGGCAAGTCGACGTTTTTGCGCTGCATCAACCGCATGAATGACCTGATCGAGGGCACGCGCGTCGAGGGCACCATGACGCTCGACGGCAACGATATCTATGCCGAGGGTGTCGACCCGGTCGATCTCCGTCGTCGCGTGGGCATGATCTTTCAGCAGCCCAACCCGTTTCCTAAATCCATCTACGAGAATGTCGCCTTTGGCCCTCGTCTGCAGGGCGTGACTAGCAAAAGTGACCTCGATGACATCGTGGAAGAATCGCTCAAGCGCGCCAACCTCTGGAAAGAGGTATCCAATCAGCTCAACAAGGATGGTTTGGCGCTCTCGGGCGGTCAGCAGCAGCGTCTGTGCATCGCGCGCGTGCTTGCGGTGCAACCCGATGTCCTTCTGATGGACGAGCCCTGCTCCGCCATCGACCCCACGTCCGTCTCTAAGGTCGAGGATCTGATGGCCGAGCTGGCGCCCGAGATGACGATCATCATCGTCACGCATTCAATGCAGCAGGCAGCTCGCATTAGCGACTACACCGCATTCTTCTTGCAGGAAGTTGCCGGCGAGCCCGCTACGCTCATCGAGTATGGTCAAACCGACGCGATCTTCACCAGCCCGGTGGACTCGCGGACGGAAGACTATATCACCGGCCGCTTTGGCTGATCGGTGCGACTAGTCCCAAGCCGATCGGATCTGGTCCGGTGCGTATTCACTGTGCGGGCGGCATGACCGCACCCAACTGATTGGAGTGAACCATGCGCAAACTGTTTTCCCGTCAGCTCATCGAGGCCCGTCACGAGATGCTGAGCATCTACGAGGCCGTCGATCTGGCCCTCCACGATGCCGTGAAGGCCTATGTGACCGACGACCGCAAGCTCGCCACCAAGACCAAGAAGCGCACGCTTTCGATTGACGCACGCTGCGCCAACCTGGAGGCCGTCTGCTACAACCTGATTGCCACGCAGTCACCGGTCGCCTCCGACTTCCGCTTGCTGCAGACGATCATCTACGTCGACTTTAACCTGCAGCGCATGACCGATAAGGTTCGCCAGATTTGCCGCGCCACGCGTCATATGATCAAGGCTGACATCTCGCTGCCCAAGGAGCTTGTCGGCACGGTCGAGGCCGAGGCTGAGGCCGTCTACCAGGTGCTGGGCTCTTCGCTTTCTGCGCTCGTCACCAACGACATGTCCATCATCTGCAACTTGGCCGTCGAGGACGAGCCAGTGCACGCCGCCTACGAGAAGTTCTTCCGCACCTTTAACCGCATGGACACGGGCGATTTTATGGACGACGACAGCAACTATGACGACCTGCGCCGCGCCATCATGGTATCGCGCTATCTCGATCGCATCGCCTCGATTTCCATCGATGCCGCCTGCCGTCTGACCTTCCTGTTGACCGGACAGCGTATGACTGCCGGTGATATCGCCTGCACTGATGAGGATGAGCTCGAGAGCATGCGCGTGCCTTCGGGCGAGGGTGTTATCATGAGGCCCGCCGTCGATGCACGCTACGTTGCCAAGGTGCCCGTTAACGAGGTCAGCGAGGGTCTTCGCTACCTGCTCGATCATCTTGAGGATGAGGACGATGGCGAGGACGACGAGGAGTAAGTAACCCCGTTCGTCGAAAGATTGTAAATACCTAAGTGAGCGCGGCCTTGCACATGCGGGGCCGCGCTCTTGCGTTAGCATGGGACTACTTGTTTGGCTGTCAGCGGAGGCGATTGGCAATGGATAACTATTTGGACTTGATGCGCGCTCGCCGCGAGCAGATTCTGGAACGTTTTTATGCGGCGCTCGATCGCGCGGGCCGTCCCCACGACGCCGCGAGCCTCATTGCCGTGTCCAAGACCGTTGGTGTCGATGAGACCGTTGCCGCCATCCAGGCGGGGTATCGCCATTTTGCCGAGAACCGCCCGCAGGAGCTGGTTCGCAAGCTCACGGGTCTGGCGGAGCATCCGGAGCTGCCCGAGGTGCGCTTCGATATGATCGGCAACCTGCAGACCAATAAGATCAATGCGGTGCTGGGCTCAGCCGAGCTGATTCACTCGGTGGGTTCGCTGCATCTGGCGCAGGCGATCTCGAGCCGTGCTGTTCGCAAGATTGAGGCAGGCGAGCTCGTCGGCCCCCAGCGTGTGCTCATTGAGGTCAATGTGAGTGGTGAGGAGTCGAAGGGAGGCTTTTCACCCGATGAGATTCGCGCCGCCGCGGGTGAGCTTGCAGAACTTGAGGGAATTTGCGTACAGGGGCTTATGACTATGGCGCCCCGGGGGAATAAGGATGTGGCACGCCGCACCTTTGCGGGGCTTCGTGAGCTGAGGGATGAGCTGGAGGCGGCGCATCCCGATTTGAACCTGCCTGAGCTTTCCTGCGGTATGAGCGAGGACTTTGAGTCTGCCCTTGAGGAGGGCTCTACGCTCGTTCGCCTGGGCAGGGTAGTATTTAGCCCGGAGTTTGCAGTAAAATAAGGCTCTGAAGTGCGCACTGATTATCGGGGCGCCTGCACTAAACCGCGAGAGGACACAACCATGGGCTTCCTTGACGAGATTAAAAATAAGATGCACCTGGGCGGCCAGCAGGGTTACGACCAGGGTTATGGCCAGGACGACGACTACGGCTACGATGACGGCTACGACGATGGCTATCAGAACAACGGCTACAGTGGTGCTTCGGGCGAGGGCTTCTACACCCAAGACGAGCCGAGCAACGGCCTGCTTGGCCAGACGCGCCGCGGTGAAGCTGAGTCGGTTGCCGTGTATACGCGCTCCGGTCAGCTGGTCGGCGATGACTCCCGCCATGCCACGACGTATAACCCGCCTTCGCGCTCGCAGGACAGTGTTGCGAGCGGTTATCGTCCTGGTGCCTATGACACGCCGTCTAGCTACGCCGAGAACACCCGCGCCCGTGCCGCCGCTGCGCCCGCGCCTGCACCGAGCGATGCCTCGGCCTATGCGAGCAATATCATCAACGCCACGCCGCAGCTGCCGGCCTATGTCCTGCGCCCCGAGAGCTATGACGACGTGGAGACCGTGGTGCGCCGCGTTCGCACCAAGCAGCCTGTCGCACTGATTTTTGTGGGCGTACGCACCGAAGTTGCCAAGCGCGTCTTGGACTTCTCTTACGGCTTTGCCTGCGGTCTGGGTGCCACGGTCAAGGAGGTGGGCGACCGCGTGTTCATGGTGCTGCCCGCCGGTTGCGAGGTCAAAGATTCCGATCTCAAGAAGCTTCGTGCTGACGGCTACCTTAAGTAAAGACAAGACGAGGAGATTCCCATCAACATCTACACTATCGTCCAGCTGGTCAACACGCTGTTCAACTTCTATTCCACGCTCATTGTCGTCTACTGCTTTATGACGTGGATTCCCATGAAGCAGGGTGGTTTGCTTCAGGATATTGCCGCGGTGCTTGATAGCGTGTGCGGTCCGTGGCTCAACCTGTTCCGTCGTTTCATCCCGCCGATGGGCGGTATCGATTTTTCGCCGGTCGTTGCGATTATTGCGTTGCAGTTGGTGCAGAGGCTGGTTCTGCAGCTTCTTATAGGTATACTCGTGTAGAACTGACTTAGTAACTTACGCCGGGCGTGTAGCGCCGAGGCGATGAAAAAGGAGACTTGTTATGGCTATTACCCCTGCAGACATCCAGGCTCAGACTTTCTCTGAGGCCAAGCGTGGCTACGATCCTGCTGAGGTCGACGTCTTCTTGGAGACGCTGTCTTCCGAGGTTGACGCTATGCTCGCTAAGATCGTCGACCTTAAGGGTCGTCTGACTGCTACCGAGCAGCAGCTTGCCGATGCGCAGGCTCAGCTTGCCCAAGCTCAGGATGCCACCGCCCAGGCCGTTCCTGCCGCCCCCGTGGCTGCTCCCGCCCCTGACTTCTCCGCTCAGGAGCGCCAGATTTCCGCTGCCCTGATCGCTGCCCAGCAGACCGCTGAGACCATCGTCAACGATGCCAACGAGAACGCTGAGCGTATCCGCAACGAGGCTGACGCCAAGGCCCGCGAGGTTATCCGCCAGGCTCTGACCGAGAAGCAGGCCGAGCTCGAGGAGATCGATCGTCTCAAGGCTTCCCGTGAGGAGTTCAAGGCCGAGTACCTCAAGCTCATCCAGCACTTCATGGACGATGCCCAGAACTCCTTCCCTGCCGACCTCATGGCCTCCACGCCGGTCGGTTCTGCCGCTTCTCCTGCGGTGACTGTTCCCGCCGAGCCGCTGCCCGTCGCTGACCCGGTTGTCCCCGTGGCCGATCCCTTCGCCCCGATCGACAACTTCGCTGCCGACGACCTGGACTAACATTCGGCCTACAATTTAGTGCCTAGAAAGGACCCGCAGCTTGCGGGTCCTTTTTTATGACTGTGCAGGGGCGCGCAACATAAAAAACCGAGCCCTGCACATTGTGGCGCAGAACTCGGCTAATGGGTGAGCGGTAAAAGGTAGGTTTTAGGGCATGTGCCAAAAATCTACTTGAGGAGGAAGTCGGAGAGGGGAATGGTACGGGCCTCGCGATGCTCGGAATCGGCGATGTGGTCGGCAGGATAGCCACAGACAAGCATGTGATAGGGATAAACGCCCTTGGGCAGATTGAACTGCTCCTGTGCCACCTCTGGCTTAAAATGGCATACCCAGCACGTTCCCAGGCCCTGCTCGGTGGCCTCCATCATCATCTGATCGCAAACGATGGATGTATCGATTTCGCTGGAATTCATCTGATCATACGGGCGCACCCAAGCATCATCGGTAACGCTGCAAATAAGGAAGATAAGTGGAGCGCCAAAGATAGACCCATCACGAGCAAACCGAGGCTGACAAGCAGCAGCCTTCTCCAGAAGCTCAGGCGTATCCAACACCATCACACGGGTTGGATGATTATTACAAGCAGAAGGAGCAATCCGCCCAGCCTCAACAATGGCATCCACCACAGCTTGCTCAACAGGACGGTCCTCAAACGAACGACAAGAATACCGACCACGAGCCAGATCCAAATAAGACATACAAGCCCTCCAACAATTTAATAACGAAATAAAAGACAACCAAAGGGTACCCAGAGCAACATTCAGCCAAACGCTCAGCGCTGCCCAAAGTCATGACTGATGCCAAAGACGCTTTCAACCAAAGCCACCATGCATTCCGCCTATTAGCCCAGGTTCCCAATGGTGATACGTAAGGCGAAGGCCCGACACCTATTTACTTTCGAACGACTCTGCCACGCAGCCGGAGTGAGAAAGCAAATAGGTGCCGGGCCTTCGCCGGTGGGACGCGTACCACTAATTAACCGCTTTTGAACGACTCTGCTTGCAGCCGGAGTGAAAAAGGTTATTAGTGGCCGGGCCCGCGACCGGTGGGACATGTACCCCCAATTAACTGTTCTTCATGACAATCGAATCCACGACATCGGCCACATTCTCGCAGCAGTCGGCGCAGTACTCCAGGAAGGCGTACACGTCACGCCAAGCGATGACCTCGAGCGGGTCCTTGCCGTTAACGTGCAGGTTGCGCATGGCGTTGATATAGAGCTCGTCGGCTTCGGACTCGATGGTGTTGATCTGGATGACGAGTTCGCGCAGGGTCTTGGACTTGCGGTAGTTGGGCAGCTCGACCATCAGGTCTTTCATGGCGCGGCAGGCGTCAGTCACCTTGTGGGCGATGACGATGGCGTCGGGATGGATGCTCTGGATGTTGGTGAAGTAGACGCGCTGCACGACGCCCTCGATGCGGTCGAGCACGGTGTCGAGTGAGCAGCTCATCAGGTCCAGATCCTCGCGCTCGAGCGGGGTGATAAAGGCGGTGAGCAAGGCGTCCTCAAGCTCATGGTGCTTCTTGTCGGCCGCATGCTCGATCGCGTGCATCTTGTTGAGCATATCGTGAATCTTTGCGGGATCGAAGTTCTCGAAAATCTTGGTGAGCAGCTCGGCGGCCTGGACGGCAAGGTCGGCGCAGGCGACGTAGTTGTCGAAGTAGAACGAATCGGGTTTCTTTGCCATGGGTGGGTCCTTTCGAGGCGAAGACGGGTGGGCGAGGTAATGCAGTCCGGATGGACGTTCGGTTTGACTAGAGGAACATCATGAACAGCTTGGCCATGACAAAGCTGATGAGTCCGCAGGCGGGGAAGGTGAAGAACCAGGTGAACATCATGTCTTTGACGACGCCGAAGTTGATGGCTGAGAGGCGCTTGACGGCACCGACGCCCATGATGGCGCAGGTCTTGATGTGTGTGGAGGACACGGGGATGCCGGTAAGGGTGGCAAGCAGCAGGTTTGCGGCGCCCGCCAGGTCGGCGGAGAAGCCCTGATACTTTTCGAGCTTGACCATGCTCTGGCCGACGGACTTGATGATGCGCTCGCCGCCCACGCTGGTGCCGATACCCATAGTGGCCGAGCACAGCAGCATAATCCAGATGGGGATGCCTGCATCGCCGACGCTCGTCTGGCCGCTGGCAAAGGCCACGCCTAAAAAGAGCACGCCGATGAACTTCTGTCCATCCTGCGCGCCGTGCATAAAGCTCATGGCCGCAGCGCTCGCGATCTGAGCGTATTTAAAGAAGACATTGGCACGTCGCCTGTTGGCGGCGGCGAAAAGAATCGAGACGAGCTTGCACAGGACCCAGCCCATGACAAAGCCCAGGCCGATGGAGAGCGCCAGACCGTAGATGACCTTCATCCACTCGTGGACGTTGACGCTGCTCGCACCGCCGAGGGCGATGGCGGCACCGGTCAGGCCGGCGATAAGGCTGTGGCTTTGCGAGGTGGGGATGCCAAAACGCGACGCTGTGGCGCCGTAGACGACGATGGAGAACAGCGCCGCGCATAGGCAGGCGAGCGCCATGGTGCTGTTTCCGCCAAAGTCGACGATATGTGAGATGGTGTTGGCGACGCTCGCGTTAAAGTGCGTCATGATGAGCACGCCGAGGAAGTTGAATGCGGCGCTCATGAGAATGGCGGCGCGGGCGGGCATGCAACGCGTAGTGACGCAGGTCGCGATGGCGTTGGGCGCGTCGGTCCATCCATTGACGAAGATGGCGCCCAACGCGAGGATCACGGTGACGGCAAGGACTGGGTTCGACACAATTTGGCCGAGGAAGGTTGAGAACGTTACGTCCATATATGGGCTTTCTCGAAGTTTGCAGACACGTTACAAAAACATGATAAATCGTATCACCTCCTGCGGGTCTCTTTACCGAGTTCTGATGGGAGAAGTGAACTTTTTGGCACTAAAATTGAATATTAGCCCTGTTGACCGCGGGTGTTCTTTTTGCTAACACGCCATACGGACACGTGCGATTACTACGACACTCCAAAACCACAGTCTGTTCGCTTTACAACATGCAAACATGCGTTCGATAATAGGAGGCATGGAATATCGACAGACAGACGGCAAAACTCGGCGCGTGCACAAGCAGTATGTGGACGTCGTGGCCCGCATCCTCGCGGGCGGACAAGTCGTGCCGGTTACCGTCTGCTGGGTCGACGGTCGCTGCTTTACGATTGACGAGATCGTCTCGTCCACTGGTTTTGGCCTGACGGTCCACGGCGTTCGTACGGCAACCTATAAGGTGCGTTTTGGCGGGCACGCGACCGAGTTGTATCTGGAGGACCAGGCGTGCGGACGGCCGGACGGCTCGCAGGCCCACGTGATGCGTTGGTGGGTCTGGGCGTTTGATCGTACGCTTGAGGGCGAGCGCCGTAGGTAAGGACGCACGGCGTTCGGGTACAATGGCAGGAATCTTGTCATCTGCTGCGCCGTCTTTCACGGCGCTTTGTGAAAGGACGAAGTATGAACGATATCCAGGGCTATCAGAACGGCCCCATCGAGACCGGTGCAAGCCGTGCCAAGGAGATGTCGCCGCGCGCGTACAACCTTGTCATGTCTGCCCTGATTTTCTTGGGCTTTTGCGCCATGGGCGCCGGCGCCTACTTTACGAGCACCATGTCGTTTGCGCGCATGATGATGAGCGGCGCAGCCTTGCCGCTGGTCTTTGGCTCGTTTATTTTGACCATCGTCGGCATGGTCATGATGTCGGCCGCCGCCAGCAAGCAGTCCGTGGGCCTGTCCCTTGTGGGCTACGTAATCTTTGCGAGTACCTTTGGCCTGACCGCGTCGTTTGGCCTTGCCAACTACGACCTGCCCACCATCAACACCGCTTTTATCGCCACGGCCGCCATCACCTTTGTCTTTGGCGCGCTGGGCGTGACCTTCCCCAAGTTTTTCCAGCGCGTATATGGCATCGGTTTTGGCATTCTGCTCGCCACTGTTCTGGTTGAGATCGTGCTGATGTTCATGGGCGTCTCGCAGTCCATCACCGACCTGATCGTGATCGTGGTGTTCGCCGGCTTTATTGGCTACGACACCTATGTTGCCACGACGGTGCCGCCTACGCTGCCCAACGCCGTGCTCATGGCGTCCAATCTGTTCGTTGACATTATCAACGTGTTCCTGCGCATCCTGAACATCCTTGGCCGTCGCGACTAGTGGCGAATTGCGGCGGTGCTTGCCGTGCGGGCAAATCGATGCGAAAGGCGGTCCTTCGGGGCCGTCTTTTTTGTACGCGGCGGGGTATCATGGATGGGAAAAGCCGATAGCGGCAGCGACAGGAAAGGTGGCCACGTATGGTAGACGTCGACAACAGGAACCGTAACCGCAGGTCCAACCGAGCGGGTCAGCCCAATCCCAAGCGCGAGGCCCGTGCCAAGGCCGCCGAGCGTCACGTGTCAACTGTGTCCGAAGCGTGCGCCAAGGATATCGAGCGTTCGCTTGCCGGTGTTCGCGAGTTTGACGGTATGCCTGCCGGCTTTGTCGCGGCGATGAAGGCCAAGGTTCAGACTGCTGTGGCCGCTGAAGAACAGGTTGCCGAGGACGTCGAGGGCGCGGAGGCTGCCGAGACCGAGGCGGCACCCGAGAGCGAGGCAGCGCCCGAGACCGAGGCAGCTCCTGAGCCCGTCGAGGAGCCTGCCGAGGAAATCGCCGAAGCTGAGTCCGCGCCTGCTGAGGAGCCTGCTGCGTCCCTGCCTGAGGTCACCGTGCTCGATGCCTCCGCCACGCAGGCCATCTTGGACAACGGTCGTGGCTATGCGCAGTTCTGCGACATGGCCGTGCTCGCCTTTGCCTCGTTCACCAATCCGGGCGGTGGCTATATTCAGGGTTATCTGGGCCAGGAGGCCACGCTGTGCGCCGATTCGTATCTGTACAACGTTCTCGATAAGCAGCGCAAATGGTACGGCGAGAACCGTCGCCGCAACATCAACTGCGAGCTTTACCGAAACCGTGCGCTGGTGGTGCCTGCGGTGCGCTTCGATCGCAACCACGTGCATGCATACGCCGACGTGATCGTGGCCGCCGCGCCCAACGTTAAGCGCGCCCGCCAGGAGTATCGCGTGAGCGACGATGCTCTGCTGGATGCCCTGCGCGACCGCATTCGCTTTGTGCTTGCCATCTGCGACGAGCTGGGTCGCGAGAAGCTCGTACTGGGCGCTTGGGGCTGCGACAACAACGGCTTTGACGCCGAGGCCGTGGCCGAGCTCTTCCGCAAGGAGCTCGCGTCGGGCGACTTTAAGGTCAAGCAAGTCTTCTTTGCCGTGCCTTCTACGCGCTGGGATGAGGATTTTGCCAAGTTCGAGCACGTGCTGGCAAACTTCCCCGAGCGCAACGAGGAGTCCTATGCCCAGGTTGCCGCTCGCGCTGCGGCAGCTCGCGCCGCCGAGCAGGCCCAGGCTGCTACCGAGGATGATGAGAACGAGGACGATTGGCGCAAGTACCTGTAATCGGTACGTGCTGACAGATGGGTCGAGCCGGCGGGAGGGCTGCTCCCGTCGGCTTTTTACTGAGCGAGGGGCTTACGATGAAAAACGTTCTATGCTTTGGCGACAGCAACACCTATGGTTACGATCCGGCGGGCATGCGCGACGGCACCGCGGTGCGCTATGCGCGGGATGTGCGCTGGTGCGGCGTGGCCCAACGTGACTTAGGCGAGGGCTGGCATGTAATTGAAGAAGGCCTCAACGGCCGCACGACGGTACGCGACGACATGTGCCATCTGGACACCAATCTTAACGGCATCCGCGCGCTGCCGATGCTGCTCGAGGCCCATAAGCCGCTGGACGCCATTGTGATCATGCTGGGCACCAACGACTGTAAGACAGTCTTTAACGTGACAGCTTCCGATATCGCCCGTGGCGCCATGGCACTGATTCGCGCCGTCTGCGCGTTTCCGTGGACCGACGCTGCGCCTTGTCCGCGCATTCTGCTGATGGCTCCTATCAAGATTAAGCCGCAGATCGCCGATGTGTATATGACCGACTTTGACGAGCGTTCCGTCGAGGCCTCGGAGCATTTTGGCGAGTACTATGCGCACGTGGCTGAGCAGTTTGGCTGCGACTTTTTGAATGCCGCCGAGTTTGCCGAGCCGGGCGATATCGACTATCTGCATATGATGCCCGAAAGTCACGAGAGCCTGGGCCACGCCGTGGCAGCCAAGCTCCAGGACATGCTCGGTGAGTAGCGCGACCCTAAGCCGCTACAAAGGGGCCCTTTGCGGTGGCTTGATTCGTTTGTTTGTCTTGATCCGTAACAGTTGTAAGGCCGAAAACGGGCTAGATGTTACAGATTGAGATTATTTAGGTCGATATCGGTCGTTTGTCTCGATCTGTAACATCTAGGGTCGATTTTGCCGAGTTACTGTTACAGATCGAGATTATCTTCTCAGCTAAATTTGAATGTCTCGATCTGTAACAGGTGGGCCGCAAAATGGGCTCTAACTGTTACAGATCGAGACGTTTGTGGTAGCCACCGCAAAGGTGCCTGTCCCCTTTGCGGTGGTTTTGGGCTGCGAATCTTAATATTGCCACATATGGTTGACGGGGCCGGAGCCTTTGCCCATGTCAAAGCCGGCGGCGAGAGCGCCGGTTAGGTAGGCCTTGCCGGCGTTGACGGCGTCGGCAAGTTCCATGCCCTGGGCCAGCGCGCAGGCGATGGCGGACGAAAGCGTGCAGCCAGTGCCATGCGTGTTGCCGGTCTCGATGCGCTTGTGGCGGAACCACGTGGTGAGTGGATCGCCCAGGTGGTTACCCTCGTCATCGAGCGGCGCGGGCTCTGCTAGCACATCGTTGGCCTCGTTGACAAAATGCCCGCCCTTAACGAGGGACGCGCAGCCAAAGCGACGGGTGAGGAGCATGGCAGCGTTTTGCTGTGTGCGCTCGGAATCGACCTCGTAGTCGAGCAGCGCCATGGCCTCGGGTATGTTGGGCGTGATGACGGTCGCCAGCGGGAACAGGCGACGCGTGAGCGCCTCGGTGGCATCCTCGGCAATGAGGCGAGCGCCCGAGGTGGCGACCATGACGGGGTCGACGACCACGTTCGTTGCGTTCCAGGCGCTCAAGCGGTCGGCGATGACTTCGATAATCTCGACAGAAGAAACCATGCCGATCTTGACGGCGCTCGGGCGGATGTCGTCAAAGACAGCGTCGATTTGCGCGGCTACGATATCTGGCGAGATATCCTGCACGGCGGTGACGCCCAGGGTGTTCTGTGCGGTGATGGCTGTAATGGCCGTCTCGGCATACAGACGGTGCGCCGTGATGGTCTTGATGTCGGCCTGAATGCCGGCGCCACCGCTGGAATCGGATCCTGCGATGGATAGAACGGCGGGTACCTTGCTACGATCCATGTTCGCTCCCTTGTCCGGTCGGATTCAAATGGGTCTTTTACCCCGCATTATAAAGATGCCCGGGCCGGCTGTATTCCGAACCCGGGCGGGCGATGCAATCTTTACGCAAATGCAAGCAAATGTTCACACGTCAACAATTGACAGGCACCAGCTCGCCGACAGAAGCGGCCGCGGCGACAGGCTAGTCCTCCATGCCGAGGTCGATCGTGGTGCCCTCGAAGATCTTGTTGACGGTGCGGACGGCGCACATCTTGCCGCACATGGTGCAGGTGCCCTCGGTGGCGGCGGGGGATTCCTCGTAGCGCTTCTTACCGGTGACCGGGTCGAGAGCGCACTTCCACATGGCATCCCAGTCGAGTTTGCGGCGTGCCTGGCCCATCTTGTCGTCCATGTCGCGCGCGTGCGGCACCTTCTTGGCGATGTCGGCGGCGTGTGCGGCGATCTTGGTGGCCATGAGGCCATCGAGCACGTCCTGGGCGTTGGGCAGGCACAGGTGCTCGGCCGGCGTCACGTAGCACAGGAAGTCGGCGCCGGAGCTGGCGGAGATAGCGCCACCGATGGCGGCGGTGATGTGGTCGTAGCCCACGCCGATATCGGTCACCAACGGCCCGAGCACATAGAACGGGGCGTTGTGGCACAGGCGCTTCTGCAGCTTCATGTTGGCGGCGATCTCGTCGAGCGCCATGTGGCCCGGGCCCTCGACCATAACCTGGACGCCGGCGGCCCAAGCACGCTTGCACAGCTTGCCCAGCTCGATCATCTCGGCGGTCTCGGTGGCGTCGTTGGAGTCGTAGAGGCAACCCGGGCGGCAGGAGTCGCCGAGCGAAATCGTCACGTCGTACTCGTGGCAGATCTCGAGTAGCTCGTCAAAGAACTCGTAGAAGGGATTTTCGTTGCCGGTGACCTCCATCCAGCCAAACAGCAGCGAGCCGCCGCGGCTGACGATGTTCATGAGGCGGCCGGTTTCCTTAAAGGTCTTGGTGACCGACTTGTTGATGCCGCAGTGTATGGTCATAAAGTCCACGCCGTCCTCGGCGTGCGCGCGCACGACTTCGAACAGGTCGTTCTTGGTCAGCTTGACCAGCGGCTTTTCCATGTAGCCGATGGCGTCGTACATGGGGACGGTGCCCACCATGAGCGGCGTCTCGTCGATGAGCTGCTGGCGGAACTGGCGTGTCTTGCCCGAGTTGGAGAGGTCCATGATGGCGTCGGCGCCAAAGTCCTCGGCAATCTTGACCTTCTTCCATTCCTCGGCGGCGTCGGCCTTGTCGCCCGAGATGCCCAAGTTCACGTTGACCTTGGTGGACAGGCCCTCGCCGACGCCAAAGGCGCGCATGCCCTTTTTGATGTGCACGATGTTGGCGGGGATGGCGATGCGGCCGTCGGCCACGCGCTCGCGGATGTACTCGGGGTCGCGATGCTCGCGCTCGGCGACTTCTTTCATCTGCGGTGTGATTTGCCCGGCGCGGGCGAAGTCGATTTGCGTGACGAGCTTGGGCTCGGTCTGTGTGCTCATTGGCACGGCTCCCTTCGTTGGCATTACCCATATCAGGTTTGCGGGTCAGGGCGGGCGCGCCCAGTCTCAGCCTGCCGTCTTGTCCTGCAAGCTCCCCGTTTATGTGGTGGGCTCAAGTATAGCCTGAATGGGTACGATTGGCCTAACGAGCGTGCCTGTGAGGAGGCGAACATGGAAGACAAGCATCTATATCGAGAGACGCAATGGGATGTATCGGCCGAGGAAAGCCGTGCGCACCATGGCCTTGTCGCGATTGGTTTTGCGGTGCTTGCCGTGCTTGTGATTGCCGTTTGTATCTGGACGTTTGGTGGTCGCGGCGCCACTGCCTGGGAGTTTGAGGCCGATGATAGCCTACCGATTATGACGGTGAGGAGTACTGGCGGTAATGCCAATACGCTCGCCATTCCGGGCGATTATTGGTACCCGCGCGATGAGTTTGTGCAGTTGCAGCTGAGTGGTGGGTCCATTCCAGGCGAAGAAATCGAACGCGTGACGTTTGACGCGGCGCTCAAAACGCTGACGGTGAAGCTCAAAGATCAAGGAGATGTGCCCACGACCATGGATATCGCCCTGACGGAATGGCGTCTGGAGCCTCCGACGGGTGTTGCGGTGTCCGAGGTTGAGCACGTCAAGATTGTCTATCAGGACGGTTCGACAAACGGGATTGCAAAGGCCGACGGTCTAGCAGAATAGGTGTCGAGCCTAGCCAGCCAATTCATAAAAGTTGCGGTGGAATAGTTCCTGATTGTGCGATAAAAGGCTCAAATAGGAACTATTCCACCGCAAGTTATATAGAGAAGGCTGAGCGGGTCAGTGTTGGGTGCCGGCTCTAGAGCATCTGTTCGTTGATGAACACGAGGGTGCCTGGGCATGAGAGCTCGGGGGCGTGGCGATAGCCGATGTTGAACTCGGTGAGACGGCCGGCGTCCTCGACCTTGTTTTCTGCCATCCAGCGCACCATGGAGCCGCGTGCCTTTTTGCTGGCGGTCGAGCGCTGGATGGGCTTGCCGTTGCGGACGCCTTCGCCAAAGAGGCATGTGACGACCGTGACATCGGTGGTGAGGCGGGGCAGAACGGCTTTGGCGTATTCCGCGCTGGCGAGGTTGACGATCGTAGCGTTGGAGCCTGCCGGAGCGATGACCCGTGCGAGTTTGTCGCCCCAAAACGCGTAGAGGTCTCGGGCATCGTCGACGGCAAGCTTCGCGCCCATCTCCAGCCGATACGGTTCAACGGCATGAAAGGGGCGTACGCATCCGTAAAGGCCCGAGAGGATCCATAGATGGTCTTGCAGCCATGCGAGCTGCGCGGAATCCATCACCTCGGGCGCCATGCTTTGGTATTGGATGCCGTGGTAGGACATGACGGCGGGGGAGATTCGACGCGCGATATCGGGATCGGCGAGGTCGGCATCGTTCAGGACGGGCATAAATTCGTGAAGCGTATCCAGGCACGTTGTAAGCAGCCTGTCGCTCACGTTCCAAAGGGTCTGCAGGCCGCCGCTGCCTTCATTCCGCTCGATATCTAGCAGTGCGCGGTGGAGGCGAGCTGTCTCGCGCACAAAGGGTGGAATGCCCAGGACTTCAAAAGCATCTTGGGCCGCGCGCATCTGCTTGGCGGGCGAAATGATGACCTGCAGCATGGACTCTCCTCTGCCAAAAAGGAAGTTGCGGTGGAATAATTCCTGTTTTGCCTGTTAAAAGGCATGTCTGGGAACTATTTCACCGCAAGTTATAAAGGGCTGGTTGGGCTCGTTTTACGAGGGTTGGTTAGGCGCGCTCGATGAAGGCCTTGTAGCCGCGGTAGGCCTCGTAGATATCGGCCTTGTTGGCGACCTCCCACAGGGCATGCATGGACAGGACGGCAACGCCGGAGTCGATGACGTTCATGCCGTACTTGGCCATGATGTAGGCGATGGTGCCGCCGCCGCCCGCGTTGACGCGGCCGAGCTCGCAGGTCTGGAAGTCCACGCCGGCCTCGTCCATGATGTCGCGGACGAGGGCCACGTACTCGGCGTCGGCGTCGTTTGAACCGCCCTTGCCGCGGCTGCCCGTGTACTTGTTGAAGCACAGGCCGCGACCCATGAAGGCCGCGTTCTTGGTTTCGAACTTGCCGGCGTAGCCCGGGTCGAAGCCGGCGGACACGTCGGAGGAGAGCATGCGGCTGTGGGCGAGTGCACGGCGCAGGGCCAGCGGGCTATCCTCGCCGGCGAGCGTCATGATCTCGGCGACGGTGTTCTCGAAGAAGCGGCTCGTCATGCCGGTGGCACCCACGGAACCGATCTCCTCCTTGTCGACGATGAGCGTGATGCTCGTGCGCTCCACGTTGGCGACGTCGATCTGGGCGAGCATGGAGGGGTAGGCACAGACGCGGTCGTCGTGGCCATAGCCCAGAATCATGGAGCGGTCGAGGCCCATGTCGCGGGCGGGGCCGGCGGGCACGACCTCGATCTCGGCGGAGAGGAAGTCCTCCTCCTCGACGCCGTACTGCTCTTTGAGGATGTCCAAGAACATCTGCTTGACGGGCTCCTTGGAAGCGTCCTTGTCGTCCTCATCGAACTTGACGGGACGGCCGCCCACGATCACGTCGAGAATCTCGGCGTCGACGGCGTCCTTGGCGGGCTTGGCCATCTGCTCGCTCGAGAGATGGATCAGTAGGTCGGAGATGGTAAAGACCGGGTCGTCGGCCTTGTCGCCGATATTGATGTCGACGGTGGTGCCGTCCTTTTTGCAGATGACGCCCACGAGTGCGAGCGGGGAGGCCACCCAGTGGTAGCTCTTGACGCCGCCGTAGTAGTGCGTGTCGAGATAAGCCATGTCGCCGGCCTCGAAGGCGGGGTTCTGCTTAAGGTCCAGGCGCGGCGAGTCCACGTGCGCGCCCAGGATGTTAAAGCCCTGCTCGAGCGGGGCGGTGCCCAGGTTGACGAGCATAAGGTCCTTGCCGTGGTTAGCGGCATACACCTTGTCGCCTGCCTTGAGCTCGCGGCCTTCGGCGATTACGGTCTCCAGGTCGACGTATCCCGCCTCCTCGGCCATCTTGATGCCGGCCTTGACGCACAGGCGCTCGGTCTTGTTCTCACTCAAAAACTGCTTATAGCCGCGGCAAAGCTCCTCGAGCTCCTCGATTTGCTGTGGCGTGTACTTTTTCCATGCGCAGGGACGCTCCATGACGCAGGCTCCTTTCGGATCGATCGTGCTGGTTGATGTACCGTGAGCCATCGTATCACGCGCGGGCTCACGGTGGCGGGGGAGCTTGATGTGAGGTGGCCGCGGGGCGGGGAGCGTGTAAACTGGAGTGAGCAAACCGTGCCCAGCCTAAAGCGAGGTATTCAATATGTCTGACAAGCGCCGCACCTTTGCCGTTATCGACGGCAACTCGCTCATGCATCGCGCCTTCCACGCCGTGCCGCCGACCATGAACGCGCCGGACGGTCGCCCCACCAACGCGATTTTTGGCTTTCTGAACATGTTTCTTAAGATGATCGACGCCTTTAACCCCGACGGCGTTGTTGTGGCGTTTGATAAGGGCAAGCCGCGCGTGCGCATGGAGATGCTGCCGCAGTATAAGGCGCAACGCCCGCCCATGGACCCCGATCTGCATGCGCAGTTCCCTATGATTAAGGAGCTGCTCGGTGCGCTCAACGTGCCGATTCTGCAGTCCGAGGGCTGGGAAGGCGATGACATCCTGGGTACTATGGCGCGCCTGGGCGAGCAGGCCGGCTGTGACATGCTGCTGGTGACCGGTGATCGCGACATGTATCAGCTTGTTACCGAGCACGTCAACGTGGTCTCGACCCGTAAGGGCCTGTCCGACGTTGCGATTATGACGCCCGAGAGCGTGGATGACCTGTATCACGGCATTACGCCGGCGCTCGTGCCCGACTTTTATGGTCTGAAGGGCGACACGTCCGACAACATCCCCGGCGTGCCGGGCATCGGTCCCAAAAAGGCGAGCGCGCTCATTGCGCAGTACGGTAGCCTGGACGAGGTCATCGCACACGCCGACGAGGTCAAGGGCAAGATGGGCGAGAACCTGCGCGCACACATCGACGACGCACTGCTGAGCCGTAAGGTCGCAACCATCCGCACCGATGCGCCCGTTGAGCTCGATTTTGAGGCGACGTCCTTCCCGGCGTTTTCTGCCGACGAGGTGTCTGCGGCACTGGGTACGCTCGGCATTACGGCCATGCAGAACCGTTTCTTGGCGCTGATTGGCGGCGAGGGCGGGGTCGTGCCCGCTGCCAGCGCGTTTGAGATTCCCCCTGTTTTGCGTGCCGCCGCCGGCGATGCCGAGGCGCTCGCTGCCGCTGCCGCCGAGATCTCCCGCGCGATTGATGCGGGCGAGTGGATTGCCGCCGTGGTGGACGATGACAAGGAGGAGGGCGCGCTTTTTGGCCTGACGCGTACGCTGTGGCTGGCGACGTCCAAGGGGCTCTTTGCGCTCGAGGAAGCCGATGACGGCACGCCTGCCGCTGTTGAGGGCTTCAAGTTTGCCCACGGCGTGATCGCTGGTGTGCTCGCGCGTCTGTTTATGGAGGGTCGCGTGGCGAGCCCGGATATGAAGGCGCTGTTGCACGAGCTTTCGCCCGTCGATTCTTCTGAGCCCGAGCTCATGGATCCGCTCGCTACCGATTCCACGCGTATCTTCGATACCGTGGTCGCTGCCTATCTGCTGGATTCCGATCGCTCCGAGTTCGATGAGGCATATCTTGCCGATACGTATCTGCAGATGGCGCCGCCTGCGGCGCGCGGCGCAGAGGGTGCCGGTGAGGACGCTCCGGCGCCCGCCGCTCGCACGGCGGCCTTGACGCTGGCGCTGGTCGCACCGCTGCGCGACCGCATGGCCCGTGAGAATGCCGCCAACGTGTTCGATGGCATCGAGATGCCGCTCGTTCCGGTACTTGCCAAGATGGAGCGCGCGGGCATGCTCGTGGACCCCGACCGTCTGCACAGTCTGTCCGAGGGTCTGGCGACCCAGATTACCG
>NZ_JBCOTQ010000043.1:0-20422 GCF_040920445.1 Collinsella aerofaciens | reverse complement strand
GTTGCCGGGCCAATACCAGGCAGGGCGACCAAGTCACGCGTCTCACGCGGAAACTCCCCGCCCCAATCCCCTACGACCCGTTGAGCGGCATTGTGGAGCGCCAGAGCGCGTCGGTTGTAGCCCATCCCTTGCCAAGCGTCCAAAACATCGGAAGGTGCGGCCTGGGCAAGCGCCTGCACGGTCGGAAAGCGATCGAGCCACGCCGGCATACGCGTCTCAACGCGCGGCACCTGTGTTTGCTGCAGCATGACCTCGGAAAGCCAAATGATGTACGGGTCACGCGTACGGCGCCACGGAAGGTCGCGATAACGCAGGACCCCTTCCGAACGAATCATCGAACGAAAGGGGTCCTGAATCATGGCTATGCTCCTTATGCGGCGCTATTCCTCCCGGTAAGCGCACGCGCAGGTGGCGTACCCGGGAAACGCTTCGCGGTCGGCGAACTTGGGATCGACGGCCGGGAACTGGCGGTGAGCGACGATGTCGCCGAGCGAAACGGAATCGAGGTAGTCGCGCATCAACGCCTGGGCTCCGGCCCACAGGGGATGATAGCAGCACGTGCCCATGCGCGCACAGTCACCATCGGGCGCGGTGCAATCGTTCATAACCATAGGGCCCTGAACGGCCTCGACGACCTGGCGGATAGTAACATCGTCCGGACTGACCTTGAGACGCATGCCACCGTGGACGCCACGCAGGCTCTCCACAATACCGGCCTGGACCAAACCGTGCTGAATCGAGCGGGCAAACGAATACGGGACATTGACCTCTTCGGCAGCGGTGCGAACAGAAAGCAAACGCTCCGGATCCTCGGCAAGCATCACCAGCATACGAAGGGCGTAATCAGTCTTCCTCGATATGTCCATTTTTCCCCTTTCAAGGAATACGAACAGCTCGAACGAGCTCCGGGGCCGAGCTTGTGTCGAGACGCTAAATGACCGCCAAGACATCCAAATGGTAAATCGGATATCCACTGAGTGCCGCGCTTGGAGCGAAATGCATCAAATGCGGCGCACAGTGCAATTTAGTATAACCTAACCCCCTGTCTCGTTGAACAGGTGTTGCGCAACAAAGCTGTTGTTCAGACAGATATACTTATTAGATTTTACTTGCGTTCCCGAAGGCGTGGGGATTCTGGGCGAAGATGCACCAGGGCGATCGTTCTATCGAAATAAAGTACATCAAACGCAAAAAGCCACGTCCGAAGACGTGGCTTTAATTGCGTTGGCGGGAAGTACGGGGCTCGAACCCGCGACCTCCGACGTGACAGGCCGGCGCTCTAACCAAACTGAGCTAACTCCCCAGGCAGACGTTCGCGTTTGTTTCCGCTCGCGTGCGCTGCGGGGATTAGTATACACAGAAGTCTGTCCGGCGCGCAACAACTTTTTTGAAAAAATTTTTCGGGGCCATCCGGGAGGGTCTCCGGGGCTGAGGGCGGGGGTTAAGTTTGCTGCTCTACAGTCCTGCGCAAGACGGAAAGCACATTAAGTGCTTTCCTTTGCGTGCGGAACTCGCGACAAACTTAACCCCCGCCCTCAGCCCCGGAGACCCTCCCTGCCGTCACATTATTCAACCAGTTTTGCGGGCGTGCGCCGCTGCGCGGCTAGCCCGCGTGCTCTTCGGCGGGGTTGGTCTGATGGATCTTGTTGAACTTCGGCCTTTGGCTTAAAGAAAAACGGGGGACGCATTGTGCATCCCCCGTTTTTGTTGCGGTTAGTCTAGGTCAATAAACTTGGTACTTATGATCTTGCCGTCTTTTACTAGCATTCTGGCCATGGTGGGGCCTCGGGTGCCTCTGGGGTAGCTGGCGCTGCCCGGGTTGAGGACTAAGCAGCGGCCCACTTGGGCTTCTTTGGTTACGTGGGTGTGGCCGTTGATGGCTACGTCTACGGATCCCACCGGAAGGTCTTCGCGGTAGTGGGCTACGGCGAATTTAAGGCCTTCGTAGGTAAAGAGCGCAAGACGGTCTACATCGGGGCCGTAGTCGCGGTAGTAATCGTTGTTACCCAGTACGGCCCGCACGGGGGCGATAGTGCATAGGTGCTCGTAGTCCATCTCCGACGTAAGGTCACCGGCATGGATAATCAGGTCTGCGCCCTCAAGCTCATCCAGGAGCGCAGGCGAAAGATAGCCGTGGGTGTCCGAGATGATGTCGATGCGCTTGGCGCTTGCACTGTTCATGGGATCCCTTCCGCAAAAAACGATTCGGCAGATACATACAAAAAAGGCCCCACGGCTCCGCAGACGATGGGTCTACAGGGCTGCGGGGCCAGTGTGCTAGAGACTCAGAGCCTTCTTGAGCGGCACGACGCGGCGGCGCGAAACCGGCACGCGTTCGTCGACGCCCGTAATGCCCAGCTGGATGGCGCCCGAGGGCACCGTCTCCACATCCGTGACGCACGCCAAGTTGACGATATAGCGGCGGTGAACACGGAAGAAGCCAAAGTCGCAGAGCTTGGCCTCAAACTGTGCCAGCGAGGTCGTCGACAAAAAGCGATCATCGACGGTATAGATGCAGGAGTAATCGTCCTTAGCCATGATAAAGCGAATGTCGTCCACGGGAATGAGCACCTTGCGGCCGCCCTTTTCCACCGGGATACGCTCGATGGTCACCTTGCTGTCCGTAACCGGCTTGGCGCGTTGCATGACCTTCTCGATCGCGCGATCCAAGCGAGCTTCTTCGACCGGCTTCATCAGATAATCGACGGCATCCACGTCGAATGCCTCGACCGCATGGTCACTATACGCAGTCACAAACACGATCGCCGGCGGATTTTTGAGCTTATGCAGCGCCTCGGCAAGTTGCAGGCCCGAGGCACCGGGCATCGAGATATCGAGAAACACGACATCCACGCGACTTTCCATAAGCATCTCGATGGCGGAGCGGACGCTCGACGCCTCCGTGATCGTGCCGATCTTGCCCGTTTGCTCGAGCAGGAAGCGAAGCTCCGAGCGAGCCGGCGCCTCATCATCCACAATCATCGCACGCAGCATAGGGATAAAACCTTTCGTCAACTAACTACGCCGGGCATCCGTCGCATGACGTTGAGCCCGTAGCCTTTTATTTTACTCTTGAATGTCGAAGATGCTCTCTGACAAATCAAGATGAAGGAGCACTTTGGTGCCCTTGCCCGGCGCCGATTCGACACGCGTATAGGAGTGCGGCCCATAAAAGCGATGGATGCGCTCCGAAATATTGTGCATGGCCACACCGGCGCCGCCACCCTGGGGAGAGCTGGCGTCGGGACGGGCAGAGCGCTCGTCAAACAGTCTGGCGGCGGTACCCTCATCCATGCCCACGCCATTATCGGCCACGGCAATCAAGATTGCATCCTCGCCGTCTTGGTGAACGGTCACGTCGATCCTCAGGGCGTCGTCATCGCCCATACCATGACGTACGGCGTTCTCGACAATCGGCTGGATCACGAACGCCGGCACCAGCGTATCTTCCACGTCCTCGGACACATCGAACGTCGCGAGCACGCGGTCCTCGCCAAAGCGGGCCTTCTCAAAGGTAAGGTAGCGCTTGGTCTGTGCAACCTCGCGCGAGACCGGAATAAGCGATCCCGAGTTGTCGAGCGTGGCACGATAGAACGATGAGAACTCACGAAGCAATTCGCGGGCCCGCAGCGGGTCGGTGCGCGTAAACGATGCAATGGTGTTCAGCGTGTTGAACAGGAAGTGCGGGTTAATCTGCGCCTGCAGCGCACGCACCTCAGCGCGCGCCGTGAGTTCCTTTTGCACCTCGAGCTCGTGGATGGCGAGCTGTGTGGACAAGATCTCGGCAAAGCCCGAGGCAAGCGCGTACTGGGTACGGTCGACGGCGCGCGGGGTCTTGTAGTAGAACTTGAGCGTGCCGACGGTACGATCGCCCACCTTGATGGGGGCGATAATGCCAGCGGGGACTTGGTTGTGCGAGCCGTCCGAGCCCACGACATCCACCATACGGTTGAACGACTGCACGATGCCATGTTCGATAACGTAGCGTGTGGCAAGCGTGTGGATGGGAGAATCTGGCAGCAGTTTTTCCTCAAACTCGCCCGCGCAGGCCAACACGTTGCCCTCGTCGGTGATGGCCACCGTCATGGCGCGCGTCTCGGGCAAAATGCGCCGGCACACCAAACGCGCCGACTCCTGCGTCAGACCGCCCTTAATGTCCTCGAGCATGGCCGAGGCCACCGAGAGCGTCTCCTCGGTGTACTGGGAGCGCACCGAATCGGGATTGAGCGTCAAAAAGATAAAGATGCACAGAAAGATGCACAGCAGCGCGCAGGCAATCACCGTGGCGATCGGCTCGATACCGGTCACCAAGGCAAAAATAAAGTACACCAGCACGCAAATGGCGCAGGCAACGGCAATGATGCGAAAGATTGATATTGAACTATCGCGCTGGGCGCGGCGGTCGATCATTCGGCCCCCTCCAGGATACTGATCAGTTGTGCGTCACGCCAAAGCCCGTCCATGATCTTGGGCCAAAAGCTCTGGAAACGCAGGTAGCTTGCAGCGTTTTGGCGCGCATAGGCCTTTGCCTCGCCGATACCATGGCGCCAAATGCGCAGGTAGCCCTCATGCTCGCGGGTAAACACGCTGCGGACCATAGCGGTCTTGCGCACGCGGTCGTCGAGCTCGCGCGAAATCCACGGGCCCGGGTAGGGCATGAGCGATGCCGCCGTAACGGGAATGAGCTCCTTTTGATGCGCGGCGAATGTCAACTTGGCCCGTTCGTAGTACCAACGGTATACATCCTGCATAAAGCGCGGTGAGCGCTTTTCGGACTCCGGAGGCAGATGGCGCACGGTCCACTCGTTATCGAACCACACGTCGTAGCCAAACATGCGCATGTTAAAGAGGTAATCCAAGTCCTCGCCGCGGGTGATAAACGGGTCAAAGGCTACACGCGTAAAGGCGCGGGCGTGCAGGGCCATCAGGCCGCCGCACACGTAGTTGGAGCGCGAGATGCGGGTGCCCGAGAGCGCCTTTTTCATCCAACGGTTGAACTCGATGCGCTTGGTCCACCAACGATGGCAGATGCCCGCCTTGTCCGTGGGAGCCAGCGGCGAGCCGTCGCGATCGTAGAAATAGCCGCTCTTGACCAAGATCGGCAAGCCCTGACGCGTCTGCTGCCCCAACGCATAGGTCGCGCGCTTCATAAAGTCGGCGTCGATGACAGTCTCATCGTCATCCAAAAAGATAACCGCGTCATGCCCCAGCACAGCGGCACAGGCTAGCCCCATGTTGCGGATGGCACCGTAGCCTCGCAGGCTCACGCACTCGCCCGAACCCTTGGGCGCGATCTGAGCAACCCGGTCTGCAATGCGCGAGGCCTGGGTGTTGGTGACAACGGTGACCTTGAGCGTGGGATGCGCGTCGACAATCTCGTGCACGCGCAGCGACACATCGGCTGTGGCAGAAACGGGACAGACCACCAAAAGGATGATGCGCGGGATGTCACGTACCTGCTCAAGCGAGGCCAGACAGCGGTCGAGTTCGGGATTGTCGGCGTTGAGTCGCGTCGAATGGTCATAGGTGCCAGGGGCGTTTGCGCAAGCGTCATCGCCCGCCCAATACGTTGGAATCACGACCGTGGCGTTCATGCCTTACCCTCCCTGCAACACAAAAACGGGACGCCGCCAAACACAGGCGACGCCCCGCGACCTAGCTGATTCCATCATACCCACTTGGGCAAATCATTGCTCGCAAGTCGCAATGTTTATTGCGGATAACCCCAAAAGAGTACCGTGGACAGGCACAATAGCCGCTCGCTCCTATGCGGCATGCTCTGCCGCCCGAGTCATGCGGGACAGGCGGACCAGCAGCATAAAGCCAACGATCAGCAGCACGCCAATGGAAAGGACGCCCAGCGACGGGTTGCCGGTCAGCGAGGTGACGACCGACACTAGGAAAGTGCCCATGACGCTTGCATAGCGACCGAAGATGTCAAAGAAGCCATAGTACTCGTTGGACTTTTCCTTGGGGATAATGCGGCCAAAGTAGCTACGGCTAAGCGCCTGCACGCCGCCCTGGAACAGGCCGACCATAATGGCAAGCACCCAGAATTCAAAGGCGGTCTTTAGGAAGAACGCGGCGAACAGCACAATGCCCATGTAGGCGGCGACTGCCACCAGGATCATGTTGAGCGTGCCCACGCGTCCGGCGAGCTTGCCGTAGATGATGGCGGACGGAAAGGCCACGAACTGCGTAACGAGCAGCGCCAGCACCAGCTGCGTCGAATCGATGCCCAAAGCCGAGCCGTAGCTGGTAGCCATGGAAATGACCGTGTGCACACCGTCGATATAGAAGAAGAACGCAATCATGTAGACCAGCACGGTCTTGTTGTGGGCGATCTCGCGCATGGTGTGTCCGACCTCGGAGAACACACCGCCCACGATGTGGCCGATAGTGTCCTCGGGACCGCGCTCGCGACCGTACTTTTGCTTATAGGTGCGAATGAGCGGCAGGGTAAAGATGAGCCACCAGGCACCAGTGATGATAAACGACAGACGCGTTGCCAGCATGGTAGGGACGCCAAGAGCGGGGCCACCCATGATGAGCGCCAGGCAGATGACGAACGGCACGGTGGAACCGATGTAGCCCCAGGCATAGCCCGAGCTGGACACGGCGTCCATGCGCTCGTCGGTGGTAATGTCGGGCAGCATGGCATCGTAGAACGTCATAGAAGAGTTAAGGCCGATGGTGCACAGCACGTACACGGTCAAAAATGCCATGGCGGACATTGGGATAGCCTGCGCCAGGCAAAGCACCAGGCCCGTGAGGAAGAAGCCCAAGAAGAACTTGATCTTGTTGCCGGCGTAGTCGGCAAGCGCGCCCAGAATGGGCATGAGCATGGCGATGACCAGCGAGGCGATCGTCTGCGCATTGCCCCAGGCGACCACCAGGTCGGCCGAAGAAGCGCCGGTATTGATGGCGTTAAAGTAAATGGGCACCACCGAGGTATTGAGCAGCACGAGGGCCGAATTGCCCACATCATACATAACCCAGTTACGCTCGAGCTTGGTGTATTTCATGGACAGGGACCCTTCGTATTCGCCCGATATGCAGTTAGTTCATCGTACCCCAATTGTCCAGAACCGCCGGTAAGGATTCGGCAAAGGGGCACGCACGGGCCCTATTCCTCGCGGTCGAACTCCTCATCGGCTTCGAGCACGCGACCGCTGTAGTTGACGTGACTGGTCACGGCATCCATGTCACCAGTCTCGATGAAACGTGCGACCGTGCACTCGTAATCGACCAGCGCGCGATCAAAGACCTCGGGGAAACTCTCGTTCGAGACCTCGTCGGTAAAGGGATTCTTCCATGTCAGATGGCCCAGGTTACCGGTGCGCTCGGGCAGCTTCGTCGTCACGCGATGGGCAAGGCCGTCGAGCAGCGAGTAGTCGTGCACCAAGCCCTCAACCAGCGAGATCGCGCGCGTCTTTGCGGAGCCGGCCGGCTCAATCGCGCGGTAAAGTCGCTGCATATTGGCAACGGCAGCACCGTACTCCCCTGCCGGAATGTCAATGCCGTACACGCGTCCGGCAACATAGCTCATCAGCACGCCGGCCACGCGATTGATGCGATCGGTGGTGACGATCTCGCCCGCCGGCGGATAATCGTCGACCGTAGCGCCATCGCGTTTAAGCTGCAGCATCAGCACATCCAGGTCGCTCTCGATCACGGCATGGACCTGACTGCTCGAGTTCTCAAGCTCTGAATCGGACTCCACGATGCCAAACTGCTGCTCATAGACAAAAGGATGGGCGTTGCGGTCGAGCACGTAATGAGACAGCAGGCCCAGCGCAAAGGCGCGACCCAAGCTGGCGTCGCGCGGCAGCAGATGCGACACGCCGTCGCGCAGGCACGCGAACTGGCGAGACATGCGCGACCGATGCATGACCTGCGCCAGCAGCGTGCAGTCGGAAACACGCGGTGTCAGAATGTGAAAGAAAAACGGGTCGGGGCCTTGGTTGCCCAAGATAAAGGCAATGCGCTCTTCATCGGACGTGATGACGCCCTGCGGAAGACGGTCGATGCTTTCCTCGCCAAACAGATGATGGGTGATAAGCGCGGGCATAATGATCCTTTCGATTTCATTCGATGCCACCCATTATGCCCACCGCGCGCCCATGCCAAACCTGCGATGGTAAACGACGGCACGCAAGCCTCTTACGCAAGCCCCAGGTGCGACTTGACCTCGGCGGCACGACGACGAGACACCGGCACCGTCGAGTTCACGCGGTCGAGTCTGAGCTCCATCAACCCCGTGGAGCCAATCTCAACATTGTGCACGTCTTCCAAATTGACCAGGTAGCTGCGATGAACGCGAATAAAGCCCTCGGAGTCCAAGCGACGCTCGAGCGAAGAGATCGACTCATTGATCAGGTACGTTCCCTCGGCGCAGATGGCGTTGCAAAAATCGGCGCGCGCCTCAAAGTAGCAGACGTCTGCGGCGGGAATGAACACCTTTTTGCCCCCGCGGTCCACCGTCAGACGCAAAGGCTGGCGCGGAGCGTGGATAACACGACGGGCACCCAAGGCTGCCTCGATCTTGTCGAGTGCCTTTGACAGGCGTGCGTCCTCG
The DNA here is from genome assembly GCF_040920445.1 of Collinsella aerofaciens. Classification (GTDB taxonomy): domain Bacteria; phylum Actinomycetota; class Coriobacteriia; order Coriobacteriales; family Coriobacteriaceae; genus Collinsella; species Collinsella aerofaciens_BH. Next base: position 11,844 of record NZ_JBCOTQ010000043.1, on the reverse strand, counting down.
ACCGGCTTGACGACATAGTCGACCGCATCGAGGTTATACGCATCAGCGGCAAATTCGGCAAACGCCGTCACAAACACCACGACCGGCGGCGTCTTTAGGTTCTGCAGCGTCTCGGCAAGCTCAATTCCCGAGCGACCGGGCATGGTAATGTCTAAAAACAACACGTCGGGCTTGTTCGACAGAATCGACTCCACGGCTTCGGTGACATTGCCCGCCTCGGCAATCTGACCCACACGCGTATCCTTTTCCAACAGATAGCGTAGCTCAGCCCTAATGGGAGGCTCGTCATCAACCACCAAGATGTTCCAGCCTTCGGACATATGTGCTTCCCCTCTTTTTCTCTCAATCCAACCGCGTGCTACGCCGTCAACGGCGCCGGCTCATGCGGCTCGCCGTTCAGTTCGACGATGACCTGCGTTCCCACGCCCTCCTGGGACTCCACGCGCATGCCGGAATCTTCTCCGTAAAAGAAATGGATGCGCTGAAGTACGTTAAAGAGCGCCAGGCCGCAACCTCGCTTGACGGAGCCGTCGGCGGTAATGCTCTCGGGCTCCTCTCGGCGATGTTGCTCAAACAGATGCGCACAGACCTCTTCGCTCATACCGATGCCGTCGTCCTCGACGATGATCTCCAAACCGTCATCGGTCTCGAAAGCCCTAACATGAATAGAAAGCGGCTCGGTCTCGCGCTGCGCGTGCTTGATGCAGTTTTCGAGCAACGGCTGCAAGATAAACGGCGGCACCAGGCTGTCGCGCACCTCAAAGTCGATATCGACCGAGACGCGCAGACGGCCGTCGCCATAACGAGCCTGCATAAGATTGATATAACGAGTACCCTGTTCCACCTCGTGCTCGAGCGTGGTGAGCGTATCGGAATCAGAAAGCGTCTGACGATAGTAGTTGGAGAAGTCGATCAGCAGCGATCGCGCCTTGTCGGGCTCGGTTCGAACGAGCGACACGATCGTGCTAATGGTATTGAATAGAAAATGAGGATCGACCTGCGATTGCAAGGCGCGCAGCTCCACGCGGGCCGTAAGCTCGTCCTGGCGCTCGAGCTCAAAGCTCGCAAGCTGCGTGGAAATGAGGTCGGCAAAGCCCGAGGCAAGCGCCGTCTGGCGCATATCGATGCTGCTCAGACGGGGATAATACAGCTCGAGCGTGCCCACGCAATGCCCGCGCACGGTAAGCGGTGCGACAATACCGGCGCGCAGACGCGGAAAGTAGCCACCCGTCTCGGTCGAGGCATCGCGCGAGAACACGCTTTGCTCACCGCTGTTGATCACGTTGAGCGTAGTCCGCAGTACCACCGGGGTGCCCGCGGGGCATTTTGCCGAGTCCTCGCCCCAGCTCGCCAGCACCTGTTTGCCGTCGGTAAAGCAGATGGCAGAGGCGATAGTTTCGGACAGGATGATCTTAGAGGCGCCCAGGGCAGCTTCGGGCGTAAGGCCGCGCGACGTGTAGGCGAATATTTTTGAAGCGATGGCGAGCGTGCGGTCGGTTGCGCTCGATGTAAGGTCGTCGGGAACGACAAAGACGTACGAGAAGAAGAAGCACAGCATGACCAAGCCGGCAATGACGACAACGGCCGGAACGGGATTGGGATTATCGGTTAGATCCCAGATGAGCAGTAGGATAAGCAGCGGAACGACAATACCGAGCAAGATGGCTTGAACCACATGCTGAGCGGTACGAAAGACCTTGGTAGAGTTGTAGCTCTTGCCCAGAATCAGCCTATTGAGATCCACCGTCATCTCCTTCTTACTGACGCACCCCATAGCAATAAAGAGGGCCGCAAGCGACCCTCTCCATTGCATTATGCAATCAAATACTGTGTTTTACATCAAGCCATCGATGAACGGTAGCTTAGGCGCTGTACTTGTTTGCCTCGCCGAAGGTGCCGGCCTCGACAATCCAGCCGTCCTTCATGATGACGTCCATGTTGTCGGTGTTGAGCACGTGGATGTCGGCGGCGACGTCACCGTTGACGACCAGCAGGTCGGCGCACTTGCCGGCCTCGATGGAACCGGTCTCGTCCTCGATGTGGCACATCTTGGCACCGTTGAGGGTTGCACAGGTGATGGTCTCGACCGGGGTGAAGCCGATCTTGTCGACGAACTCGTACATCTCCTCGATGGAGCAGGTGCCATACGGGGTGACGAAGGAGAAGGAGTCGGAGCCGATCGTCATGACGACGCCGCGCTTCTTGGCCTCGCGCAGGCAGTCGTAGTTGCGCTGCAGCTCCTTCTCGACCAGGGTGCCCTCGTACTTGTCGTGCAGCTCGGGAACGTAGACGGGCGGATAGGTGGCGTACCAGGTGGGCAGGAAGGCGATCGTCGGGGTGAAGAAGGTGCCCTGCTCGGCCATGAGGTCCATGGTACGCTCATCGATATCGAAGCCGTGAATCAGCTGCTCGCAGCCAAAACGAACGGAATCGTAGGCAGCGGCGTGGTTGTTGTAGCAGTGGCTCCACACGGGGATGCCGACCATCTTTGCCTCTTCGACCACGGCCTGGATCTCCTCGGAGCAATAGTGCTGGTCGCGACCGGAGTCCCAGCGCCAGATGCCGCCACCGGTAGCCCAGATCTTGATGGCATCGGGGTTCTCGCGCAGGCGACGACGGACGGCCTTGCGCAGATCCCAAGGACCGTCGACTTGATCGCCCCAGGGGTGCGATTCCTTGTTGAGCTCCTGGCTGCAGTGGTGGGAGTCGCCGTGGCCGGCAACGCGGCAGAAGCCAAGGCCGGTGGCCAGAACGCGCGGGCCCTTGAAGACGCCCTTGTCGATGCAGTCACGGATCTGGATACCAAAGCGGCCGATCTCGCAGACGGTGGTGAGGCCGTGGGTGAGGCAGTCGTAGGCCTGCTTGACGGCGACGGCCTGCTTCTCGAGGAGCGGCTGCATGACCCAGTCGGTGTCATCGTCGGTCAAGTTGCCCGAGAAGTGCAGGTGGGTGTCGATCAGGCCGGGAAGGACGGTCTTGCCGGCGGCGTCGATAACCTCAACGCCCTCGGGAAGGTCCTGCATAGCACCGGCGTACTCGATCTTGCCGTTGTCGTCGACGAGAACGAGGGAGTTCTCGACCGGCTCGGCACCGGTACCGTCGATGAGCTTGCCGCCAACGATTGCATACTTAGTGGACATGGTTCCTCCTTATGGATCCATATAGTGGGCGAGGCCGTGTTGGGTTAAGGCCTCACAAAGCTACCCAAGTGGCGCCGGGTTCGGTGCGCGGAAGAGAGGGGCCCGCGCACCTGATCCGCCCCGGCTCGGCGTTACTTTTTGCGGGAATTGGTGAAAGCCATGAGGGCCAGGCCAATAGCCAACCAGCCGATCACGATGCTCCACTCCACCATGTTGAGGGAGGCGGGAGAGAACGGAATCACAAGCAGGCCGATGATGATGGCGCAGGCAGCGATAGCGAGGGAGATGCCAAACTTGCCACCGGGCACCTCGTAGGGACGAGGCAGGTCGGGCTCGGTGAAGCGCATGCGCAGGCAAGCGAGGGCGACCATGCCGCAGGAGAAGATGAAGGCGAGAGCCGACACGTTGGTCAGAGGGATGAGCATGTTCTTGCCCAGGAACGGACCGACGACGGTGATGACGCCCAGAACGACGCAGGCGAGCTTGGGAGCGCCAGACTTGGGGTCGACCTCGGCGAACTGCTCGGGCAACTGGCCCTTGCGGCCCATGGCGAGCATGATGCGGCTCGTGGCGCCGTAGAAGGAGTTCATCGGGCCCATGGGTCCAAGTGTGGCGATGACGAGCATGGCCAGGTACAGGAGCATGTTGATACCCTTGAGGCAGGCAAGCGCGGGAACCGGGCTCTTAACAAACTCATGCCAGTCGAGGATGGTGCCGAACGAGTAGATGCAGACCATGTAGAAGCCGCCGGCGGCCAGCAGGGCCAGGGAGATGATCTTGCCGAACTTGTTCCAGTTGAGGCCCTCGGCTGCTTCCTCAGCCTGCTGAGGAATGGTGTCGAAACCGGCGTAGAAGAACGGGGTCAGAACCAGGACCGACACGATGCCGGCGAACAGGCTGGCACCTTCGGTAGCGGCCTTGCCGCCGCCAGCGCCGGTGACCTGGGAGAACACGGGCATGGCATTGTCCGGCGAGCCGGTGAACAGCGAGACGCCCATGGCGAGCAGCATGCCGCAGAGCAGGGCCTTGGTCAGGAAGGCCTGGAGCTTGGCGGCCGAGCTGGCGCCGCGGAAGTTGAGGAAGATGACGTAGGCTGCGAAGCCGAGCGCGATCAGCGTTGGGAACAGGTAAACGTCGGCGCCCAGGATGGTGTAGAGCTTGACGGCGCGCAGCCACTCAAGACCGGGCAGGCTGCCGAACATCTCGGACACGAGGGTCGAAATGGCGATGGCCTCCCACGGGCACAGGATACCGTTGCCCAGGGCCAAAAGCCAACCGGTGATGTAGCTCAGCGTACGGCCAAAGCTACGATCGACATACTCGACGATGCCGCCCGAGATGGGGATAGCAGCCGTGAGCTCACCGAAAACAGCTCCGACGGGCACGAGGAAGATTGCACCCAAGAGGAATGCGATCATAGCGGGAACGGGACCGCCGCCCACGACCATCCAGTCGCCGACCTGCAGAACCCAACCGGTACCGATGATGGCACCGAAACCGATGGTGAAGAAGTTCCAGAGCGAAAGCGTTTTCTTCATGCCGCCGTTATCCTCAACTGCAACTTCTGCGTTCTTGTCCGCCATTGTTCCCCTCCTTTCCTTTTTGACGCCCCTTGACGTCACCCCTTGCGCGGTCTGTTTTGCCGCGCTCTTTTATTTCGTGGCTTTAAGATACGGCCTTGGCGCAGCAGCTCCGCTTGTAGCTCGACCGAAGGCAGAACTGCAAAACGAGCGGCGCCGTTTTTGGGACGAACGGCACGGTTTGCCGCTCATTGTTGCCGCCCGTCCGACGGGCGTACGCTCATCGGACGCATATAGAGTTGTTTTTGAGGCCGTGTGTTTTGCGCCTTTCGTACCGTTTACCGAGCTTTTGACGCGCAGACCCATTTGTTGCACATCTTTTTTGTAGGATGGACAGGTTATACATGAGACAAGGCGGTACGAATGGCATACGGATACAACGACGGTGATCAACGGCGACAAAGCGTTCGCCTTGCTGGCCGTACCACGCCGACGCCCAGAAGTGCCACGAGCAGCAATCCGCAACGTCCTCAAGAGCAACCCAGGCCTTCGTCTCGGCAGCAGGCAAGCAGAACGCGGCAGAGTGGCCGTCTGAGCACGGGCACAAGCGCGCAGCAAGATGGCCGCTTGGGCGCGCGCACTCGACAGCGTCAGGCCGAGGTTCCGCAACTGCGCCGCAACGGCGCACGTCAGCCCGGCATCCATATCAACCGCTTCTTTTCGCATCCCCAAGGCGGACGCGACGGCAAGCCCTACCGCTCGACATCGCACGCGAATGCCCCCGCCCTGCCGGCTCGTCGACTTCGCCTCGCACTGTGCTCTATCCTTACCTGTCTGGTCTTTGTGCTTATGAGCTCCTGTATGTCCCACGGTTCGGCCGGTCTCGAGCCCACCGCCGAGGACAAGCTGCTCAAGGCCCCCGTCGCACCCGGTTATTCTTTCGCCTTTTCGACCCCGCGCTCGCAATGGCAAGCCGGCACGATGCCCCATATCTATCAGATCGACCCTGCGTGGTCGGAGCTGCCTTACGCCGGCGGCACCATCCGCCAAAATGCCTGCGGGCCCACGTGCCTCACCATGGTCTACATCTTTAAGACGGGACGCACCAATATGACCCCCGTCGATATGTGCGCGCTTTCCGAGGCGGGCAATTACGCCCCCACCGGTGCAACCGAATGGTCGTTTATGACGAGCGGCGCATGGCAGTTGGGACTTAACGGAACGGAGCTCCATAACGATCGCGACTCTATGACTCAAGCGCTGCGTTCGGGAGCGCCCGTCATCGCCGCCGTTCGGCCGGGCACCTTTACCAACGTGGGCCACTACATTGTGCTTTACGGTATTGACGACGCCGACCAGATTGGCGTCTACGACCCCAACTCGGCCAGCCGCAGCGCCCGCCGTTGGGGCGCCGTAGAGGTCCTTAACGAAGTCGAAGCCATGTGGGCCTACTACTAGTCATTGGGGACAGACTTAAATGAGTAGCCCCAGGCTGCCAGGAACTGCCGACACGGAAAGCGCATCCCATTTTGGAGCTCAATAGCGGGATGCACTTTCCGTTAGCGGCCCGTTTGGGAAACTACGTTCCACTTTCCGGCAACATTCCGGGATGCATTTTCCGGTTGAGGCCCTCAAGGGAAACTATGTCCCATGTTGGACGCTCATTCTGGAATGCGCTTTCCGCAGTTGATTGATGCGGGCTTTAAGGACTGTTCCAAGCTGCCAGCAGAAAAGGAACGTCCCCAAGTGCCGGGTTTCCGCAGTCATTGGGGACAGACTTAAATGACTAGTCTTTTAAGAACGTCCCCAATGACTACCCACAGAATGAGGGTCTCATCGGGGACTAGGTAAATAGCAAAAGCCCCCGCGGCCGAAACGGGCCGCGGGGGCAGCAGGCTTGCAAGGGTTAACTCAAGTCCTCGCCATTTGATGCAATGACCTTTTGGTACCAGCAGAAGCTGTCCTTTCGGTAGCGATCGAACGTGCCTTTGCCCATATCATCGGCATCGACATAAACAAAGCCATAGCGCTTCTTCATCTGCCCCGTCGAGGCCGACACCAAATCGATACAGCCCCACGGCGTGTATCCCATCAGGTCAACACCGTCCTCGACAATTGCATCGCGCAGCGCAAGAATATGCCTTCGCAGGTAATCAATATGATACGCATCGTGGACTTTGCCGTCTTCCAGCGCATCGAGTCCGCCCACACCGTTCTCGGCGATAAAGAGCGGAAGATGGTAACGATCGTGGTAGCCGGCAAGCGTCACGCGCAAACCCAGCGCATCGATCTGCCACTTCCAGGCAGTCTCTTTATCCTTGAGGTACGGATTGCGCAACGTCGGGAACACGTTGCCCTCCGCCTTCTCGGCGATCACCTGATCATCGGCGCACACCAAGCGCGAGCAATAGTACGAGAACGAGATGAAGTCGACCGTATGCTCTGCCAGATACTCCGTATCGCCCGGCTCAAAGGGCACGTGAACACCCTCTTTCTCGAGTGCACGCAGCTTCCAAGCAGGATAGGCGCCCGCAGCCATCACGTCTGTGTAGAAGTAGCGGCCGCGGTCCTCCTCATACGCAAGCCATACGTCCTCGGGCGCACAACGGTACGGATAGGTCGCACCGGCAGCGACCATGCAACCCACCTTGTTTGCGGGATCGATCTTGTGCAGAATCTCGACAGCGCGAGCGCTCGCCATAAACATATGGTGCGAGAACGCCGCAGTCACGGCTGCACGGTCACGCTCATCCTCGAGCGTGACACCCGCGTTGAGATAGGACAGCGCCACGCTGTTGATCTCGTTGAACGTAAGCCAATAACGCACGAGGCCCTGGTACGCGCGTCCGACGGTCTCGACGTAGTGCGCATACCGCTCGATCATCTCTCGGCTTTGCCAGCCACCATAGCGCTCGACCAGAGCCAACGGATAGTCGTAGTGCGACAGCGTCACAAGCGGCTCGATTCCATGCTCGCGCAGCGCCTCGAATACCTGACGGTAAAACTCCAAGCCCTCGCCGTTGGGCTCGGCCTCCATCCCTGTGGGAAAAATACGGCTCCAGCAAATTGAAAGACGCAGGCACTTAAAGCCCATCTCGGCAAAAAGCTCGACATCCTCGTGCCAATGATGGAAGAAGTCGTTGCCCCAGCGGCATGGATACAGCCTGTCCGGATCGTCCACGGGCTTTTGCCTGCCAAACATTACATCCCAGCGGTCGGAACCCTGTGGGATCAGGTCGGAGTGCGACATGCCGCGGCCGCCCTCGTTCCAGCCCCCTTCGGCCTGGTTGGCGGCGAGAGCACCACCCCACAAAAAGCCCTCGGGCATACCGGCGGCAGACGTTCTGTCAAAGTAACTCATGCTACTCAGCATCCTCGGCAGAAGCTGCCGCGGCGTTCTCCTGCTCCTGAGCCAGGAGCTGGTTATCGTACACCTTAAAGAACGGGTACCAGACCACAGCCATGACCACGATCAAAACGATCGTAAACACCCAGATGCGCGGGTCGAGGCACTGGACAAAGCCCTGAACGAAGATGGGGAACGTGCCGCTCACCAAGATGTAGAAGTTAGAGACAAGACCCAGTGAGACCGCACCCCAATACAGCAGGGCCGAGATCATGCCGCCTAGCACAAACGGAATCATGAGGATCGGGTTGAAGATGATGGGCGCGCCGAAGATCGCGGGCTCGGAGATACGGAAGAAGCTCGGCACGATCGATGCCCTGCCAAATGCCTTGAGCTGCTGCGACTTTGCCCTAAACGCGCAGAGCGCCACAAAAGAGAACGTATTACCCGTGCCGCCGATGAGGTTGATGGCCAACGACATGAGCACCGGGTGGAACTCAAGCGGCTGCCCGGCAGCATAGAGCGAGGCGTTGGCGGCAAAGGCGGCAAGCGAGACCGGGGCGGTGATGGGCATTACGATCATGTTGCCGTGGACGCCAAAGCACCAAAACAGCAGCGTCATGAAGCAGATAAGCAGTGCGCCGGGCACAGAGTCAACTGCGACGGAAAGCGGGGCAGCGAGCAGCTTCTCGATAACCGAGGGGATGGACAGCGCGGGATCGATCATCTGGATCAGCAGGTTGCCGCCAAAGAAGATGAGGATGTTGGCGAGCATAGGTACGATGGCGCCAAAGGTTTCGGACAAAAACGGCGGCACGCCATCGGGCATCTTGATGGTGATGCCCTTGGTCTGGCAGAAGCGCGTGACCTCGACGGAGACCAAGGCAACGATGATGGCGGTAAACAGGCCCTGCGCACCCAGATAGGTGCAGGGGACCGCCTGGAGCACGGACTCGTCAGCAAGCTGGTAGTAGGACGACGGCGCCGCGGCGATCAGGAACATCACCAGCGAGGTCATGCCGGCGTTAAGCTTGGGCATCTTGTAGGTGCCCGCCAGGTTATATGCGATTGCGAACGTCACGATCACCGACAGTATGCCCATCGTCATATTGAAGGGGATGAGCAGCGTGAGCTTATTGGCCGTCGCAAAATCGAGCCAAGGGCCAAAGACGGACCAGAACCCGCCCTGCGCCACCAGGTCGGCCGTGACCGGCGGGTTGGCGAGGATCATAAAGACGGCAGATACCAAGATGAAGCTGATCGCGCTCATAAAGCCCTTTTGCATGGAGGCAAAGTGGCGCTCGGTGCCGCAGAAATTGGCGATAGGGGTCAGTTTTTCCTGAAGCAGGGTCATGAACTTCTCCATGGTCGCCTCCTAACCCAACAGCGACTGGGCGAGTGCCAGCACGTTGGCGGCGTTGCCCATGCCGTAGTCCTGTGCGGGGATGACCGCGGTCGGCTTACCGCTCCCCTGCTTGACGGTGTTGAGCTGGTAGGACACCTGCGGCCCCAAGAGCAGCACGTCATAATTGGCGCACGTCTCCTGATACTCGCCGATACCCACCGCATCGATATCGAGCTCGATGCCGTTTTGCTCCGCATATTTCTCGAGTTTCTTCATCAGAATGCTTGTAGACAGACCAGCTGCGCAAACAAGAAGGATCTTCATAAGGGATTCCCTTCGCATTGATTGGTTGGATAGTCACCGCACGCCGCTAGGCGTTCTTGGTTGCAGTGCACTCATACAGGCAGATCAGCTCCTGCACGAGCTCCTGAGCAAGCATGGAGCACATGAGGTGGTCCTGAGCATGGACCAGCAACACATCCACCGACAGATGCTCGCCCGCTGCCTCAGTCGAAAGCAGCTGCGTTTGGATGTGGTGAGCCTTGATTCCCGCATCCTTTGACTGCTTCATGAGTTTGGCGGCGGCGTCAAAATCCCCCGCTTTTGCCTTTTCAAGGGCTTCGAAGGCAAGGCTGCGTGCCTCTCCCGCCGCAGCGACCAGCTGAAACGAAACCATCTCGGTTCCCTGATCGTCCATAACGGTCTCCTCTCCCGTGATGTTTGGTTTGTACTTGAATATTCGAAACGCCTATCTCCCGCCCGCAATCCTCGAGGTTTATTGCAGGTAGACAGACAGGGTTATCGACAAAAGAAGTCTTAAGCCGTATGCGCTTGCACAAGCGCCATCAGCTCATGCCAGGACCGGCGCTCGCGTAGGCGCTCGACCCCCTGGCGGTCCATAAAGATCTCGGCGAGCAGTGAGCTCAAGATCCGCGCCTCATCGCCGCCCGACCGGGCAAACGACACCATAAAGACGATATCGACCTCATGGCCGTATTCGTCCCAAAGAATGGGATGTTCGAGCAGGCCCACGGTAACAAAGGCCTCGGCGCTCAAGGGATGCATCCCATGGGGCATGGCTACCCCATTGCCAAACGAGGTGGCACTCGCGCTCTCGCGCTCGGCGACCTCTTGGGCAAACTGGGCATCGACACGGCCGCTCTCGACGGCGCGCTCGGAGAGATATCGGAGAACGGCCTGCTTCGACGACGCCTCAACGCGGTTGAAGAACAGGGCACGGCTAAAGAAAGAGCTTACGGAGTCCGATTGCGCAGTGTCGTCGCTCAGCACCTTGCGGATAGCGTTGACATCGCTCGTCTCCAAGAAGAAATCGGCCTCGCGGACGGGCACGGGCAACTTGACGTTGAGCGGCACCGTTGTGAACACGTAGTCGATGTGCGAAAAATCGAACGTTCCCACGCGGGCGACATCGCATGTCTCAATCGAATCGATATACATGCCAAACTGCTTGCGGTACTGGTGCTCGAGCATACGGGCGCTTCCCGCTCCCGAGGCGCACACGATCAGGATGCGCTTGCGACGCGGCTGGTCGGCTTGCTGCTCGAGGGCCAGGGCAAATGCCATGGCGATGTAGCCGAGCTCTTCATCAGAGGGCTGGCTGCCAAAATGACGCTCGAGTACCTGCGAGGTGCCAGCTGCCATCGAATAGGCCAACGGAAACCTCGTCTTGATATCGGGCAGCATGGGGTTATCCATATGCATGTGATATTCAAGGCGATAGCCCAGAGGGCCGATATGCCGAGCAAGGTTCATGCGAAGTTCAAGATCGCCGCTAAAGTCAAACCTAAACTCATCGTTGACCGCACGTACCATCTCGGAAGCAATCTCCCACATCTCGTCCGAGATAACGGCAGAGCCCTTCTCGGGCACGCCCGTGCCCCTGCCGAGCAAATGGATTGCGATAAAGGCAACCTCTTCTCGGGGCATGCTCACGCCCAGGGCATCCTTGATGTTTGCGGCAATCTGGAAAGCCGCGGCGTATTCGCGCGTTCCCTCCAGTTTTTGAACGTCCGATTCTGCAGCTGGGACATAGCAGCCCTGCTCGATGCGGCCAAGAGCAATGTAAAGATGCATGATGAGATTGCGGGATGCCAGCGAGCTCACCGTGACGGGCGAGGCCGTCAGGGCATCGTCCACACATGCGGCGATGGCCCGCAGGCGCTCGGCGAGCTTTGCATCGTCGGTGTCGGGCAACACGGGCCTCACCAGCGAGGCCAGGCACAGGCGCCGTTGTGACTCCCCGCCCGCAACGCGGATTCCGTAGCGTGGGCGCTTTTCGAGCGTTAAGTCAAATTGGGCGAGTTTCTGCTCTACCAGACGCATGTCATTGGACAGAGTCCGCGCCGAAACGTAGAGTAAATCCGCATACTCCTCAATCGTCACCCACTGGGACCGCATGAGGAGGTCGTTAAGAAGGAAGGACACACGGCCATCGCGCGTATCAGGAATGCCCGGATGGGCCAGAGCCGCACC
>NZ_JBCOTQ010000042.1:0-21299 GCF_040920445.1 Collinsella aerofaciens | reverse complement strand
ACGGGGGCGTAGCTCAGCTGGGAGAGCGCTTGACTGGCAGTCAAGAGGTCAGGGGTTCGATCCCCCTCGTCTCCACCCGAGCATTGAATGAGGCTCCAACGCAAGTTGGGGCCTTTTTTCATATAGGCACACAAGGTCAAAGGCGGCACCATGATCCTCCTGGTCGACAAGATCGAAAAAAGCTTCGGCGCTCGCGTCCTCTTTAGCGGCGCGTCCTTCCAGATCAACCCCGGCGAGCGCTTTGCGCTCGTGGGACCCAACGGCGCCGGCAAAACCACCATGCTCAAAATCATCATGGGCATCGACAGCCCCGATGCCGGCCAGGTCCAGTACGCCAAGGACTGCCAGGTGGGCTACCTAGAGCAGGAAACCAACCTGGAGCACAAGGACACTACCATTCTCGCCGAGGTCATGGCCGCCGCCAAGGAAATCCGCCGCATGGGCGAGCGCGCCAACGAGCTGCAGGCCCAGATCACCGAGCTCTCCGAGCAAGGCAAGGACGTCGACGCACTCCTTAACGAGTACGGCCAGGTCCAGGACCGCTTTGAGCATCTGGGCGGCTACGAGCTCGAGAGCAACGCCCGCAAGATCCTGTCCGGCCTGGGCTTTAAGGTCACCGACTTTGAGCGCCCGTGCTCCGAGTTCTCGGGCGGCTGGCAGATGCGCATCGCGCTCGCTAAGCTCTTCCTGCGTCATCCCGACTTGCTGCTGCTCGACGAGCCCACCAACCACCTGGATCTCGAAAGCGTCCAGTGGCTGCGCGGCTTTATCGCCAACTACGACGGCGCCGTTCTCATTGTCAGCCACGACCGCGCCTTCATGGACGCCTGCGTCGACCACGTCGCCGCGCTCGAGAACCGCCGCGTAACCACCTACACCGGCAACTACAGCAGTTATCTCAAGCAGCGCGAGGACAACCTGGAGCAGATGCGCGCCAAGCGCGCCGCCCAGGAGCGCGACATCGCCCATATGCAGGTCTTCGTCGACAAGTTCCGCTACAAGCCCACCAAGGCCGCCCAGGCCCAGGAGCGCATTCGCAAGATCGAGCAGATCAAAAAGGAGCTCGTCATCCTGCCCGAGGGCCACAAGCACATCGACTTTAAGTTCCCCGATCCGCCGCGCTCCGGTGACATGGTCGTGGGCCTGGAGGGCGTATCCAAGTCCTACGGCAACAAGCACATCTACAGCGACATCGACCTTAAACTCTACCGCGGCGAGCATGTGGCGCTCGTCGGCCCTAACGGCGCCGGCAAGTCCACGCTTATGAAGATCCTCGCCGGCCTGGAGCCGCCCACTACCGGCACCCGCGACCTGGGCACCAACGTCGGCGTGGCCTACTATGCCCAGCACGCGCTCGAGGGCATGACCGAGTCCAACACCGTTCTGCAAGAGATCGACACCGTCACGCCCAAGTGGACCGTGCCGCAGCAGCGCAGTCTGCTGGGTGCCTTCCTGTTTAGCGACAATGATTCCATCGAAAAGCAGGTACGCGTCCTCTCCGGCGGCGAAAAGGCACGTCTGGCCCTGGCCAAGATGCTCGTGGCTCCCGAGGCGCTCCTGTGCCTGGACGAGCCCACTAACCACCTGGACATCGACTCGGTGGACATGCTCGAGAACGCCCTGCAAAACTTCCCTGGCACCATCGTGCTGATCAGCCACGACGAGCACCTGGTGCGCGCCGTGGCCAACCGCGTCATCGACATCCGCGACGGCAAGGTCACGGTCTACGACGGCGACTACGACTACTACCTCTACAAGCGCGAGGACCTCGCTGCCCGCGCCGCCGCCGAGGCGTCCACGGAGAGCGCGCCTGCCGCGGCCAAGTCCACCAAAGCCAGCGCCGCCCAAGCCGATACCCCCGCTGCGGCCCCCAAGCCTGCCGAGGGCAAAAAGACCAAGGAGCAAAAGCGCGCCGAGGCCCAGGCCCGCGCCGCGCTCAACAAAAAGCTCAAGGGCGTGCGCAACCGGCTCAAGAAGATCGAGACCGAGCTCGACAAAAAGCGCGCCCGCTATGACGAGCTTATGGAATTGATGGCCAGCGAAGAGCTTTATGCCGATCAGGACAAGTTCAACGCCGCGCTGGGGGAATATAACGGGCTTAAGCAAGAGCTGCCCAAGCTCGAGGACGAATGGCTCGAGCTTTCCACCCAGATCGAAGAGGAGACCGCGCGTGAACTCTCGTAAGGCCGCCGCCGTGGCGATGAGCATCATCGCCATCGCCTGTCGCATCTGCGGCATCTTTATGAGCGCGATGACCGTGCTGCTGTGCTTTAGCGGCCTCACCGCCAAGCTGCAAATCGTGGGCTATGTCGTTGAGTTTTCGCGCGCGCTGCCGAGCGCCATCGCTGGCTACGGCGTCATCACATCGCCTTTTGGCGGCGTGTTCCGCCTGGATTACGCCATCGTCGCCGTCATTTTGTTTGTGATCGACTACCTGCTCACACGCGCCTCGCGTCGCGTCCGCTAGGGGATCGACATGTCCAGTAGCTACCTCATGAACCTGCTCGCGAGCGCCGTCGCCGTCATCGTTGGCATCGTCATCCACGAGAGTGCGCACGCCGCCGCGGCCTGGGCGCTCGGCGATAAGACGGCGCGTTCGCGCGGCCGTGTTTCACTCAACCCGCTCAACCACATCGACCCGTTTGGCACCATTCTCCTGCCGCTGCTGATGCTTGCCGCCGGCGGCCCGGTGTTCGCCTTTGCCAAGCCCGTGCCTGTATACCTCAACAACCTTAAGCACCCCAAGCGCGACGAGGTCCTGGTGAGCGTGGCCGGCCCCGCGTCGAACATCGCGCTGGCATGCCTTGCCGCAGCCCTTATGCACGCGACATACGGCAACCTCTATGCCAGCATGTCCTTTGCCGTGGCGTCCCAAATCATGAACTTCGGCGCCACCTTTATCGTGGTCAACCTGTCGCTCGCGTTCTTTAACCTCATCCCGATCCCGCCGCTCGATGGCTCGTCGATCATCGTGCCGTTCCTCAAGGGCAAGACGCTCGCCAACTACTATCGCCTGCAGCAATACGCCATGCCTATCCTCATCCTGGTGCTGTACCTGCTGCCCATGTGGACCGGCATCGACGTGATCGGCCGCTATTTCGACGTTACCGTGTATCCGCTGGCCGAGTGGCTGCTCAACTTCGCAATCGCCGGCATCTAAGGTAAACTTACAGGTCGACCGTGCAAAACGGTCGCAACATGCACCCAAACCGCGCCGCGAAGGCGCCGTCAAAGGAGGTCGAAGATGTCGTATCGCGTGTCGACGCAGGTCTACAGCGGACCGTTCGACCTGCTGCTGCAGCTGGTAACCCGCCAAAAAGTAGATATCGGCGCTATTTCCATTAGCGAGGTGGCCGAGCAATACCTTGCCGAGGTCGAGCGCATCGAGGCACTGGACCTGGACGTGGCGAGCGACTTTTTGCTGGTCGCGGCAACCCTTTTGGACATTAAAGCCGCCTCGCTGGTGCCCCAGGAGGCCCCCAGCAAATCCGTCGACGATGACGAGGAAGACGAAGACCTCGAGGAACTCAGCGCGCTCGACGGCGATGCCCTGCGCGAGGTCCTGATTCAGCGCCTGATCGCCTACAAGCAGTTTAAGGGCGCGGCGGCGGCCCTTGGTGCGCGCATGCAGGCCGAGAGCCGCATGCATCCGCGCGTGGCCGGCCCCGACCCCGAGTTTTTGGGCCTTATGCCCGACTACCTGGCCGGCATCACGCTGCGCGGCCTGGCCGTCATCTGCGCCGACCTGGACGGCAAGCGTCAGACCTTCCTGCTGGAGGCCGAGCACGTGGCGCCGCATCGCGTTCCGCTCGACCTGACGGTGGCCTCGGTCGACCGCTTTACCATGGCGCACCAAACCTGCACCTTCCGCGAGCTGCTGGACGGCGACGCCACGACTGAGCAGCTCGTCGTCACCTTCCTTGCCATGCTCGAGCTCGCCAAGCGCGGCTCGCTCACGCTGAGCCAGGACGAGATCTTTGGAACCATCTGCATTAATCGAGTCGAGGGCGCCGAGGCATACGTTCCCGGCGAGGGCCCCGAGCTCAACGAATAGGAGCGGCTACCATGTCAACCCTTTCCACGCTAGAGGCAAACAGCCTCAAAGGCGCCCTCGAGGCGCTGCTGCTGGTGTCGAGCGACCCGGTGAGTGCGCCCGCGCTGGCCGGCGCACTGGATATTGCCCCCGGCGAGTGCGCGTCGCTTTTGGCCGAGCTCAAGGTTGAGTACGAGGAGGCCAACCGCGGTTTTCAGCTGCGCGAGGTCGCCGGTGGCTGGCGCCTGTTTACGCACCCCGCCTACCACGACGTGGTCGAAGCCTACGTGCTGAGCTGGGACACGCAAAAACTGTCGCAGGCGGCGCTCGAGACCCTGGCCGTCATCGCCTACCACCAGCCCGTCACGCGCGAGGTTGTCAAGGGCATCCGCGGCGTCAACTCCGACGGCGTCATCGCGTCGCTCGTGGACAAGGGTCTGGTGCGCGAGCTCGGTCGCGACCCCGAGCGCGGTCAGGCCATCATCTACGGCACGACCAACGCCTTCTTGGAAAAGTTCGGTCTGCGCTCCACCCGCGACCTGCCCGATCTGGAGCAGTTTGCCCCCGACGAGCAGTCGCGCCAGTTTATCCGCGAGCGTCTGAGCGGCCGCAGTATTCAGTCCACGCTCGAGGATCAGGCCGAGGACCTGGACGAAGAGCGCGAACTGATCGATACCGATGTTGATGATGTCGAGGCAGTCGGTGGCGAGGAAATCCTAGCCACCGACGACACGGCGGAGGATTTGCATGTCGAGGACTAACGAAGCAGGGGAGACGCGTACCTCACGCGCCGCGGGCGCTACGGCGCCCACAGGCGGCGCCCAGCCCGTCTACCCGCATACCATGCGCCTGCAGCGCTTTTTGGCGCGCGCGGGCGTGGCGAGCCGCCGCGGCTCGGAGGACCTGATGACCGCCGGCCGCGTGACCGTTAACGGCGAGGTCGCGACTGAGCTGGGCACCAAGGTCGATGTCGATCGTGACCATATCGAGGTCGACGGCATGCCCGTCAAGCTCAACCAGGGTGCCGTGTACCTGATGCTCTACAAACCGACCGGCTACCTCACCACCATGAGCGATCCGCAGGAGCGCCCTTGCGTGGCCGACCTGGTACCGCGCGACCGCTTTCCGGGGCTCTTCCCGGTGGGTCGCCTGGACCGCGACACCACGGGGCTTTTGCTCTTTACCACCGACGGCGACCTTTCGCAGGATCTGCTGCACCCCAGCAAGCACGTCTACAAGACCTATCAGGCACTGGTAGACGGCCGCCTGACCGATCGCGACTTGGAACCGCTGCGTCGCGGCATCGAGCTCGACGACGGCCTGTGCCAGCCGGCGATCTGCCGGGTCATCGGCGCGCGCGAGGCCGAGGCCGTGGCTCCGCAAGGCGTCAAGCCCGGCACCACCGCCGTGGAGGTCATCATCCGCGAGGGACGCAAGAACCAGGTCAAGCGCATGCTGAGCAAGATCCACCACCCGGTGATCCGCCTGCATCGCTGCAACTTTGCCGGCCTGGAGCTCAAGGACGTGGCCAAGGGCTCGTGGCGCGAGCTCACCGACCGCGAGGTGCAGATCCTCAAGGCCGGCGGCATTCCGCCCAAGCAGGCCGCCTCCAAGCGCGCCGCCGTGCCCGCGACCAGCACCGCGAGCCGCACGCGCCACCACGGCAGCCATGGCTCCGCACCCAAGCGCAACACCTACCGCGAGCGCTACACGGACTAGCCAGTCCGCCAGCAAGCAGCGCTCGCGTCCCATATCAGCACGTCAACCACCGAAAGGAAGCATTACATGATCGTCGCCATCGACGGCCCCGCCGGTTCCGGCAAGTCCACCATCGCCAAGGAGATCGCCCGCCAGCTGGGCTTTAACAAGCTCGACACGGGCGCCATGTATCGCGCTGTCACCTTCGCCGCACTCGACCGCGGCATCGACCTGGACGACGAGGCTGCCATCGACGCCCTCGCCGAGCAGATCGAGATCCGCTTTACCAACGGCACCGGCGAGGACACGCGCCTGACCATCGACGGCCAGGACGCATCGGCTGCCATCCGTACCCCGCAGGTGGAAGCCAACGTCTCCAAGGTCTCGGCCTACCCGGGCGTACGCGCCGCCATGCTCATCCATCAGCGCCGCGCCGCCGAGGACCGCGATATCGTGGCCGAGGGTCGCGACATCGGCACCGTCGTGTTCCCCAACGCGCAGGTCAAGGTGTTCCTGACCGCCGACCCCCGCGAACGCGCCCGTCGCCGCGTGCTGCAGCGCCATCAAAACGACGCCCAGCCGCTCACTGAAGAGCAGCTCGAGGCCGAGGTCGACGAGACCCTTGATGCCCTCAAGCAGCGCGATAAGCTCGACAGCAGCCGCGAGGTCGCACCGCTCGTGCCCGCCGAGGATGCCGTGCACGTCGACTCCACCGCCCACACCATCGACGAGGTCGTCCGCATTATCGAGGACCTCATCAACCAAAGGAGGTAGCCCATGCGCCTGTTTAAGCAGACGCCCGAGGATTACTACAACGCCCCGTACGCCGAGTTCCCAGCGCTCATCCGCGGCACCGTCGTCGTGGTCATGGGCATCCTGTGGGTCTTCTCCAAGCTTATGTGGCGCTGGAAGGTCGAGGACGCCGACCTGCTGTTTGAGCGCCAGGAAGGCCGCGGCAGCGTAGTCATCTGCAACCACACCTCGATGGCAGAACTCTTGGCCGTGGAGACGGCGCTGTTCTTTGGCGGCCGCCGCATTCGCCCCATTTTTAAGTCCGAGTTTGCCAAAAGCAAGATTGTGCGCTGGGCCTTTAGTCGCGTGGGTGGTATTCCCGTCGAGCGTGGCACCGCCGACATGAAGTGCCTGCGCGCCGCCCAGCATGCGCTGCAGCGCGGTGAGGACGTCCTGATCTTCCCCGAGGGCACACGCATCCGCTCGCGCGAGATCAAGCCCGAGGTTCACGGCGGCTTTGCTCTCATCGCCCAGATGGGCAAGGCACCCGTCAACCCGCTCGCCATCTGTGGTTGGTCCGACATTACGCCTAAGGGCAAAAAGCTCATGCGCCCCAAGAAGTGCTGGATCCGCGCCGGCAAGGCCATCTCGCTATCCGACGCACCGGCCGAGCTTAAGCGCAAGGAGCGCCTGGCATGGTTTGAGTCCGAGGCCATGAACCGCGTCTACGCCATGCGCGACGAGCTGTGCGACGAGCATCCGGGCAGGTTCTAGCCATGGGTGAGAACGTCATGTATACCGCTGCGGCCGCCGCTGAGGAGGCTATCCCCACCATCGAAATCGCTGCCCACGCCGGCACCTGCTACGGCGTGCAACGCGCGCTCGACATGGCGTTGGCCGCCGCACCGCAGGCAGGGGAGTGCGCTCAGGTCCACACGCTGGGCCCGCTCATCCATAACCCCATCGTGGTACGCGAGCTCGCCGAGGCAGGCGTTGGTCTGGCAGACACCTTGGACGACGCCGCATCGGGCACCGTGATCATCCGCGCCCACGGCGTGGTGCCGCAAGTGATCGATGCCGCTCGCGAGCGCAGTCTTACCGTGGTCGACGCCACCTGCCCCTACGTGAAGAAGGTCCACGTGGCCGCCGAGCGCCTGGTACGCGAGGGCTACCGCGTGATCGTCGTGGGCGAGCCGGGCCATCCCGAGGTCGAGGGCATTCTGGGCCACGCCGGTGATGACGCTCAAGTCGTGAGCTGCGCCGCCGACGCCGACGCGCTGACGCTCACGGGCAAGGTGGGCCTGGTTGTGCAGACCACCCAAACCGCGCAGAACCTGGCCGAGGTTGTGGCCTCCATCACCCCGCGCGTGCAGGAACTGCGCGTGATCAACACCATCTGCGCCGCCACGAGCGAGCGCCAGCAGGCAGCCGCATCGCTTGCCAACCGCTGTGATTGCATGGTCGTCGTGGGCGGAAAGAACTCGGGAAACACCCGCCGTCTGGCACAGATCTGCGCTGACGTCTGCGAACACACGCATCACATCGAGGAAGCTTCCGAGCTTGAGGCCGCATGGTTTGCCAACGCGCGCCACATTGGCATCACTGCCGGAGCCTCCACCCCGCAAGAACACATCGAACGCGCCGTAGAGCGTATCAAGGAGCTTTGCCGCTAATCATGGACCAGACCGTACCCGCATACGCCGCCGAGGTGGCCGATTACGGGCGCAGCCGCGACCCCGAGCCGGGTGAGGGCGCGCTCGTAAAGAACGTGCGTCCCGAGTCGCCCGCATGGGATGTGGGTATCGAGCCGGGCATGCGCGTGCTCACGGTCAACGGCGAGAAGCTGACCGATATGATCGTGTGGCTCTGGGAGGCAGACGACGACACCGTCGAGCTGGAGGTATTCGATCCGCGCGACGGCACTGTCACCCCCGTGGAGCTCGACCGCTTCCCGGGAGAGGACTGGGGCCTTGAGTTCGACGGCCCCATCTTTGACGGCATGCGTACCTGCGTGAACGCCTGTGTGTTCTGCTTTATGACGATGCTTCCCAAAGGCGGTAGATCAACGCTCTACATCCGCGACGACGACTATCGCCTGAGCTTTTTGCAGGGTAACTTTGTCACGCTCACGAACCTTTCCGACGAGGACGTGCAAAACGTTATCGATCGCAACATGAGTCCGATGAACGTGTCGGTCCACGCCGTGAGCCCCGACGTTCGCCGCCGCATGATGGGCCGCAACGCCCAGCGCGGCATGGATGTACTCGAGGCCATCATGGCCGCCGGTATCGAAATCCATGCGCAGATCGTTTTGTGCCCTAGCATGAATGACGGCGAGGAACTGCTGAAGACCCTGCGCTTTTGCGAGGAGCACGAACAGATCACGAGCCTGGGCATTGTGCCGCTGGGCTTTACCAAGCATCAGAACCGCTTTACGTGGTCCTACAGCGACAAGCCCGAGCTGGCGCGCGAGACCATCGCCATGATCCGGCCCTTCCAGGACCGCGCGTACGAGCGCTTTGGTCGCCACACCTTTCAGATGAGCGACGAGTTCTACCTGGACGCCGGCATCGAGCCGCCCGAGGCCGATTTCTACGACGGCTACCCGCAGTACTACGACGGCATCGGCATGATCCGCTCGTATCTGGACGAGACAGACGATGTCCTTGCCGCCGACGCCGAGCGCCTTGCCCGCGTTCGCAAGGCTATGACCGCCCGCAACCAGCGCCTGGTATGTCTCTCCGGCGCCAGCGCGCGCAACACCGTGGCGCGCTTTGTTGAGTCGCCGCATGGTCTCGGCGGCACTGTCACGGCCATCAAGAACCGCTACTTTGGCGGCAACGTGGACGTGACCGGCCTCATCGTCGCGTGTGACATTCTGGAGCAGCTGCCGCAGGACCTCTCTGGGGTTATGCTCTTTGTGCCTAAGCTCATGTTCAACGCTGACGGCATGACGCTTGACGAGTATCATCGTGACGATTTACTCGCAAGCCTTACCAGTCGCGGCGCCGAGGTTCATGTGGTGTCGACCATGCCGCATGAGCTGCTCGATACCCTGGAGCACATCCTTGGCATTGTGCCTGCCGACTCTAACACTTCCACTGACCCTATCCATTAAAGGAGAGCAGATGAAACCTATCGTCGCCGTCGTCGGACGCCCCAACGTGGGCAAGTCCACGCTCGTTAACCGCCTGGCCCAGACCTCGGACGCCATCGTCCACGAGTCCCGCGGCGTCACGCGCGACCGCTCGTATCACACGGCCGATTGGAACGGCCGCGAGTTCACCATCGTCGACACGGGCGGTATCGAGCCGCTCAAGAGCGACGACGTCTTTGCCACGTCCATCCGCGACCAGGCACTCGCCGCCGCCGAGGAAGCCGCCGTCATCCTGTTTGTGGTCGACGGCCGCACCGGCGTCACCGAGGAGGACGAGTCGGTCGCCCGCATGCTCAAGCGCTCCGACAAGCCGGTCTTTCTGCTGGTGAACAAGCTCGACAACCCCGATCGCGAGAATGACAACATCTGGGAGTTCTATTCCCTCGGCATCGGTGAGCCCACGCCGCTCTCGGCCCTGCACGGCCACGGCACGGGCGACCTGCTCGACGATATCGTGGCCCTGCTTCCGGAGGAAGAGGACGAGGTCGCCGACGAGTTCCCCGACGCGCTCAACGTCGCCATCATCGGCCGCCCCAACGCCGGTAAGTCCTCGTTGTTCAACCGCATCCTGGGTGCCGATCGCTCTATCGTGTCCAACATCGCCGGCACCACGCGTGATGCCATCGACACCGTCGTCGAGCGCGACGGCAAGCACTACCGCATGGTTGACACCGCGGGCATTCGCAAGAAGAGCACCGTGTACGAGAACATCGAGTACTACTCCATGGTCCGCGGCCTGCGCGCCATCGATCGCGCCGACGTGGCACTGCTTGTCGTCGATGCCTCCGTTGGTGTCACCGAGCAGGACCAGAAGGTCATGGGCTTGGCCATCGAGCGCGGCTGCGCCATCGTGGTGCTGCTCAATAAGTGGGACTTGCTTGACGACGACCGCAAGCGCGAGGCCTGCATGGAGACCGTCGACCGCCGTCTGGGCGTCATGGCTCCCTGGGCTCAGTACCTGCGCATCTCGGCCCTGACCGGCCGCAGCGTCGAGAAGATATGGGCGATGGTCGACGCTGCCGAGAAGACGCGTTCGCAAAAGATCAGCACCTCGCGCCTCAACACGTTCCTCACCGACCTACGCGAGTTTGGCCACACCGTGGTGGACGGCAAGCGCCGCCTGCGCATGCACTACGTGACTCAGACGGGCATCAACCCGCCGACGTTCACGTTCTTCGTCAACCACAGCGACCTGGTCAACGACACCTACCAGCGCTACGTGGAGAACCGCATGCGCTCGACCTTCGACTTTGCCGGCACGCCCATTCGACTCTTCTTTAGGAAGAAGGAGCAAAAGGATGCTTAATCCGATTCTGCTGACCGCCATCTGCGCCGTGGTCTCGTTCTTTATCGGAGCGATTCCGTTTGGCCTGATCCTGGGCCGTGTGTTCAACCACACGGACATTCGCAAGGCGGGCTCCGGCAACATCGGCACCACCAACGCGCTGCGCGTGGCCGGCCCCAAAGTGGCCGCGCTCACGCTGCTGCTCGACTGCCTTAAGGGCGCCATCTGCGTCCTTATCGCCCGTCCGCTCATCGCGAGCGTGGGCTATGGCTTCCCTGTGAGCATCATGGCTCCCGGTGCCGCCGGCGACTGGATGCTCGGCGTCATTTGCGTGGCTGCCGTGTGGGGACACATCTTCTCGCCCTACCTTAACTTCCACGGCGGCAAGGGTATCGCCGTGGGCCTGGGCGTGATTCTTGCCTGGTACTGGCCCATTGGCCTGTCGCTGCTGGGCATGTTTATCGTGGCCGTTGCCATCACCAAGTACGTGTCGGTGGGCTCGCTTGCCGCCGCCATCGGTCTTCCCATCGCTGCCTGTGCGGTCTTTCCGTACAGCAGCCTGGGCCTCAAGTTTTGCATGGCGATGATCGGCATCACCGTAGTGTGGGCCCATCGCGCGAACATCAAAAAGCTCATGACCGGTAAGGAGTCCAAGCTCTCGTTTACCAAGCGCGTCACCGAGCCCGACGATAAGTAGGAGAGAGTCATGAATGTTGCGCTGATTGGCTCCGGCTCCTGGGGAACCGCCGTCGCCGGCCTTGCCGCCGCGCGAGCCGAGCGCGTGACCATGTGGGCCCATAGCGAGCAGACGGCCGCCGGCATTAACGGCGAGCACCGTAATCCCCGCTATCTTGTGGACTACGTGCTGCCGGAAAACGTTGTCGCCACGACGGACTTGGCCCAGGCGCTCGACGGCGCGGAGGCCATCATCTTTGCCGTGCCTTCGACGCACCTGCGCGATGTCTGCCACCAGGCGGCACCGTTCATCGCGGACGAGACGCCGGTTCTGTGCCTCACCAAGGGCATCGAGCCCGAGTCCGGCCTGCTCATGAGCGAGGTCATCGCCAGCGAGATCGGCAACGAGTCGCGCGTGGCGGCGCTCTCGGGCCCCAACCATGCCGAGGAAATCTGCCGCGGCGGGCTTTCGGCCGCCGTCATCGCCAGTGAAGACAAGCAAGTGGGGGAAACCTTTAAAGAGCTGCTGCTTTCCACGGCCTTCCGCATCTACCTGTCGCAGGACATGACGGGCGTCGAGGTCTGCGGCGCCATGAAAAACGTCATCGCTATCGTGTGCGGCATCTCTGCCGGCTCGGGCGCGGGCGACAACACGCTCGCCCTCATCATGACGCGCGGTCTGGCCGAGATCAGCCGCCTGGTGCACGCCCGCGGCGGTCAAGCCATGACCTGCATGGGGCTTGCCGGAATGGGCGACCTTATCGCCACCTGCACTTCGGAGCATTCACGCAACCGGACCTTTGGCTACGAGTTCTCCCACGGCGTGTCGCTCGACGAGTACCAGGCACGCACGCATATGGTGGTCGAGGGAGCCGTCGCGGCTCGCAGCGTCAGTGAGCTCGCCCGTTCGCTGGGCGTAGACATTCCGCTCACCTTTGCCGTGGAGCAAACGCTCTACAACGGTGTTACTTTGGATAGGGCGCTCGAGATTCTCACCGACCGCGTCCCCTCTCAAGAGTTCTACGGACTCGCCGACTAGCGCAGAAAGGCTACTACCATGGGTTCCATCAAAATCGCTCCGTCCATTCTTTCGGCCGACATGGCCAATCTCAAGAGCGAACTCGACAAGATCGCTGGCGCCGACTACGTGCACTTCGACGTTATGGACGGTCACTTTACCGGCAACCTGACCTTTGGCGTTGACATCCTTAAGGCCGTCAAGCGCTCCACCGATGTTCCGGTCGACGCGCACCTGATGGTGTCGAACCCCGATGAGACGGTCGATTGGTACGCAGACGCCGGTGCCGACATGATCACCGTGCATTACGAGGCCTCCACGCACCTGCACCGCACGCTCACCCATCTGCAGCAGCGCGGCGTCAAGGCCGGCGTGGTGCTCAACCCCGCCACGCCCGTCTGCGTGCTCGAGAGCATCATCGACGTCGTCGATATGGTGCTGCTGATGAGTGTGAACCCTGGCTTTGGCGGCCAGAGCTTTATCCCGGGCACGCTGCCTAAGCTGCACGAGCTTACGGCCATGTGTGAGCGCCACGGCGTGTCGCCCCTGATCGAGGTCGATGGCGGCATCTCTTCCAAGAACATCGCCGAGGTCGTCAAGGCCGGCGCCAACGTGCTCGTAGCCGGCTCCGCCGTATTTAAGTCCGAAGATCCCGCCGCCGAGGTTGCGCTGCTGCAGAAGCTGGGCAACGAGGCCGCACAGGAGGCATAAAACCTTATGACCGCAGGTCAAAACCGCATACCCGTGAATCTTGACTATGCCGCCTCGACGCCCATGCGCGCCGAGGCGCTCCTTGCGCAGCGCGAATATGACGACAGCGAGCTCGCCGGCGTCAACCCCAACTCGCTGCACTCGCTTGGCCGCAAGGCCGCCGCACGCCTGGAAGTCGCCCGTCGCGAGATCGCCCGTAGCTTTGGCGCACGCGTTCGTCCGTCCGAGATCATCCTTACCAACGGCGGCACCGAGGCCAACCAGCTGGCGCTGCTCGGACTTGCCGAGGGCGCCCGTCAGCGCGATCGAAAGCGCGATCGTGTCATCGTTTCGGCCATCGAACACGATTCGATTCTGGACAACCTGCCGCTGCTGCGTGCCGCCGGCTTTACCGTCGACCTGGTGCAGCCCTGCCGCGCGGGCTACATTGAGCCTGCCACGCTTGTCGAGCTGCTCGGCAACGACGTGGCGCTCGTGAGCATTATGGTCGCCAATAACGAGACCGGCGTGGTACAGCCCATTCGCGAGCTGACCGCAGCCGCACATGCTTCTGGCGCCTTGTTTCACACCGATGCCATCCAGGGCTATTTGCACATTCCGCTCGATGTCACCGAGCTGGGCGTCGATGCCATGACCGTTGCCGCGCACAAGATCGGCGGCCCTGTGGCATCCGGCGCGCTCTACCTTAAGAACCGCACGCCGCTGCGCCCCCGAATCTTTGGCGGTGGACAGGAAGCCGGACGACGTGCCGGCACGCAGGACCTGCGCACGCAGCTCGCCTTTGCCGCTGCCGCCCGCACGCTGACGCCCCATGTGGCCGAGGAGCGCGAGAAGCTGCAAGCCCTTTCCGACAAGCTCTACGCCACGCTTACGGCCCATCCACGCATTCACGCCACCATGGGCGACTACGCGCAGGCCAATCGCCTGCCCGGCATGGTTTCGATCTACGTTGACGGCATGGACTCCGAGGAGCTCATCATCAAGCTCGACGCCGCCGGCTTTGAGGTGTCGGCCGGATCGGCTTGCTCGAGCGGCAACATGGATCCGAGCCACGTGCTCAGCGCCATGGGCATCGGTCGCGAGAAGGCGTTGGGCGCACTGCGTATTTCCTTCGATGACCGCGTGAATCCGGGCGATCTGGACGACTTTGCCCAGACGCTGCTCTCGATCGTAGGTGCCGCATGATCGTCGCCGAGCTTGAACGTGCGCTGCTGGCACGCTACCCAAAGGCGGATGCCGAGGGCTGGGATCATGTTGGGCTATCTGTGGGAGATCCCACTGCTAAGATCACCGGTGTTGCCTGTGCACTCGACGCAACCGAAGCCAACGTGCACCGCGCCCTGGAGTCCGGCGCCAACGTGCTGCTGACGCATCATCCCATCTACATCAAGGCGCCCGAGGCGTTTTGCCCGGCGGATTCCGCGCGTCCCCAGTGCAGCGCTGCGCTGTACGAGGCAGCTCGTTGCGGCGTGAGCATCATCTCGCTTCACACCAACCTGGACCGCTCGCAAGAAGCGCGCGTTCGCCTGAGCGAGCTGCTGGGCGCTGAGCCCATGAGCTCGTTGGAGCATGTGGACGAGCCAGAGACGACCGGCCTGGGCGCGCTTGCAACGCTTAGCGACCCGTGCACGCTGCGCGACCTTGCCGCCCGCGCCGCCACGGCCTATGGCAGCGATCCGCGCGTATGGGGCGATGCCGAGCGCCCGTGCCGTTCCGTCGCCATTCTGGGCGGCTCCCTCGGCGATTTTGGTGAGCTTGCCATCGCCGCGGGCGCCGACGTTGTCGTGACCGGAGAGGCCGGCTACCACGTGGCGCAAGACCTTGCCTTGCGCGGACTGCCGGTGATTCTGCTCGGCCACGACCGCTCCGAGGAGCCGTTCGTTGATATATTGATGAACTCTGCAGTTGACGCAGGAGTCGACCCCCGTCATGCGATTAAAATACTGAACCCTTGCCAATGGTGGACTGTGACAAAAGGAGAGAACTTATGAGCGCCGGCGCTACGCTACTCAAGCTGCAACAGATCGATTTGGAGCTCGCCCGCAACAAGAGCGAACTTGCCAAAATGCCGGAGCTTAAGGAGCTCGCTTCCAAGCGCAAAACCTACGTGAAGCTCAAGTCCGAGATGACCAAGCTCTACGCCCAGCGCAAGGACCTGGACATTGAGCTCGACGATCTCAACACTACCGAGATCCAGACCAACAACGCCATCGAGGCCGCCAAGAAGCGCCACGTCGATGGTTCTGACTACCGCGAGGTTCAGGACCTGGAGAACGAGCTCGCCACCCTGGCCAAGCGCCTGGACAAGATCGAGCACACCCGCAAGGACGTCGTCATCGCCCATAAGGAGGCGCTCGACCGCGAGGCTCGCGCGCAGGCCATCATCGCCAAATTCGAGGAGGGCGTGAAGGCCGATACCAAGGCCGCCCGCGCCAAGGCCGCCGACCTGCAGGCCCAGATTGACGCCGCCACCAAGGAGCGCACCGCTCTTGCTGCCACGCTGCCGACCGACGTGCTCACCGACTACGAGCGTCTGCTCAAGCAGTTCCGTGGCCTGGCCGTCGAGACCATCCAGGGCAACATTCCCACCATCTGCCACACCGCGCTGCAGGCATCGTCCATGAGCGACCTCAACCACGACGGTAGCGAGATCGCGCACTGCCCGTATTGCCACCGTCTGCTGGTGCTTCCCAGCAAGGAAGCTTAAACGATGGCGGCACCCAACAATTCAATGCAACTTGAGGAAAAAACGATCCTGCTGGGTATTACCGGCGGGATCGCCGCCTATAAGTCGTGCAATATCGTGCGCCTGCTGCAAAAGCGCGGCGCGCGCGTCAAGGTCGTTATGAGCGAGCATGCCACGGAGTTTGTGGGGCCGCTTACCTTCCGCGCGCTCACCAACGAGCCGGTCGCGGTGGGCCTGTTCGACGACCCCTCCGACCCCATCCACCACATTTCGCTCGCGCAGGAGCCCGACCTGGTGGTCGTAGCACCCGCGACGGCCAATATCATCGCTAAGATGGCCAACGGCATTGCCGATGACCTCATCTCCACGACGCTGCTTGCTACGCCGCGACCCATCGTGATCGCACCCGCTATGAACAACGGCATGTGGAAGGCACCGGCGACGCAGGCCAACATGGCCACGTTGCGCGACCGTGGCATCCATGTGGTGGGACCCGGCAGCGGCTACCTTGCCTGCGGCGACGTGGACACGGGGCGCATGAGCGAGCCCGAGGACATCGTCGAAGCCATCTGCGAGGTGCTCAATCCCGTGCCGCAAGACTTGGCAGGCAAGCGCATCGTGATTACCGCCGGCCCAACGCACGAACCGATCGACCCCGTGCGCTTCATTGGCAACCGGTCGTCGGGCAAGATGGGCATCGCCCTGGCAGGGGAGGCCGTACGCCGCGGCGCTGCGGTCACGCTTGTGCTGGGGCCGACGTCACTCGACGTGGGTCGCGGCGTGGAGTGCGTGCGCGTGCAGACCGCCGCAGAGATGCTGCAGGCGGCGCTGGTCGCCTTTCAGACGGCCGATGCGGCTATTTGTGCGGCGGCTGTCGCCGACTACACACCCGTATCCCCTGCGGACCACAAACTCAAAAAGGCCAACGAACGCTTGGATCGCATCGAACTGGTCGAGACGCTCGATATTTTGGCCGAGCTTTCACGCCAAAAGGGGGAGCGGTGTGTGATTGGATTTGCAGCCGAGACCGATAACGTCGTGGAGTACGCGCAGCACAAACTAGCCCGCAAGGGCTGCGATGCGATCATCGCTAACGATGTCTCGCGCGCCGATTCAGGCTTTGGAACCGACACCAATAAGGCCTGGATTGTTAGCATAGCGGGTACGCAGGAACTTCCTGTGCTAACAAAACCCCAGCTCGCAGATACAATTTTGGACTTGCTCAAAAATAATTAAAAAAGTTCTTGCACAAGGACAAAGTTTCGGGTTAATATACTCCCTGTTGCGAGCGAGAGCAGAGCAACAAACAAAAGCTTCGGGACGTGGCGCAGCTTGGTAGCGCACTTGACTGGGGGTCAAGGGGTCGCTGGTTCGAATCCAGTCGTCCCGACCAGAAGTTTGCAGGTCAGGCACCTAGTGCCTGACCTTTTTTGTTTTAAGCAATTGCTTAATTTTGATTAAGCAACAGGGTGCCAAAAATCTACCTGAGCGAAAATCGCCTTTTGCGGCTACTTGCGTGTTTTGCATACGCATGAGCCGATTTATTAACGCGATATGAATCTACATACGCATAGCTGGTATACAGCCGGGTACAGGCTGTATTTATCGCGGCGATTTACACAGATATAGCGACTGTAACGAACAAGCGTGTCGCTGTATTTATTCCAGTAGTTCACTTGATCGGTGGACAAGTGAGAGGTTGCAACGAAAAGCCAAGCGGGATGAGCTCTATACGAGGGCGCTACGAAGGTAATGGCGGGGGAGTGCGGCAGACGCTCTGAGAGCCGCTGTACGACCCCATTTCTCCTCAACCCGATAACCTGTCCTACGAACCTCAAACCGTTCGTAAACTTGCCAAAAGAAGGCCCGTGCAATCCTGCGCGGGCCTTTATCCCTATGTCGGCTTATATGACAAAATGCCTAGAAGCTCCAGACAGAGCAGACGTAACCCGCTTACGACGCGTAGAAGGATGGTGTCGGATCTTCGTCGCTTTTGACACGGAGGAAACCTGCAGCAGGGGCCTTCTGATACATCGTACACACCGTACGCTCCCACCAACTTGGACCAATGGCGATGGCGGAGAAGGCATCGGGGTTCTTGACATTGTGGTTCTCCGTCACCTTGCCCCTGAAGGCCTCGTACTGGGTGCCATCGTTGGAAGTCCAGGGATAGTCAGATGCGAGATAAGACGTCGGCACAATCTCGGAGTAGCTGAGCAGGAACAGTCTGTCGGTCGTTGCTGTCACGGCGGCATTCTTATTCGCCTTCCCGCCACCGACGTTCTTCGTGAGCTTCCTGACGGGCTTTACCTTGGATTGGAAATCGGACGGCATCAGGTTCCAGATCTCACCGGAGTTCATCTTCGCACGGAGCTCGGACTTCTCCCAACCACCGACATTAGTTTCGGTTGCATTCATGCGCGATCTGATTCCCGTCGAGGTGGTGAGGAACGTCAGGCCTGCCTTGCCGCTGCCATCTGCCAAGTCGTCGTGGTTGATGCCGATGATTCGGTAGGTCATGGTGTCATCGTTCGTGAGCTTGACCGACCAGGTCGTTCCCGCATCCATAGCGGCCTTCGCCTTGGCGTACACTGGCGACGCCTCGCCCTTCGCTGCGATGTCCTCGGCCACGGCCTTCTGTTCAACGAGCGTCCAGTCCTTGACGTCCTTGGCCACAGCCGCCTGTACGGTCACTGAATCGGCTCCCGCGAAACCGCCGCCGGATGCTCCGCCGCCCTCGGCGCCAGCGCTAGTCCCGCTATTCACAGTGTTGCCGACCAGGTTGAACTGGTTGCGGATGGCTCCCGCCACACCGGGTCCCGCGAACACGATGACAAGACCGATGACGGCGATGATCAGGACGTACTCGATGATTGACTGGCCCCGGAGATTAGCCGCCCTACGAGCGACCCCCCCCCGAGGCGAAACTGCCGCTGCATGCATATGCGGCTCCCTTCGCTCAGGGTGAATAGAAACGGCTTGAGCGTAGGACTATTCCAAAAGGCTGCGCAGATCTTGCCGCAGCGGCAATCACGCTGAAAGGACAAGGCGGTAAGTCGAGTCATCGTCCAGAATGGATTTGAGCGGTATCCGGTCCCAAAACGTATGCGTTTCACCATGAGAGAGGGATCTGTCATGAGCTGGAAACCGAGAAAATGCGTTATCGCCTTACTGACTTTGGCGGCTCTGGCGTGTTTCGCTGCCTTAATCGCCGTCAATATCAAACCGCAACACGATGCTTATCCCTCATCTTTGTCCATTAAAATGGGCCAAGATTTCAGCCTCGGCCGAAACGTCAATTATTTTAACAAGCTAAAACCTAATGAGGAAAATATCTTGATGTTCTGGGCATCGTGGTGTCAGCACTGCGAATTTCTCATAGAAGATATGCAACAACTTGATAATTTCGCAGCCTTAAGGAAGAACCTTTTCACTGTTTCCGAGGACAGCACAATTGAAGAAGCCTCGGTCCATGAAGGAGACTTTCCCATATACATAGATTAAGATAAGACCGTGTATGACCAAAATGAACTTGAGCATATTCCGTCCGTATTCATACTGGATGATCAAGGAAACATCATCGGCTTATCCGAAGGAGAGGAAGAACCTCTTGCCTTATTAAAGAAATACGCCAAATACAACGGATATAAAGCGGAAGGAGGCGACATCGAGTAACTATCAAAGGCCAGATTAAGGAGCCAGCCATGAAGAAATGCCTGCCCTCCATCGTCTCAGCAGCTCTTTGCCTCTCCCTTGTCATGACACCATTTGTGCCCGTTGCGGCAGCCTATGCCGACGAGGGATCTCCCGCCGAGAGCAGCGAGATCTACGTCGGAGACAACTACGACGAAAATTACGATATATCCCTTTTTGAGCGCGGACGCTGCACGGATTCATATTCCTAGGCGTGGTGCGATTCTCACGGATTTGCAAATAACCGCCCCGTCCCTCACAAGGTCAAGCTGAACGCGAAGGAGGAGGCTTGCCTGCGCGATCTCTAGCTTGCTGGCACCGCTGAAGTTATCGCCGGTCTCGTGACAACCGGTCCTAGCGGCGGCTTTTTTGCAACCGCAATGACATCGTACCGACTTTTCACTTGCATGTTCTGAAAGGAAGTTGCCATGTTGTCGCAAAATCAATCGAGATACTTGACCACAATCGGCTTTGCCCTGCTTGCATTACTCTTTGCTAGCGACCTTTTGCTGAAACCGCCCAAGGAACTCGTTTCGCTTGCCATATCCTGCATTTCCGCCCTTTACTTTACGGCAACCCTATTCGTCGGACTAAAGGAGAGGAAAAAAGGCGCAGTCGTTGCATCCGCCGTAGGCGTGATCATAGCCATTGCCTCATTCTTTATCTGACGCATTGGTGATCTAGGGGCGATATCGTAGGAATACGACCGGGAGAGCCGGGACCAGATTGCCCGGTCGGCTCGCGCGACGGCGCGGCGGTTCCACAGAAAGCTCTCCGGACTTCACGCCGTTTCTGATCGCATTGTAGACAGCCATCTCGTCTTTGCAGTCGGCGAGCACGCGGTGTGCATCGTCGTTTTGGATGTCCAGTAAATCTCGAAGGTCCTCCATGCACCAGCGTCCGAGATCTGGCCATGCGCGTTGCGCGAGCTGATAAGTGTCGATTGCGATGTTGTAGTTAAAGTCCAGGCCAAAGCCGTCCCAGGCAGAACGGCTTTGTTTCCTTGATTATCAACTTCATCCGGAAACTTCCCGCATTCATCCGTGTGTGTACGGATGAATGCAGGGTTCAATACCCCGGCGGCCTGATCGGCAGACCGCCGGGAATTCTCACTCCTCGAAAAAAGCCGGCACTCGGTTAGTCCTGCGCATCTTGAAATCGCCAGACTCGTGGGAGACGTAGAGAATGCCGTCCATCCCATCTCGTGATGCATATGAAAGGTGAACTGAACCGCAATCCGCTCCATCATTGTCGAGAAGATCGAACGAATTCGGGTCGCTCGTTGCGGCCAAACGACCACTCAGACAAGAGCCGTCGTCATTACAGATTTGCCATTCCATGTCTTCGCCTGCAAGAATCGCCATAGACGGCCTGGTCGCGCCATCGTTGACATACATCCCGTCTATGCCAAACCCATTTTCAGCGCCATCGATGAACGACTGCTCGGACCTATACCTCGCAAATGATGCACATAGCACCATTGCAAGACAAAGTACAAAGCCAACAATCGCTATCTTTGCATAGCTCTTGCCTATCATGTCATTCACCTCGCTCGTATGTATCGAGGTATTCCTGCTTGAGCGTCTGCGAGGACGACTCGGTCTTTTCCAC
>NZ_JBCOTQ010000041.1:0-21332 GCF_040920445.1 Collinsella aerofaciens | reverse complement strand
GCTACATGTCTCCGGTCGAGTTCAGGGAGGCGGGGCTGTCCCTCCCGGAATCGTCCAAATAGGTGTTGCCAATCCAGCCCGGGACCCCCGACAGGGAGTCCGGCACGCCCAGGGCGGTCCGCGCGATCACCGCGGCGTCGCGCTCGTCGGTCTTGGCCTCGCCGGCGAACAGGCCCGCGGCGCGGCTGGCGGCGAGCCCGGGCAGGTGGGCGACCCCGAGCCCCGCGGCGCGGGCCCGCCTCACGGCGAGGGACCCTATGTTGCGGAACTGGTCGACGACGACGAGCGTGCCGGCGGGCGCGGAGGCGAACAGCGCGTCGAGCTCGGCCTCCCTGTTGCGGACGGGGGCGCTGGCCAGCACCTCCCCGTCGCGGTCGATCAGGCAGGCCCAGTGCGATGACTTGCCGACGTCCAGGCCGAGCACGGCCGTGGGCCTGGTGGATGGCGCTTTCACGGTGGTATCCTTCCGGTAGTCGTTCGACCGGATGGCCTCCCCCTCGGCACTCACATTACCAGCCGCGGCACCTGCCCGGCACTTTCCTATCAGCCGTCGGGGGCGGCGCGTCCCGCGCCGGCAGCACCCAACGGGCCCTCTCGGGGGCAGGGACGTTCGGCCGTGCGCGGGCGCCCGGTCGGCGGCCCGTTCTGGGCGCGCCTCAATCGTAGCCCGAGACAGTCCCAGGCTGACAATTTCGACTGTAATGGACGTTCTTAAACGGCCAGTCATTCAAGAACGTCCCCAATGACTACCCGCAGAATGAGCGTGGCCGGCAGCCGTGCGGCACCGGTCCGCGTGGCGGCGTATAATCGGCGGCAGATGATTCTGACGTTAGGAAACCATGACCGATAGCATGCAGCAGATGGCGCTCGACACGCTCGGCGCCTATTTTGGCTACACCTCGTTTCGCCCGGGGCAGGACCGCATGGTGGATGCGATTCTTGCCGGCCGCGATGCGCTGGGTGTTATGCCCACAGGCGCCGGCAAGTCCATTTGCTACCAGGTGCCCGCGCTCATGCTGCCTGGTATCACCTTTGTGGTGAGCCCGTTGCTGTCGCTTATGGAGGACCAGACCCGCGCGCTGCTCGCGGCGGGTGCGCGTCCCAGTTATCTCAACTCCAGCCTTACCCCGGCCCAGCAAAATACCGTGCTCAAGCGGGCGCGCGAGGGCCGCTACCAGCTTATGTATGTGGCGCCCGAGCGCCTGCTCGAGCCGCGCTTTCTGGCCTTTGCGCAGGAAGCTGCGGCCGAAGGCGGCATCGGCGTTCCGCTCGTGGCCATTGACGAGGCTCACTGCGTGAGCCAGTGGGGCCAGGATTTCCGTCCCGCTTACTTGCAGATTCGCGAGTTTATCGATTCGCTGCCGCGGCGCCCGATCGTGGCGGCGTTTACCGCCACGGCGACCGAGCGCGTGCGCGCGGACATTCAGCAGATGCTCGGCCTGCAAAATCCCGCGACGGTAGTGACGGGCTTCGATCGCAAGAACCTCTACTTTGGTTGCGAGGAGATGGGCGTCAAGGCCAAGACAGCCTGGGTGCGCGACTACGTGATCGCGCATTCGAGCGAGAGCGGCATCGTGTATTGCTCGACCCGCAAGACGGTCGACGCGCTGGCCGCGGAGCTTGCCGAGGCACTGGGCCCCAGCGGCATTCGCGTGGGCCGCTACCATGCCGGCATGGGCAACGACGCCCGCCGCCAGAGCCAGCGTGCCTTTATCGACGACGACATTCAGGTGATGGTTGCCACCAACGCCTTTGGAATGGGCATCGATAAGCCCAACGTGCGCTACGTCATCCACAACAACGTGCCCGAGAGCATCGAGGCCTACTACCAGGAGGCGGGCCGCGCCGGCCGCGATGGCGACCCGGCCAGCTGCCACTTGCTGTGGAACGGTAACGATTTTCGCATGCGCCGCTTTCTGATCGATCGCGGCGATGCTGCCGACGAGGCGCTCGATGACGAGCAGCGCGCGTGGGCGCTCCAGAACCGTTATCGTCTGCTCAGCCAGATGGAGGGCTACTGCAATACCACCGGCTGCCTGCGCGAATACATGCTGCGCTACTTTGGCGACGAGGCCGCGGCCGAGCATGTGGCAGCCGCCGCGGGCGGCACGGCAGACGACGCCGAGGGCTGCGGCAACTGCAGCAACTGTCTCACGCAGTTCGAGGTCGAGGATGTCACCGATATGGCCCGCGCCGCTGTGCGCTATGTGGCCACGCGTCCCATGCGCTTTGGCAAGTCGCTGATCGCCGATGTGCTTCACGGCGGCAATACCGAGCGCATTCGCCAGATGCATCTGGACGAGGACCGCGGCTACGGTGAGCTGTCGAGCGAATCGGTCGGGCGCATCAAGGACATCATCGGCCAACTGTGCGGCCGCGGTTATTTGGCCACCTCGCAGGGGCAGTACCCGGTCGTGGGGCTGGGCCCGCGTGCCACCGAGGTCGAGGATGAGGCGTTTGCCTTTACCGTTAAGCGTCGCGCGTCCAAGCGCAAGGCCTCGGCCCGCGCCCGCCGTGCGGTGGATCTGCTGCGCGAGGAGGCCGAGCTGGATCAGCGCCCGCGCGTGGGCGACGACGCCGAGCTGTTCGAGCGCCTGCGTGCCCTCCGCAAGGAGATTTCGACCGAGCTGGAGATGGCGCCGTATATGGTCTTTTCCGACAAGGCCCTGCGCGGTCTGTGCCGCCTGCGTCCACAGACGCGCGACGAGCTTATCCAGGTCAACGGCATTGGCGAGAAAAAGGCCGACGCCTTTGGCGAGCAGTTTATGGCGGCGATTGAAGAGTTTGAGTCCGAGCATGCACGGGATGGAGCGTAACGATGGCATTCGACGATAAAACCGAGCGCACTGAGGTATCCGCCGTTCCGCTGTACCAGCAGGTTATGGACGACCTAAAGGGCGAGATCGCGCGTGGCGTGTACGCATCCGGCTCGCGCATTCCTTCCGAGATGGAGCTCGCTAAGTCCTATGGTGTGGGACGCGTCACCGTGCGCCGCGCCATCGAGGAGCTGTCGCGCGCGGGGTATCTCAACCGCCAGCAGGGGAGGGGCACGTTCGTGTGC
This sequence comes from Collinsella aerofaciens, assembly GCF_040920445.1. Taxonomy (GTDB): domain Bacteria; phylum Actinomycetota; class Coriobacteriia; order Coriobacteriales; family Coriobacteriaceae; genus Collinsella; species Collinsella aerofaciens_BH. The sequence goes on along the minus strand of NZ_JBCOTQ010000041.1, from coordinate 18,271 downwards.
GCGCCCAAGCTCAAGCGCAAGATTGTCCAGAAGGGTGACGTTCAGAGCTTTTCCGAGGGTTGCGCTGCCAACGACATGGTGGCCGGAGCACGCCTGGTGTCGCGCACGGTGGTTGCGGCGACGCGCGAGGACGCGGCGTTTTTTGGGGTGGAACCCGGCTGCGAGCTCATCGTGGTCGAGCGTGTGCGCACGGCAGACGGCGTGCCCGTCATGCTCGAGAACAACGCCTTTGTGCTGGCTGACCATCCCTATCTGCAGACGCTTGCCGACGAGGACCTCACCGATAACTCAATCTTTGCGCTCGTTGCCGAGCATTCGGGCCGCGCGCCGCTCAAATCCGACCCTTGTACCGTGGAGATTGCGCTTGCCGACGCTCAAGTCGCGCCACTGCTCGAGATCCCGGTCGGTGAGCCACTCTTCTATATGGAGGCGTACTTTACCGATGCGGACGAGCGGCCCTTGCTGCTTGGGCGTCAAAAGATTGTGGGCTCGCGCTACGTGTTCGACATCTAACATCCACAGATAGAACAACATAGAACAAGTTTGGCGAAATGGCTTCACGAGCGTCATCGTGCGTGCTATAAATAGGACAACATAGAACGACAGCAGGTACGATCCGCCGTCGCTCAAAGCCGCCCCACAAGGAGGAACATCAGGATGAACGCACATGATCTGGTTCAGGAAATCATCGAGCGCAAGGGCAAGATTGAGAACGTCTTTTGGATTGCTTGTGGCGGTTCGATGATCGACCTGATGCCGGCCAACGAGCTGCTCAAGCGCGAGGCCACCACGTTTACCTCGACGGTCTACACGGCACGCGAGTTTTGCCTGATGGCCCCCAAGAGCCTTGGCGAGAAGTCGCTCGTTATTGCCTGCAGCCACAGCGGCAACACGCAAGAGGTCGTCGACGGCTGCGAGATGGCGCTGGCGGCCGGTGCCGAGGTCGTTGCCCTCACCGACTGCGAGGGCTCCAAGATCGACAACGGCAAGTGGACCACCTGGGTCTACCCCTGGGGCGAGGGCGTGCCGCAGGCCGAGGTGCCTCAGGGCATCGGCGCTCTGATCGCCGCCGAGCTGCTCGACCAGCAGGAAGGCTACGAGGCACTCGCCGACATGTACGAGGGCCTAAAGCAGATGGATGCGCTGCTGCCCGCCGCCCGCGAGAAGGTCAACGCCGAGCTGGGCGCCCGCTTTGCCGAGCTCTGTCAGCAGCACAAGTTCTTCTATATCCTGGGCTCCGGACCCAACTTTAGCCAGACCTACGCCATGGCCATCTGCTCGCTCATGGAGATGCAGTGGCAGCACTGCTGCTACATCCACTCCGGCGAGTACTTCCACGGTCCCTTCGAGGCCACCGAGCCCGGCGTGTTTTACTTTGTGCAGCTTGGCGCAGGGGAGTGCCGCCCCATGGAGGAGCGCGCTCTTGCGTTCCTCAACACGCACACCGATACGGTTATGGTGCTCGATGCACTCGAGTACGGCGTGGGCGAGGTGCCCGCCAGCGCGCGTTCGTACCTGGAGCCGATCTTCTTCTACAACATGAGCTGCGAGCTGCGCGCCGCCCGCGGAAAGGTGTTCGACCACAGCCCTGAGATTCGTCGCTACATGGGCATCGAGCAGTACTAGGTAACGGGAAAAGCATTCACCTTCGATTCGCAAGCGAACAGCGTGCGTAAAAAGCGGGCCGCGCCGGTGGGTTTCCGGCGCGGCCCGCTTAGTATCGCGCATAGATTCGCAAGGTTGCGGCAGCCAGCGGCCTACTTGGCGTCGTAGGCCTCGGCATCCCACCAGTCGAGCTGGGCGATGTTGTCGCGAATGTGCTGGCAGCTCTTGTGGAAGCCCTCGAGTTCGTGCTCGGAAAGGTCGAGCGTGTAGACCTCCTCGACGCCCTCGGCACCGATCACGCACGGCAGGGAGGTAAAGATACCCTCCTCGCCATACTGGCCGGTCATGAGCGTGGAGGCCGAAAGCACGGCGTGCTCGTTGTGCAGCACGGCGGCGCAGACGCGCGCGGCGGAGTTGGCGACGGCGTACTCGGTGCACTGCTTGCCCTGGTAGGTTACGTAGCCGCCCTTGCGTGCAAGCTCCTCGACCTCCATGTGGTCGAAGGCGTACTTGTCGGGGTTCTCGGCCTGGAGCTCGTTGAGGCTCTTGCCGGCGATGGTTGCGGCCTTAAAGGCTGCCAGCTGGCTAAAGCCATGCTCGCCGATCATGTAGGCGTCGATGGACTTGGGGCTCACGCCGACCTTCTTGGAGATCTCGGTGCGCAGACGGGCGGAGTCCAGGCCGCAGCCCGAGCCGATAATCTTCTTGGGATCGTAGCCGGTCAGATGCCACAGCTCGGTGCACACGACGTCGCAGGGGTTGGAGATGCTCACGAAGATGCCGTCAAAGCCGGCGTCGACGATGCGCTTGGCAAAGGTGCGGGCGGCGTCGGTGGTAAAGAACAGCTCGCCGTCGCGGTTGCCGGCGGCCAGCGCGACCTTGCCGGCGGCGTTGACGATGACGTCGCAGCAGGCAAGCTCCTCGTAGTGGTCGTAGCAGTTGACGATCTTGGTGTTGTACGGGACAAACGAAAGGGAGTCGCGCAGGTCCTGGACCTCGGACGTCACCTTGGCCTCGTTGATATCGCACAGGTACAGCTCATCGGCAATGCCCTGCATGAGCAGGCTGTTGGCGACATGTGCTCCTACGTGGCCCTGGCCGACCACACCGATCTTACGCGTCTGGTACATATACGTATCCTTTCGGCCGAGTTTTTCGCGTCGAACCATTGTAGCGTCCTGCTGCCACTTTGCTAGGCTAAAGCGCCGTAGATTTTTGGACATGCCTTAATCTCTACTTTTGGAGTGATTTGGGCCGCTGACGGCATCGCTGGGCGATGTGCTCGCGCGGATGGGGCCGGTCGTTGTACCATAGCTGCAACTGACTCGTAAGGAGCATCCATGCCCATTCGCATTCCCGACGCCCTCCCTGCCGCCGCGCAGCTCGAGAGCGAGAACATCTTTGTCATGACCGAGTACCGCGCGCTGCACCAGGACATTCGTCCGCTGCGTGTGCTCATCCTCAACCTCATGCCCACCAAGATCGCCACCGAGACGCAGATCATGCGCAAGCTCTCCAACACGCCGCTGCAGGTGGAGGTGGATCTGCTGCGTACCAAAACGCACGAGGCCACGCACGTGAGCGCCGGCCACCTGGAGACGTTCTACCGCACGTTCGACGACATCCGCGACATCCACTACGACGGCCTGATCATCACGGGCGCGCCGGTGGAGCAGATGCCGTTCGAAGAGGTCGACTACTGGCCCGAGCTCTGCCAGATCATGGATTGGTCCACCACGCACGTGCACTCTACGCTGCACATTTGTTGGGGCGCGCAGGCGGGGCTCTACCATCATTACGGTATCCAGAAGTACGACCTGCCGGCAAAGGCGAGTGGCGTGTTCGAGCATTATCTGGTGAAGCCGCAAAGCCCGCTGGTCCGCGGCTTTGACGACCGTTTCTATGCCGTGCATTCGCGCAACACCGATGTGCGCCGCGAGGACGTAGAGGCCGAGCCGCAGCTTGAGGTCGTGGCCGTGTCTGACGAGGTGGGCCTGTACATCGTCAAGTCGACCGACAGCCGTCGCTTCTTTGTCTTTGGCCATCCCGAGTACGATACCGACACGTTGCGCCTGGAGTACGAGCGCGACGTGAAGCGCGGGCTCAACCCCCAGGTTCCGGCGCATTACTTCCCGAATGACGACCCCACGGCCGAGCCGCGCAACGTCTGGCGCAGCCAGGCTCAGTTGCTCTACACCAACTGGCTCAACTACTACGTTTACCAGACCACGCCCTACGACCTGGCCCGCGCCGGCGAGGAGCACTAGGCTGCGACTGTGGCCGTGGCTGATGTGACGGCGATCAGGCGCTGATGATATGGGGTAGCGGCAGGTCGTGGGCGTCGGTGGGAACGTGGTCGACACACTGCTCGTCAAAGGCGATGCCGATGATTTGACATGCGGGCGAGAGCGTGGGCAGGTAGCGATCATAGCAGCCGCCGCCGTAGCCCAGGCGCGCGCCGGCGCGGTCGAAGGCTACGAGTGGCACGATGGCCATGTCGAGGGCCTCGGCAGGCACGATAGGGAAGCGGTCGCTGTCGATGTCCATGGCCGCGAAGGTCCGCGTGGGGTGGGCGATAAACGGAGCCGAGGACGCATCGCCGGCGGCAACTGCCCGTATGCACATGCGCTGGCCACAAACTGCGGCGTCTGTTGCCGAGAACATGCACGGATAGGCCACGCGCCAGCCGCGTTTGGCGGCCGTTGCGGCAAACGCGGCAGGATCGACTTCGGAACCCATGGCGGCATAGACGGCAACGGTGTGCGGCGCCGCGGCACCCAAGCGATCCAACAGCTCGACAAGTCGCGCACAGATAACGGCAGACTTCGCCGCCCGCACATCCAAATCAATCGCATCGCGCCGGGCAATCACCGCTCGCCGCAATTTAGCCTTGTCCATCCCAACCTCCTCTAGCAAACCTGCCAAAAAGGGACAGGTTTATTTTGGCAGGTTTTATCTGGGCAAACAGCAAAACAACCACGAAGGGGATACATGCACCTTCGTGGTGGTCTGTGCTGTGATGGGTGTCTGCGGCGGTTTGTCTCGATCTGTAACAGTAACTCGGCAAAATTGGACTTAGATGTTACAGATTGAGACAAAGAGCTGGTGCCGTTCGGGAACGTCTCGATCTGTAACATCTGGAGCCGATATTGCCGTCTAGATGTTACAGATTTAGACAAACTGGTGGGACGGGCTGAGCTGCCCCGCCCAAGCAGCGGCAAAAGAAAAGGTAGATTTTCGGGCATGTCCCAAAAATCTACCTTGGTGCGTTAGCCCATCAGGTCGACTACGTTAAAGCCGGCGTTGCTCTTGGCGATGACTTCGCGGCCGCCAAAGACACAGGTGGGCGATTCGGCCGCAATGCGCGTCACGTCGGCACCGAGCGAGCGAAGCTCACCGGGCGTGGCGGCGAGCATCTGGGCGCGGCGCTCCTCGCGTGCATGTGGATCGAGCCCGGCCAGGTAGGTCGTGTTGCGGCGCTTGGTGAGCGCGTACGGCTTCACGGGCGCGTCCATGCCGCTCACGCAGCTCACGATAAAGCCCTCGAAGGCGGCCTCGTCGGGCTCAAAGCTGCCGAGCCATTCGCCCGCGCGTTCCACGCGCTCAATCGAGGGGTCGATTGCCGGGTCGCGGTAGGTGTAGAACGCCGTCTGACGCTCGCCGGCAGCGCGGAATCCGCAGCCGTACGCACCGCCCTTCACGCGGATCTCGTTCCACAGGTAGTCGTAGGAGAGCGCGTTGGCGGCAACCGCCCAGGCGCCCGTCACGTCGATGCCCAGGCGACGCGGATCGCACGCGCGCGCCGCAAAGCAGATGTCGCTGGGGATGACGAAAGCCTCATGACGGTCGCGCGGCTCCGGCACCACGAGCGCGTTGCGGCCGGCATCGGCGCCGTCGCCCGCGCCAAGCCCCAGGTCGCCCGCGGCATCCCAGTACGAATTGAAGTCCTCGTCGCTGCCGGTAAAGCTCGCCAGGCAGCCATCGGCCACAAAGATGCGGTCTGCCAGCTCGGCAAGCTTGGCACGCAGACCGTCCAGGCGCTCGTCAAAGTGCTCGAGCAGATCGCGCAGGAACAGGTAGAAGTCCACGCCCGAAAGCTGCTCGCGCACCACGGCCGAAGGCGAGCTGTAGCTCATCGCGCGACCCAGCGCCGCCGAGTGGCCGTTGTTGATAAAGCCCTGCTCAAGCCCAATGCGAATCTGCGTGAGCACGTCGCGCACGCGGTCGGCGTCAGCATTGAGCAACAGCGTGCTCGACCACACCTCGCGCGGCAGGCTCGCCAGCGCGTCGATCTTTTCGGACAGGGCGCCGGCGCTCACCAGCAGGTAGGGGCGCACGCCGTCCACGTCGGGCTGCGTCATGACCTCGGTCGTAAAGCTCAAGAAGCCCAGCTTGCCGGCGAGCAAGTTGTCGAGTTCCTCGGCCGAGTGCTCGCTCGTGGGTAGCTGCTTGAGCAGGCGGCAGAGCAGCGTCACGTAGGGCAGGTCCTCAAATGCGACGCAACTCAGGTCGAAATACTGCATGGCGTAGGCCAGGCGGTTGGTGGGGATGCCGTGGCGCAGGCAGGGGATGGGCGCAGTCGTGTCCACGACCAGCGGCGGCTCGGGGCGCGCCTCGCCAATGTCGGACACGCGCAGGCGCGGCAGCGTGGCCTTGGCCTCGAGCGTGTCCTCGGCCTCCTGCGCGACACGTAGTGCGGCCGTGCGCTCGACCACGTCCGCCAGCTCGGCATCGGTCATGGCGTCGCGCTTGGCAGCCAGCTCGGCAGCTTCGGCACCCTCCGCACCCTCGGCAGCGTCTACCGGAACCAGCTCGACCAGCGCCATGCGGTCGTTTTCCAGCACGAGCTCGCGCAGCAGGTCCTCAAAATAGCTGCCGTCCAGCTCGCCACGCAGCTCCTCGTACACCGGGCCGTACTTGAGCGCCAGCGTCGCGGCGTCGTCATCGTAGAGCCAGGTGCTCAGCGCGTCGCACGCAATGGCCACGCCGTCGGCAATACCGTAGTCGCGCTGGCGCAGGTCGTATTCGTTGCTGCTGATGATAGCTTCCAGGCGCTCGCGCGGAACGCCGTGCTCACACAGGTCGCGGCAGGCGTCCTGGAACACGCGGCGCAGCTCGCGCGCTACGCCGGGCTGCGCGTTTTGCAGCATGATGAGCTCGTAGGGCTGCAGACTCTCGGCCGCGGTGTAGCTCACCACGTTGCCGCCCAGGCCGGCGGCCAGAATGGCCTTCTTAACCGGCGCTTCGTTGGAGCCCAGCAGTGCCTCGAACAGGATGTCCGCCGCGATCGTGCGCTTGCGGTCGAGCGCGCTGCCCAGCACCAGGCCCAGGCCAACCAGGGCGTTCTCGGGCGTGGTGGCCATCTCGATGCGCTTATACTCGCAGGTCACAGGCTCCTGCACGTCCAGCGGATTGGGCGCCAGCGCAGACGGGTCCTCGCCGGCGGCAACGGCGGCGTCCATGCGGCGGCTCGCGGCACTCGACTGCGACAGATAACGCTCGTCCAAAAACGCCAGCGCGCGGTCCACATCTAGGTCGCCGTAGAGCGTTATATAAGAGTTGGAAGGATTGTAGTGGCGCGCGTGCGTGTCCAGGAACTGCTCGTAGGTGAGCGCGGGAATCGCGCACGGGTCGCCGCCACTCTCGTGCGCATAGGCGGTGTCGGGATAGAGCGCGGCGTTGACGGCGTCGTCCAGCACGCTCATGGGGTCGGACAGCGCGCCCTTCATCTCGTTGAACACCACGCCGTTATAGCGCAGCGTGCCCTCGCGCAGGCTCGCGGAGCTGCCGTCGCCCTCGTCCTCGGCGCCCTCCGGCAGGTCCAGCTCGTAGTGCCAGCCCTCCTGCTCAAAAATGGTGGGCTTGGTATAGATGGCCGGGTTGAACACCGCGTCCAGGTACACGTCCATCAGGTTGTACAGATCCTGCTCGTTGGTGGTGGCAACGGGGTAGATAGTCTTGTCGGGGTAGGTCATGGCGTTGAGGAACGTCTGCATGGAGCTCTTGATCAGGTCGACAAACGGCTCCTTGACGGGGAATTTGGCCGATCCGCACAGCACCGAGTGCTCAAGAATATGGAACACGCCGGTGGAATCGGCTGGCGGCGTCTTAAAGCCAATGGCAAAGGCCTTGTTTTCGTCGTCGCACGCCAGGTACAGCAGGCGAGCGCCCGAGGCGGTGTGGCGCAGCACGTAGGCGTCCGAGTCGAGCTCGGGCACGGTCTCGCAGCGCTCGACGGCAAAGCCGTGGCAGGTGGTGCCGGGTGCCAGCAGCGCGGCGGCTGCGGCGCGCGGGTCGGTTGAGGTGGTGGGCATATGCAGTCTCCTTTGACGCCCCAGCGGGGGCGAATCGAGTCGAATCCTCGAGAGTATACCCATATGGGGCCCTCGACCAATCTGCCGGATGAGCGTGGATTTTCGGACACACGAGCGTGGAAATTCGGACGCCCATCAAATGAGCGTGGATTTTCGGACGAAATCGGCTGCCAAAAGCCCAAAAACCGTCCAAATATCCACCCTCATTTCCCGACCGTCCAAAAATCCACGCTCATCCGTCGCCCGCACATCTCTCATATCTCATTCGTCTCTAATACGAGAGATAACAGAAAGATGAGAGACAAATATGAGAGATAACAATGCTGCAAAGAGACAGGCAACCATGGTATTGTCTCAATATAGATTGTTTTACCAGCGAAAACATGTTTAAATGAAACAGATGACAGACATCTTATCTTTCATCTCTCACTCCTCTCTAATATGAGAGATAACAGAAAGACGAGAGATAACTGAGAGACGAAGGAAATCTATTCGCGGCATTCTTCGCAGAACCGAGCGAAAGGACGTGCAGATGAACGAAAACGAGCTGGCCGGTTTGCTCGAGTCTTTAAAGCGAATGGGTTCGGATGACCTTAGCGTCGAAGTAAAAGAGAGCGCCATGACGCTTTCCCGCGACGTATGGGAAACGGTCAGCGCTTTCGCAAACACCGCCGGCGGCATCATCGTGCTCGGAGTGAGCGAGCGCGCGGGTTTTGTCCCAGTTGCAAACTTTGAGACCGAGAAAGTGCTCAACCAATTCGTGGCGGGCATGGGCGATGCTGGCGGTCGCGGAAAGCTGGCCAATCCGCCCAAATACACCATTGAGCGCGTGGAGCTCCAGGGCACCGTGGTTCTGGTCATCACGATTGAGGAGCTCGACCCGTCGAGCAAGCCGTGCTATGTCATAGAGCGGGGCGCTCAAGGTGGCAGCTACAAACGCATCGATGACAAAGATGTGCCGCTTTCATCGACCGAGGTGCTCGCATTGGCGTCATACGGTCGAGCGACTCCGAGCGATCGCGATGCGGTGCCCGGCACGAGTGTGGGCGATCTCGACGAGTCGCTGGTCGACCGCACGATAGAACGCGCCTATTCGTTGACGCCTCGAGCGATGCGTGGTGCGACGGACAAGAAGACAAAGATGGAGCGCCTGAATCTCCTCGACTTCCAGGGCAATGTTACCAAGGCCGGCCTCCTTGCCGCGGGCGTTTACCCTCAGCAGTTCTATCCCAAGCTCTTCATTGATGTGGCTGTCCATGCGGGAACTCAAAAGGGCGCTGCGGGACCGCTAAGATTTATGGACCGCACAGTCTGCGAGGGCACCCTGGGCGAGATGATTTCGGATACTGTCGCGGCTGTCGCCAAAAACCTGCGCCGCACCTCGACCGTCCAAGGCATCTCGCGTATCGACTCGCTGGAGATTCCCGAGGAGGTCCTGCGCGAGGCAGTCGCCAACGCGGTTATCCACAGGGAATACGGGGATCGGTTCTGTGGGCAATCGATCGCCGTCGACGTTTTTGACGACCGTATCGAGGTGACGAATCCCGGCGGCCTTTATGGAGGGAAGACTCGCGAGAGCTTGTTTGACGGCAGCTCCCGATGCCGTAACGCGACGCTCGTGAAACTCATGTCGATTGTCCCGCTGCCGGATGGCGCAGGTTCGCCGGCTGAGGGCAATGGCTCGGGCATCCCGATGATGCTCGATGCCATGCGCGCGCATGGTCTGGCCGAGCCCCTGTTCTGCCCGGGGTTCGATCGGTTCAAGGTCGTACTTTACCGTTCAAAGATCGAGCCGGTCGATCATGGCGGGGACTTGATTATGACGGCGCTCAAGCGCTACGGCGAATTGGGGACGCGCGAACTGGCGGAGCGCACGGGACTCACGGTTTCCCAGGTCAGGGCACGCGTCAATGCGCTCATTGAGCAGGGCGAGCTTGAGCCGACGGCGCCGTTGACAAGCCGCAACCGCAAGTATCGACTGTCAGAGCGCGTGGAATAAATGCGTTAGTGGACGAGGCGACCCAATAATCGACCCTCAATTGGCGCCCACTAAGGTAAAGCGGTTGTTGCTCAGTCGACGGTGATGCTAAAGACTCGGCTTACGCCGGCATGGCCCCGAACCCGTCCATCAAGAACAGCCTAAGAACCAGCTTGATGACATATCCCGGTTTGACTTCAGCCGCGTCAAAGACGTGGCGCTCGGCGAGCTCGCTGCAGTATGCATAGATGTCGCGGATAAGGTCCGCGCCCGAAAGCGTAAACATGTAGCCTGCGTCCGAAAGCGCATTGGGTGCGGCGGGCAACTTGGCCATGTGGCAGAACGTTTGCAGGTCGGGCGCCATAACATTCTGGTAGTCGAGGTGGCCGCTGGCATCCTGTGCGGCAAGCTCCAATTGGCGCACAAAATCCAGCGCCGCCGCTAACACAAAGCTCGGCGTAGGCGCATTGACGTCCTGAGTGGTCGCCACAAGCCTGCCCGCCGCCTGCGTGACAAGCCAAGCGACCTCGCGCTGGCAACGCACAGCCTTGCGCGTAACCGGCTTGATGGACGAAGAAGAAACGCTCCCCTTAGGCGGATTCGAAGCAGCCATAAGACCCTCTCATGAACAATCCGGCCCAACAAGCCCGGATGAAACACGTGCTACATCAGTATACAGGGAAGTGGGGTAGCGGGGTACAAGCGCGCCAGCGGCAAACCGAGAGCATCAACGATGTGCCGATCGCGGAATGAGATCTCGTAATAATTGACTTCCGGCCATATTATTGAGGGGCATGACTCGCGTTCGTATGGTTGTAGGTGCTGGCGATGAACGACATTGACCTTGCTGTTCCGTTGATGGATGGACCAAGCTATGACCGCGCCTGCAGTCTCGTGCCTTCCGAATACGTTGAGGCATGGGAGTGGTTTCTGGGTGAGGAACAGCGCGGCGGCGTTTGGACCAGCCTTCCGCACCACACCAAGGAAGATAGCCCTCAGTATCAGTATCGTTTGAGAATTGGCTCGGACTTCTTTCCCGTAACGCGGGATTCAGGGATCTTCTGGCCGGGCCAGGATCGGGTGAAGCAAGATCCCAATAAGATCTTTGCGCTTTCGGTCCATAACTCTAAAAAGAGCTTCTACACCGATGTGCCTCCGCTCTATTTGGACGATGGCACGTGGGTCATTAAGTATTCGGTTCAAGCGCCAGGCGCCGTTGGTTCTCGAGACCAAGACTATAACCGTAAAATGCTCAACTGCATGGAATGTGGCGTTCCGGTCGGAGTCATATTTGCAACCGAGGTGGGCTACAAGGTGCTCGGCCTTGCGTTTGTTGAGCGGTTCGAGCCCGAAAACGGATGGTTTGTTCTGCACGGTCCTGTTCATAAAGGCGGACCGGACCCTCGTTTTGCACCCGACATGAGTTATCTGAAGCACATGCCCGTCGATATTGAGTTTGCCGGACAGGGTGCGACCGACGACGAAAAGGTCCGCTATGCGTTAAGGCGCGAGCGATTGGGGCAGCAATGGTTCCGCAAGCAGCTCGTTGCCGCCTATGACGGCCGTTGCGCGGTGTCGGACTGCGGCGTCAGCGAAGCTCTGGAGGCTGCACATATCGAGAATTACTCGGGACCCAAATCGCAGGTTGCCAGCAATGGCATTCTGCTTCGGCGCGATCTTCATTCCCTATTTGATGCTCACCTGATTTCGTTTGAGCCTGTTTGCGGCGAATATCGGCTGTGCGGATCGTACCTGCTGGATAAGACCGACTACGCTTCCTTTGCGGGTGCGACGCTAAGGCAGCCGAATGAGCGTCAGTGGCGACCCAATACGGTGTTTCTTGAGGCCCATCGCATTGAGTTCGATCGCTCGGAAAAGAAGCGTGAAAAGGCGGGGCTTCTGCCGTATTAGCGTATTTGGCTTTGGTATTCTTTGACGATCGTGTTGTTTGATCGGATCGCGTGGCGATACAATCTCGCGCACGCCCGCCGGTGCATGCTCTTCCTGTTTTGTATAGCGAGAGGGGAGCGTGTATGAGCTGGCGAGGCGATATTGCGATGGGGAAGTACGGAAAACTGCCGTGTGCCCTTATAGACAACAATATGTTTCCGAGCGTAGAGGTTGATTGCGGGTCGTTTGTCGTCACCTGCCCTTGCTGCGGCTCGCAAATACCGTGTCTCGATATTCGGTTCATCGATGCGCGCGACAGACTCAGCGACGAAGTGAGAAAACAGACAGGCGTTCATATGCCGGTGTATCCGGAGAAATGCCCTGTTTGTGGCCTCGATATCGTGTATGACGCCGGCGACGAGGGATAGGTGATGCGGAGGAGCTGGCTGTGAAGGCTTCTCCGTCTCTACAAATAAACCCCCTCACCGAGTTGCCTGTGGAACTCGGCGTGATGGTCGCGTGCCCAGGTAAAGAGCGCCTGGTCAAAGTCGGTGCGCGTGGTCGGGACGCCAAAGACGCCGGCAACTTCGACGCGTATAAACTCCAGTGCCGGCAGCTTGTTGATGGCAGTGAGGGCAAACGGGGACGAGGGCTCCTCGAACAGATAGCGGCTGCCTTGCAGCGCGTCGCAACTGGTGCACGTGTTGCCGAGCGACGGGGCTTTGGAGGCTCGCGCGCCTACGGGCTTGTAGCCGCAGCGCTTATGAAGGTAGTCGCGGATCTCGCCCGGCACGCAGCCAAGAGCGGGCACGATGGCGAGTGCGTTGGCGTTGGCCGTGTCGATGGCAATGTGCCCGGACTCGTTGGGCGCGTGCGCGATGGCGACGCTCTCGTCGTTATCGGTTCGATAGGGAATGCCGAAGGCCGCGACCGAGGTCTCTTTGTGACACTTCCAGCACTCGCGCTTGCCCAGTACTAGATATATATACGGCGCTGAGGGGTCGGATCGGTCAACACCGGGCAGCCACTCGGCAAAGGGCTCGGGGTTGACGCCGCCGGGTACATACCAGACCTTCTTGGTCCGGTCCCATTTGGCGCCCAGCGCCTTGGCTTCTTCTTTGTGCGAAAAGGGGACATCGAGCTCGGTGCGCATGGCGGCTCCTTGGTGCTGCAGGTGCAAGTGGCCCAAGGATACCGCAGGGCGCAGACATCGCGGCGTTTTGCTGAGAAGTTGCGGTGCGGACTGATTGGTTATGCCGATGGATATATCGGCAAGTAGATGGTCGGCTTTTGGCTAGTTGGGCGGTTGGAACTGCCGGCGGATTTGGCGACATAAAACAAAACAGCCCAGAGGACATAGCCTCTGAGCTGCGAACATTTGGTGGGCGTTAGAAGATTTGAACTTCTGACCTCTTCCGTGTCAGGGAAGCGCTCTCCCCCTGAGCTAAACGCCCGATCAAGGGTACGCAAGCGCGCAAGGGATAATATAACGGAGCCTGAACTCGGTGGCAAGAACATTTTTAAAAATCGCTTACATTGTGGAATTCGGGGGCTTTGTCATATCCATCTCAAAAGTGCCTGCTGCCGCGATTTGGCTGTCGCATAATGCAAGGCCATTGCGGTATCGAGCTATGGAAAGACGCCTGCGGAATTGTCCTACCGATAAGCGGACAAGCCTCCAGCTGGTGACTTCGCCGTGGTAAGGTAAGCCGAATTGTTTCCAGGCTGTTTCGGGGGAGTGGAATGAGCAAAGAGTGTGTCGAGCAGGTCGAAGGCGCAGGGGCTTCGGTGCCGATGACCGATATATCGAACATTGATGTGCCCGAGGGCACCGACGAGCTCAGCCGCAACACCCGTCGCGCCTGGCGCGAGCGCCTTAACGATGCGTCGTCGCGCAAGATGATCACGGGCGTTTTGGCTACGCTGGTGGGCGGTTCGTTTTGGGGCTTCTCGGGCACCAGCGCGAGTTTTTTGTTCGATACCTACCATGTCGATACGCTGTGGCTTATGAGCGTGCGTCAGATTCTCGCCGGCCTGCTCTTTATGGCTGTGGTTGTCACGCGCGACCGCGCACGCCTGGTCAAGCTTTGGACGACGCCCGCTGATCGCAAGCAGCTGCTGCTCTTTACCGCTTTTGGCCTGCTGTTCAACCAGTTTTGCTATCTTTCGGCCGTGCGCCTGACGAACGCCGGAACCGCGACGGTGCTCCAGTGCCTGCAGCTCGTTATCATCATGGGCTACGCCTGCGTGACCGATCGCCGCATGCCGCGTACTCGCGAAGTCATCGGCATTGGCCTGGCTCTGGGTGGAACCTTTTTAATCGCCACCGGCGGCGACCCCACCAGCCTGAATATCTCGCCGCTTGGCCTGGCAGCAGGTCTTATGTGTGCGGTCAGCGCCGCGTGTATGGCGGTGATTCCCGCCAAGATCCTGCCCGAATACGGCAGCCCCATCGTCACGGGCTCGGCAATGCTCACGGCGGGCGTGGTCTCGTGCGTCTTCGTGCAGCCCTGGGCGCATATGCCGGCGCTCGACGCTGCCGGCATCGAGGCGCTCGCGGTGTTCGTGGTTATCGGCTCGTTTTTTGCTTACATGCTCTATATGCAGGGCGTTAAGGACATCGGCTCGGTGCGCGCGAGCCTCATCGGAACTGTGGAGCCGGTTTCGGCGACCATCACCAGTGCCGTTATGCTGGGGACGGTGTTTTTGCCAACCGACCTTATCGGCTTTGCCATGATCATCGTGATGATGTTCCTCACGGTGTAGCTGGCACCGCCGCCAAGACAGAAAAGGTGTTGTGCCGCATTTTCGCCAATTGACGTCCGTGTCTGGAGTTTAGCTGTCGATGCTCAAAATGCCATAAACTAGTAACGTTATGGACTTTTTCATTGCGACTCAATTGCGAGGATTTCTTTATGGCTGGTAATCACTTTAAGGGCAGCGATAGCGGCCGCCCTGCAGTTCCGCCGCGTCCGAACGGGGCTGGTAAGGCCGGCACGCCGGGCGGCGCTGGACAGGGCGGTTCCGGTAAGCGCGTGTCCCCGGGCGAGACGGCGATGTTTACCGCTCTGTACGAGCAGTCTCAAAAGGCAAAAAAGACCGGCCGTGCAAGAGGGAATGTCTTTGCGGGCGGTGCAACCTCCGCGTCGCAGCCGAGCGGGGCTCCTTCGGCACCTGCGAACAGCGCAGGTGCTGCCAACGCCGCGAATGCCGCCGGCAACGTTAATGCCGGCAAGGCCGACAACAATACTCCCTCTGCCGGTGGCGCGGGGCTTACGGGCAACCTTGGCACGATCTACACCGGCGCCTCCGAGACTGGCACGTTCGCCCGCCTGGATGATAGCGGTGCCGAGTTTGCGGGCTCGGGTTCCAAGGAAGATTATTACGATTTTGGCTTGAACTACGGTAGCGATGCTTCGTCGAGTTCGACCTCTGACGGTCTGGTCCGTCATCGCCATCGCAAGGGCGAGCGCAAAAAGCGTCACACCGGCGCCATTATTGCCGCTGTAGTCGCGGTGCTTCTCGTTGCGCTTGGCGCAAGCGGCTTTATGCTGCTTAACTCGGCAAAGACCGTAAAGAGCGAAGCGAAGGAGGCTGTCGAGATCGTCGGTGGCCTTAAGGACAAGGTCACGTCGGGCGATTTTTCGACGCTGCCTGACGACGCGAAGAAGATCGATGAGCTCTGCGACAGCATGAAGGCGGAGACTTCGAGCCCGCTGTGGACGGCGGCTTCGTTTATCCCGGTGTATGGCAGTGACATCAACGCAGCCCGCACCATGATTGACGCCCTGTCCGATGTCTCGAGCAATGCGCTGGTTCCCATGGCCGATAACCTTTCGCAGGCTACGCCCGGCAAGCTGTTCCAGGACGGCATGATTAACGTGTCCGCGCTGCAGGCGGTCGCCGATTCGCTTTCCAGCAGCTCGAAGGTGTTCAAGAGCGCCAACGAGAAGGTCCAGGGCATTGGCGATACTCATATTTCCCAGGTGACCGAGCTGGTCGATAAGGCCAAGGACGGCTTTGCCACCCTCAACGGCGCGGTTGACGCGGCGGAGAAGGTCGCCCCCGTCCTCCCCCAGATGCTCGGCGCCAACGGCCAGACGCGCAACTACCTTATGTACGCCATGAACAACGTCGAGATTCGTGCTTGCGGCGGCTTTGGCGGTTCGCAGGGCCTGATTTCGGTCACTGACGGCCAGATGTCGATTGGCGAGTTTGTTCCCCGCATTGGACTCAGCGAGGATGAGGCAGTCGAGAGCGTCGACGAAGAGGATGAGGCGCTGTTCGGCAACCACAGTAACCTGTACAACTCGGGCAATACCTATTCGCCTGATTGGCCCCGCAACTCGCAGCGTGTCGCCGCGCTGTGGAAGTCCCAGTATGGACAGGACGTTGATGGCGTCATCGGTATCGACCCGGTGTTCCTGCAGTATCTGCTGGGCCTGGTCGGTAATGTCTCGCTGCCCGACGGAACGGTTGTCGACGGTACCAACGCGGCGAAGGTTCTCATGCACGATGTGTATTGGAACTATCCGGTCGAGGAGTCGGACGGCATCTTTGCATCCGTCGCCAGCGCTGCCTTCGACAAGATCCTTGGCGGTATCGGCGATGTCGATGTTACGAAGCTTGTCAGCGCCGTTGAGCGCGGTGCCGAAGAGGGCCGTCTGATCGCGTGGATGAGAAACGATGATGAGCAGAATGCCATCAAAGAGACGGGCATTGACGCTTCGCTGCCCGATCCGGATGACCCGAGTGCCGATCCTGTTGCCGGCGTTTACTTTAACAACCTGAGCTTCTCCAAGCTCGACTGGTACCTGAACGCCGATACGCAGATTGGCCAGGGCATCAAGAACGGTGACGGCACGTGCTCCTATCGCATCACCGTTACCCTGACGAACATCATGACGCAGGAGGAGGCTGGCAAGCTGCCCGACTACGTTGCGGCGAGCGCACCCGATGCCGCGCGTGACGACGAGCGTCTGAATGTCTCGTTGTTTGCCCCGACGGGCGGCAACATTACTGATCTGACCGTCGAGGGCACCCAGTTTGGTCTTGGCGCCGCTACGTGGCATGGAATCCCCTTCTATTCGGGCACCGTTGACCTGCATGCTGGCGAGACGACGACGATCACGTATACGCTGACCACGTCGGCCGAGGCGGGGGACAAGCCGCTTACGCTGCGTCAGACTCCTACATGCCAGGCGGCTCGCGACAGCGCGTCGGCGTAGGGTTTTTCTGGTAGCGCAGATAATCGAGTACCATTTTGGGGCGGACAGGCAATCTGTTCGCCCCTATTTTGTAAGGAGAGCGCATGAAGTACTTTGGCACCGACGGCTTTCGCGGTGAGGCCAACGTTGGGCTGACGGTAGAGCACGCTTATAAGATTGGCCGTTTTGTGGGCTGGTATTACGGCGCCAACCGCGAGCGCAAGGCACGCGTCATCGTGGGCAAGGACACGCGTCGCTCGAGCTATATGTTCGAGGCGGCGCTGGTGAGCGGCCTGGTCGCGAGCGGTGCGGACGCCTATATGCTGCACGTGATCCCCACGCCGGGCGTAGCGCATCAGACTGTGGAAGGCTGCTTCGATTGCGGCATCATGATCAGCGCGAGCCACAACCCGTTTTGCGATAACGGCATTAAGCTCGTCAACAGCGACGGCTTTAAGATGGACGAGGACGTGCTGGAGCTCATCGAGGACTACATCGATGGCAAGAGTGAAGTTCCGCTGGCCACGGGCAACCACATCGGTGCCACGGTGGACTACATGCAGGGCCGCAACCGCTACATTGCTTCGCTCATTGCAAGTGCGAACTTTTCGCTGCAGGGCGTCAAGATCGGTATCGACTGCGCCAACGGCTCGGCTTCCTCGGTGGCCAAGCCGGTGTTTGACGCGCTCGGTGCCGACGTGCGCGTGATCAATGCCGCGCCCGATGGTTTTAACATCAACGTCGATTGCGGCTCCACGCATATGGAGCGCCTGCAGCGCCATGTGGTGGAGCAGGGTCTGGACGTGGGTTTTGCCTACGATGGCGATGCCGACCGCTGCCTGGCCGTGGATGAGCGCGGTCGCGTGGTAGACGGCGACCAGATCCTGTACGTGTGCGGCGTGTATCTGAACAAACACGGTCGCCTTTCGGGCGGTACCGTGGTGCCGACGATCGCCAGCAACTTTGGCCTGATCAAGTCGTTGGAGCTTGCCGGTCTGAGCGCCGTGACCAGCGGCGTGGGCGACCGTCACGTGTATGCCAAGATGCGCGAGGGCGGTTACAGCTTGGGCGGCGAGCAGACGGGCCATACGATCTTTGGCGATATCGAGCGCACGGGCGACGGCATTATGACTTCGCTGCGCGTGATGGAAGTGATTCGTGCTGAGCGCGAGACGCTCTCGCAGCTCACGGCTCCGTGCAAGCTGCTGCCGCAGGCGCAGGTTGCCGTGCGCGTGGCGGATAAAGACGCCGCGCTGGGCAACATGGGTGTGCAGGCC
>NZ_JBCOTQ010000040.1:0-21814 GCF_040920445.1 Collinsella aerofaciens | reverse complement strand
GCACCATATCTCGTGCATCATGGACGGCAACGGTCGTTGGGCCACGTCGCGCGGTCTTGCACGCACTGAGGGCCACAAGGCGGGTATCGTCTCGCTGCGCGAGATCATTACCGCCTGCGTGCGCCTGGGCGTCGACGTGCTTTCTGCCTATGCGTTTTCTACCGAAAACTGGAACCGCCCGCAGCATGAGGTCAACGTCTTGATGCACTTGTTTGCCAAGACGTTCATCGACGAGTTGCCGCTTCTGAAGCGCGAAAACGTGCGCGTTGTCTTTTTGGGTGACATTTCCGCGCTGCCCAAGAAGACCCGCGACGTTTTTGAACGCGGTCTTGCCGAGTGCGCCGATCACACCGGTATGACGCTGGCGCTTGCCGTCAACTACGGCGCGCGTTCCGAGATTACCCGCGCTGTCCGTCAGATCGCACTCGACGCTGCCGCCGGTAAGATCGATCCTGGCGCAATTGATGACGACATGGTGGCTTCCCACCTCTATACCGCCGGTCTTCCCGATCCTGAGCTTGTGATTCGCACCTCTGGTGAGCTGCGCCTTTCGAACTATCTGCTGTGGCAGGTGGCTTATTCCGAGTTCTACGTCACCGATAACTATTGGCCCGACTTTGATCGCTGGGGCCTTGTCGACGCCATTTTGGCCTATCAGGGCCGTGACCGTAGGTTTGGTGGACTGAGCAAGACCGAGGAGGCTTAATCGTGTCCGATCGTCCCAAGGCATCTGCTCCCAAGACGCCTGCGCGCAAAGCTACCGCTGCGGGAGCGCCTACAGCGAAGAGCGGCACCGGTTCGTGGCTGGCGGGCTTTATTACCCGTGCCGCCGCCGGTATCGTTTACGCCGTTGTCTTTATCCTTTGCCTGGTTTTGGGTATCGTGCCCACGGCCATCTTTGTTTCTGTCATGAGTGGTCTGTGCTGCTATGAGTTTTTCCGTATGACGAGGCTCGATGGCAAGATGGCTAACGAGCGCATGGGTATCGCTGCCGCCGTACTCTTTCCGCTGTCGGCGTTGGGCGATTCGATGTTGCTGAATGCCCTGCTTTTTGCCCTGATGCTCGCTGTGGGCATTTGGTATGTTTGGTCGCCGCGTACCCGCATCTCTGATGTGGCCGTGACGCTCATGGGTCCCATCTACACTGGCTTTATGCTGTCGGCTATCGTGCTGCTGCGCGATGCCGTGCCCGGTTTTGCCGGCGCCCTGCTTTCGGTGGGCGTTTGCGCGTCCCTTTGGGTCTCCGATTCGTTTGCCTACATCGTGGGTAGCCGTATCGGCAAGCACAAGATGGTTCCCAAGATCTCTCCCAAAAAGAGCTGGGAGGGGTTTGTCGGCGGCATCCTGGGCTCGGTTTTGATTTGGCTTATCCTGTGGGCGACGCACTTCTACAAGCTCAGCCTGCCCTATGCGCTGCTGTGCGGCGTGGTCGTGTCCGTCCTGGGCGTTATCGGAGACCTCATCGAGTCGCGCATCAAGCGCGGTGTGGG
The DNA here is from genome assembly GCF_040920445.1 of Collinsella aerofaciens. GTDB lineage: Bacteria > Actinomycetota > Coriobacteriia > Coriobacteriales > Coriobacteriaceae > Collinsella > Collinsella aerofaciens_BH. Next base: position 20,324 of record NZ_JBCOTQ010000040.1, on the reverse strand, counting down.
CGTTAAGGATTCCGGTAACCTTATCCCGGGCCACGGCGGCATGCTCGATCGTAGCGATTCGCTTATCTTTGGCTGCATTACCGCGCAGCTGCTTTTGATGATCGGAGGCGTGCTGTAATGTCCTTCCAGACGACGTATGGCCCCGATGGACGCCTCCGTGTTGCCATCCTGGGTTGTACGGGCTCTATCGGCACCCAGGCGCTCGATGTGTGCCGCCAGCATGCCGATCGCCTGCAGGTGACGGCGCTGTCCGTTAACTCCAGTACCTCCGAGCTCGTTGCCGCTGCCCGCGAGTTCTCGGTTCCGGCGGTTGCCGTGGCCGATGTCGCTCATGGCGATGACGCCGTGCTGCAGGAGTTGCCCGAGGGAACGAAGCTCGGCGTTGGCGCGCAGGCGGTTTGCGAGCTCGCGCGTCGCGACGATGTCGACTGCGTGCTCGTCGCTATTGTGGGCGCCGCCGGTCTCGAGGCGAGCCATGCGGCCTTGACCTCGAATAAGCGTCTTGCCCTTGCCAACAAGGAGTCCCTCGTCGTCGGCGGCGACTTGCTTATGCCGTTGGCGCAACCGGGCCAGCTTATTCCAGTCGACTCTGAGCACTCCGCCATCTACCAGTGCTATCTGGGGGAGAACCCACGCGAGGCTCATTGTATTTGGCTCACCTGCTCGGGCGGTCCGTTCTTTGGCCGCACCCGCGACGAGCTCGACCGCGTGACGCGTGCCGATGCCCTCGCACATCCCACGTGGGCCATGGGTGCCAAGATCACCATCGACTCCGCCACCCTCATGAACAAGGGCCTGGAGCGCATTGAGGCCATGCATCTGTTTAACTGCGACCTCGATTTCATTAACGTGGTCGTGCAGCGTCAGTCCAAGATTCACTCTATGGTCGAGTTCGCCGACGGCTCCGTGATGGCGCATCTCGGTGCTTCCGACATGCGTATTCCCATCCAGTTCGCGTTCTCGTATCCCGAGCGTTGGGATACCCCGGCGCCTCGTATCGATTTCCGCGAGCTGGGGCAGCTCACGTTTGATGCTGCCGACATGGATACCTTCCGCTGTCTGGCACTGGCCGAACGTGCCGGCAAGACGGGTGGCACCATGCCGTGCGTGCTCAATGCCGCCAACGAGGTCGCCGTCGATGCCTTCCTGCACGATGGCTGCAGCTTTACCGATATCGATTGCATTGTGGAATCCTGCATGGATTCCCACGATATGCAGGCGGTCGATTCGTTTGAGCAGCTTCGCGACATCGATGCATGGGCGCGTGAAAAGGCTGCGCAGGTGCTCGCCGCAACCCGTTCCTAACCCATAAGGATTGCTTTTTCGTTTTATGGATACTGTTCTGAGCGTTCTCTCATCGGTCTTTTGGGGCCTGCTGATGCTTTCCGTCCTTGTGTTTTTGCACGAGGGCGGCCACTTTTTGGCGGCGCGTGCCTGCGGCGTCCGTGTGACCGAGTTCTTTTTGGGCCTGCCGTGTCGCTTTGACATCCATTACACGTCACGTCGCATTGGAACCAAGTTTGGCGTGACCCCGCTGCTGCTGGGTGGCTACGCTGCCATCTGCGGTATGGATCCGACCGACGTCTCGTGCGCCGATCGCGTGCTCGCGGCTATCTATCGTCATGGTCGCGTGACCGTGGCCGACCTTGCCGCCGAGCTCGAGCTATCCGAGGAGGTTGTGCTCGAGGCATGCGCCTTGCTCTTGGGTTGGGGCTCTATCGCGCCTTGGTATGAGAAAGGGGAGAAGCCCTCGCCGAGCTACTATCCCACCAAGTATCAGACGCTGCCACGAGATGCGGCGGGTTACACCACCTTTGACGGCCGCCGTTTCGATCGAGAGCATGCGACTACCGAGGGCGATGTGTGGGAGCTGCCGTGCGGCGAAGCCGAGTTCCTTGCGCGAGAGCGTTCGCATACCTATCTGGGCCAGGGTTTTCTCAAGCGCGCCTTTATGCTGCTCGCGGGCATTCTCGTCAATATCCTGACGGGCTTTTTGCTGCTTATGAGCATCTACTCTATTGCGGGTGTCACCGTGCCGATGGATACCAACGTGATCGGTCAGGTTGACGAGGGGTCTATTGCCGCCAAGGCGGGTATCGAGGGCGGCGATGCGATCCTTTCGGTTGACGGAGTATCGTGCTCTACCTGGATGGACGTTTACGATGCCATCGGCAAGGCCGCCGGTAAGGACGATATCGCCATTGAGTATGAGCGCGACGGCAAGCAGCATTCGACCTCGGTTGCGCTCAAAGAGGACGAGCGCCTAGGTGTGTATGCCTCTACGCAGGTGGTCCGTTTAGACCCCATCACGTCGGCTCGCCTTTCGTTCTCCTATGTCGTGCAGACAGCGGAGGGCGTGATGCGCCTGCTCCAGCCGCAGCATACGATGGAGATTCTCGATCAGTCTTCTTCAATCGTGGGCATTAGCGTTATGTCCTCACAGGCTGCTGCTGCCGGCCCTGCCACGTTCCTTTCGTTTGCCGCCCTCATTTCGTTTTCGCTTGGCTTTATGAACCTGCTGCCCATCCCACCACTCGATGGCGGCAAGCTGGTCATCGAGATCATTCAAAAGATTGCTGGCCGCGAGCTTCCGCTCAAGGTCCAGACGATTGTGAGCTATGTGGGCATCGCGCTCTTTGCGCTGCTGTTTGTCTATATGCTTCGTTCCGACGTCCTTCGATTTATCCTGTAGGGGAGTGTTTGGATTGTCTTTATCCCATCCTTTGCCTCGCGAGTTGACGCGCCCCGTGCATGTGGGCGGTGTGCAGATCGGTGGCGGCGCGCCGGTGGTGGTCCAATCCATGACCTGCACCGATACCGCTGACGCCCAGGCAACGCTTGCGCAAGTGTGCGCGTTGGCGCAGGCTGGCTGCGATATCGTGCGTGTGAGCGTGCCCACCGAGGCCGCGCTTGAGGGTTTCCGCATCATCTGTGCCGAGTCTCCGGTGCCGATCGTCGCCGATATTCACTTTAACCATAAGCTCGCCATCGGCGCCGTCGAGGCTGGTGCCGCCAAGCTTCGCATCAATCCCGGCAATATCGGCGATTGGGCTAAGGTCGATGCCGTGATCGATGCCGCGGGCGCCGCTGGGTGCGCGATTCGTATCGGCGTCAATGCCGGTTCGCTCGAGCAGGATATCGCCGAGCGCGACGACCTCACGCAGCCCGAAAAGCTCGTGATGTCGAGCGAGCGTTTCGTCAAGCACTTTGAGGACCGCGGCTTTAAGAACATTGTGCTTTCGGCCAAGGCCCATAGCGTGCAAACGACGCTCGATACCTATCGAGCCCTGTCGCGTGAGATTCCACACGTTCCGCTTCACCTGGGCGTGACGGAGGCGGGGACCAAGCTCCAGGGCACCATCAAGAGCTCTGTAGGCTTGGGTATCTTGCTTTCCGAAGGCATTGGCGACACCATGCGTGTGTCGCTCACAGCTGATCCGGTTGAGGAGCCGCCGGTCGCCTGGGGGATTTTGCAGTCGCTGGGCCTGCGTCGCCGTGGTCCCGAGATTGTCTCGTGCCCCACGTGCGCCCGCTGCCAGGTTAACCTGATTCCCATCGCCGAGGAGGTCACCGAGCGGCTTAAGAACTATGCCGCGCCGCTTTCGATTGCCGTCATGGGATGTGCCGTTAATGGCCCCGGCGAGGCTTCTGATGCCGACCTGGGCGTTGCTTGCGGACGTGGTCAGGCCTTGCTCTTTTCGCATGGCCAGATCATTGGTAAAGTAGCTGAGGACCAAATTGTCGACGCGCTGATGGCCGAGGTCGACAAACTTATTGAGGAGAAATAAATGACCCGAGCAATGTACATGTCTAAGCTCTATGCGCCGACGCTTAAAGAGGATCCGGCGGACGCTGAGCTCGCCAGTCACCGCCTGCTGCTCCGTGCCGGCATGATCCGCAAGGAGGCCGCCGGCCTGTATTCCTACCTGCCGCTTGCTTGGCGCTCGATCCGTAAGATCGAGAATATCGTGCGCGACGAGATGGACGCTGCCGGCGCCCAGGAGCTTATGATGCCTATCATGGTCGACGCCGAGTTGTGGCGCGAGTCCGGGCGCATCGACGCCTATGGCAAGGAGCTTGTGCGCTTTGACGACCGTCATGGTCGCGAGTTCGTCCTGGGCCCCACGCACGAGGAGACCGTCACGGCCCTGGTGCGCAACGAGCTGCGCTCCTACAAGCAGCTGCCCGTCAACCTGTACCACATTCAGGACAAGTTCCGCGACGAGTTCCGCCCCCGCTTTGGCCTGATGCGCGGTCGCGAGTTCATCATGAAGGACGCCTACAGCTTCTCCGCCACGCAGGAGAGCCTGCAGGAGGAGTATGACAAGATGAAGCAGGCCTATGCCAACATTTGCGAGCGCTGCTATATCAAGGCCCTGCCCGTTGTTGCCGACTCCGGTGAGATCGGTGGCGATACCTCCGTCGAGTACATGGCTTTGGCCGACGCCGGCGAGGCTTCGCTCGTCTACTGCGACGATTGCGGCTTTGCTGCCGACGATGAGGCCGCAAGCACCAAGGTCGTTGTGACCGAGGGTCCTGGCGACGGTACGCTTACCAAGGTCGAGACTCCGGGCATGGGCACCATCGAGGCCGTTGCAAAGTTCTTTGGGTTCCCCGAGAACGGCACGCGCAAGTCGCTGGCACTCATCGACGCCGAGGGCAAGCCCGTCGTGGCCATTGTCCCGGGTGATCATGAGCTCAATGACTGCAAGGCCGAGCACGTCTTTGGCAAGGGCTATCGCATGATGACCGACGAGGAGCTTCAGGCGAACGGTCTGCACAAAGGCTTTATCGGACCGGTTAACCTGCCCGATGGCATTCGTCTGGTCTGCGACGAGAGCCTGCGCGAGTCCAAACAGTGGGCCTGTGGCGCCAACGAGGTCGACTATCACTTTACCGGTGCCTGCCCCGAGCGCGACTTTACCGTCGATGAGTGGGCCGATCTGGTCACCGTTGTCGCCGGCGACCCCTGCCCGCACTGCGGCAAGCCGCTCTCCGCTGCCCGCGGCATCGAGGTCTCTCAGGTCTTCCAGCTGGGCACCAAGTATTCCGAGGCCATGGGTGCCACCTTTATGGACGAGGACGGCAAGGAGAAGCCGCTCATCATGGGCTGCTACGGCGTTGGTGTGTCCCGCTCGCTCGCTGCCGTCGTGGAGCAGCACAACGACGAGCATGGCATCGTCTGGCCGGTCTCCGTTGCCCCGTTCGAGGTCGCGGTGATTCCGCTCGATCCCAAGAAGGAGGAGTGCGCTACCGTCTGCGAGCAGATCGTTGATGGCCTGTGCGCCGAGGGTATCGAGGTTGTCGTCGACGACCGCGACGAGCGTCCCGGCTTTAAGTTTGCCGACAACGACCTTATGGGCTTCCCGTATCAGGTCGTTCTGGGTAAGCGTGGCCTTAAGAATGGCACCGTTGAGCTCAAGGACCGTGCCACGGGTGAGCGCGAGGATGTGGCGATCGACGAGGTCGTCGCCAAGGTCGCCGAGCTTGTGAAGGCAGCACGCCGTTAATCGACGATTTCGCTTGTAGTTCGATATACGGGACGGCCCCGCATTTCTCCAGATCGGGGAGATGCGGGGCCGTCCTTATATCTTGTGGCATCCTCGATATCTAAAAGAAAAACCCCACAGCCCATATGAGCTGCGGGGTTTTCTTTGTGCCTCCGATGCGAAATAAATCGCTCAGATATTACTGATAATCGACGACGTCGATCCAGTTCTTCAGGAACTCATCGTTCACGTTGCGCTTACGAGCGAGCTCGGAAGCGGCGACGATGCTCGTCCACTGACGCACGACCTGCATGGGCATGTCGGCGCGGTCGCAGTAGAGCTCCAGGTAGGCCTCGGCCTGGTCCTTGCTGTTGAGGGCAAAGAGCAGGTAGGTGGTGGCAACGTCGGCAGCAGGGGAGCCCTGGGTAGCGTGTGCCCAGTCGCACACATAGAGCTGGCCGTCGTCGCCGACGATGACGTTGGAGGGGTTGAAGTCGCCGTGGCAGACCTTGAACTCCTTGGTCATGCCGTCCAGACGCTCCTGAAGGTTGTAGCGCGTGGTGGCATTGAGCTGATCAAGGCTGTCGATCATACGGGCGAACTTGTCGCGCTGACGGTTAAGCAGCGGGGAGGTGTAGCCGTGGATCTCGATCTGGAGGTCGACGAACATCTCGAGGTACTCACCAAAGCGCTGGGGCTCGGCAGTCATCTTCTCGGCAAGGGTAGTGCCCGGAACCTTCTCGGTCACGAGCGCCCAGCCGTTGGCGTTCTCGAGCTGGGAAACCTCGAGAGCCTTGGGGCTGCGGATGCCGCACTCATTGATGCGGGCAAGATTCAAAGCCTCGTTGAACACGTCGGAGACGGGCTTGGTCTCGTTAAAGACCTTGACGATCTTGTCGCCCAGGTCGTAAACGACCTTGTTGCCACGGCGGACGAGCTCGGTCTTGGAATCGGGTAGCAGCATGGTTGCATCCTTTCAACGATGCGATAGAAGCGACGGCGGGGGTGTGTGAAACACCCGTGCACCCCCGCCGTTAAAAACCGTGCTAAAACTAGCAGACGGCGTAGTCCTGAGGCTCGCGGCCGTAGTAGGCGTCAAGGTAGAGCTCCTTGATCTCGCTCATCAGCGGGTAACGGGGGTTAGCGCCGGTGCACTGGTCGTTGAATGCCTGCTCGGTCATCTCGTCGAGGGTGTCGAGGAAGTACTTCTCGTCAACGCCGTACTCAGCGATGGTGTGCTTGACACCGATGAAGTCGCAGAGCTCGGTGAGCTTGGTGATGAAGTTCTCGAAGACCTCACGGTCGTCCTTGCCGTCGATGCCGCAGTAACGAGCCATCTCGGCGTAGTTGTGCAGCGCGTTGGGGTAAGGATACTGAGAGAAGGTTCCCATCTTGACAGGAGCCTCGGCGGCGTTGTAACGCATGACGCGGGTCAGGATGACTGCGTTTGCGAGGCCGTGGGGCAGATGGTGGAAAGCGCCGAGCTTGTGGGCCATGGAGTGGTTGAGGCCCAGGAAGGCGTTACCGAATGCCATACCGGCCATGCAGGATGCGTTGTGCATCTCCTCGCGAGCGTGCGGATCCTTGGCACCGTTGGTGAAGGAGCTCGGGAGGTTCTCGAAGACGAGCTTTGCGGCGCGCTCGGAGAGGCCCTTGGTGTAATCGGAAGCCATGATGGAGACGTAGGACTCGATGGCGTGGGTCATGACGTCAATACCGGAAGCTGCGGTGAGGCCCTTCGGGGCGGTCATGCAGTTGTCAGCGTCGACGATTGCCATGTTGGGGAGCAGCGCGTAGTCGGCGAGCGGCCACTTGATGCCGGTCTCCTTGTCGGTGATGATGGCGAACGGCGTGCACTCGGAGCCAGTGCCCGAAGAGGTCGGGACGGCGACGAAGTAAGCCTTCTTGCCCATCTCGGGGAAGGTGAAGATACGCTTGCGGATGTCCATGAAGTCCATGGCCATGTCCTCGAAGTTCGCCTCGGGGTGCTCGTACATCATCCACATAATCTTGCCGGCGTCCATTGCGGAACCGCCGCCAACGGCGATGATGACATCCGGCTCGAAGAGCGTCATCTGCTTGGCGCCGCGACGTGCGCACTGCAGGGAGGGATCGGGCTCAACGTCGTAGAAGCAGTCGTGAGCGATGCCCATCTCATCGAGCTTGGCCTCGATGGCACGCGTGTTGCCATTCTTGAAGAGGAACTGGTCGGTAACGATGAAGGCGCGCTTCTTGCCCATTACGGTGCCGAGCTCGTCGAGTGCGACGGGCGTGCAGCCCTTCTTGAAGTAGACCTTCTCGGGTGCGCGGAACCACAGCATGTTCTCGCGGCGCTCTGCCACGGTCTTGACGTTGATCAAGTGCTTCACCCCAACGTTCTCGGAGACGGAGTTGCCACCCCAGGAGCCGCAGCCCAGGGTTAGAGACGGCTTCATGCCGAAGTTGTAGAGGTCACCGATGCCGCCGTGCGAGGACGGGGTGTTGATGACGATGCGGCAGGCCTTCATGACGTGCTGGAACTTAGCGATCTTCTCGCTCTGTGCCGGGTGCACGTAGAGAGAGGCGGTGTGGCCCGGGCCACCTGCGAGGACGAGGTGCTCTGCCTTGTCAACGGCCTCCTGGAAGTCACTGGCGTGATACATAGCGAGGACCGGGGAGAGCTTCTCGTGGGAGAACTCTTCCTTCTCGGGATCGGTGGAGGTGACCTCGGCGATCAGGATCTTGGTCTTGGCGGGAACCTCGATGCCGGCGAGTTCGGCGATCTTGGCGGCAGCCATGCCGGGGATGCGGTGATCGAGAGCGCCGTTCTTGAACATGGCGGCACGCAGGGCCTCCATCTCGGCACCCTGCTTGACGAAGTAGCAGCCGCGCTTCTGGAACTCGGCCTTGACCTGGTCATAGATGGTGTCGATGACGGTCACGGACTGCTCGGAAGCGCAGATCATGCCGTTGTCGAAGGTCTTGGAGTGGATGATGGAGTTGACGGCGAGCTTGATGTCCGCGGTATCGTCGATGATGACCGGGGTGTTGCCGGCGCCGACGCCGAGTGCGGGCTTACCGGAGGAGTAAGCAGCCTTGACCATGCCCGGGCCACCGGTTGCGAGAATGATGTCGACGTCGCGCATGACCATGTTGGTCAGCTCGATGGACGGCTTGTCGACCCAGCCGATGATGCCCTCAGGAGCACCGGCCTTGACAGCTGCGTCGAGAACGAGCTTGGCGGCGGCGATGGTGCACTTGGCGGCTGCCGGGTGCGGGGAGATGATGATGGCGTTACGGGTCTTCAGGCAGATGAGCGTCTTGAAGATGGCCGTGGAGGTCGGGTTGGTGGTCGGGATGACAGCGCCAACGATACCGATCGGCTCGGCGACCTTGGTGATGCCGTAAGCGTCGTCGCGCTCGATGACACCGCAGGTCTTGGTGTTCTTGTAAGCGTTGTAGATGTACTCAGCGGCGTAGTGGTTCTTGATGACCTTGTCCTCGAGAACGCCACGGCCGGTCTCCTCGATGGCGAGCTTGGCCAAAGGAATACGAGCCTTGTTGGCGGCCATAGCAGCCTCGTAGAAGATCTTGTCTACCTGCTCCTGAGTGTACTCAGCGAATTTAGCCTGGGCCTCACGCATAGATTTGAGTTTGGCCTCAAGCGCCTCCACGTTGTCCACGATGGCGGGAGTAGTGTTTTCCGGTGACTTTTTCACCATTTGTGTCTCCTTGCGATCGGAGATTTACCCTACAAGATGCATGATAGCAAGAAATAATTCGGTGAACGGGCAGATTCCCGTAAAAGACAAACTAAAACGCTTCAATCAAATGAACCGTTTCAACTAAATCTATCTGCCCTGCGCATCGCCCCGCTCATTGGGGACAGACTTACATGAGTGCTTTCACTCATTGGGGACAGACATCGATTTGCCATTTTGCCGTTCTTGACCTATTTTTGCCGCTCATTGGATATAAATAGGTCACAGGCTCAGCATTTCGCGTTCCTTCTCTCCTTTTAGGTGTTGCCTGTTCAGTTTTTGAAAGGAGAGATTATGCCCCGATGCGCCCGTGCCGTTTCGCTCACCGGCTATTACCACGTCTTTGACCGTGGTAACTCTAAACAGATTATTTTTGAAGATGACTCCGACCGCTATCGTTTCCTATCGGATATCTCGGACAGGTTTGCGCGCCATGAAGTGGCGGTTTTGGCTTGGTGCCTTATGGACAACCACTTTCATTTGATGGTTGATGATCCGTTCGACAATCTTTCAAAGGCGATGCAGTGCGCATTGACGGCATATGCTAAGTATTTCAATGGGAAAACGGGGAGAACGGGGCATCTCTTTGATAATCGCTATTCGCGGGTCGCTGTTGAGTCGGACACGCAAGCGGTGCAACTGCTCGACTATATCCATCTCAATCCCGTGAAAGGTGCGCTCGACTCACTCGAGGCGTACCGCTGGTCAAGCTACAAGGCATATGAGCTGGGCTATGATCCCTTTGACATCTGTGATGCGGCCCCTATGCTCGATATTGTCGGAGGCTCCCGTTGCTATTGCGAGCATCTCAAGGAAGTTGCCGAGCGCATCTGGTCAGTGGAGGTTCTTCCACGCCGGCGGATCCACGATGAGGAGGTCCTTTCCATTGCGCGCGAAGTGCTTCCGAGCATAGATCCTGCGATGCTCAAGGCCCTGCCACGCCCCGATCGCGATGCCTGTCTGCTGAGGCTCAGGCGGGCGCATCTCACGGTCAAGCAAATTGCCCGTATCACCGGCATCGGCGCCACAAGCGTAACCAAGGCCACCGCGGGCTGGAACGAGGCGGCGTGAGGTACGTACTGGTGGCGATCGAAGCGCCGTGAGTTCGTCGATGCACTGTGAGCTTTGGAAAGCACTCATCTAAGTCTGTCCCCAATGCGTGAAAACACTCATGTAAGTCTGTCCCCAATGAGTGCAAAAAGGCGCCCTCCGTAGGGGGGCGCCTTTGGTAAGTTCTATGTGAACGCGAGGTCTTTGACCCGGAGAGTCCGAGGTACTTGTTGGTAAGACCTTATTTAGGAGCGCGCAACCTTGCCGGACTTGAGGCAGGTGGAGCAAACGTTCATCTTGCGACGGTGACCATCGACGACGACGTAGACGCGCTGGATGTTGGGGCGGAACTTACGGTTGGTGACGCGGTGAGAGTGGCTGATGGAGCGACCGGCAACGGGGTGCTTACCGCAAACTTCGCAAACTTTGGACATAACTGACCCTCCTTGGGCGACAAACGAACATGTCGCGTTAACAAACAAGCCTGAACTATAGCACAGAAGTCGCTCCCTGTGCGCAATCTACACAGAGATATTCCTCTTTTGGCGATAGTGCCCACGCCACGGCCCTGGACGTAGATCCGATTTGCGTGCAGCAGAGGGGATTATGCCAGCTCGTGCGTGCGTTTTCAAGCTCGTCCCACAAATATATATAGGTTTATTGGGCTTTGGGCTCCGTTTACGGATTGCTCTGTATTTATGCTCGCAATTAAGCTCGAGGTTGGCTACACTATCCCTTGACCATTAAAGGGGTACGAGATACCCACATGGAATTACATAGCTGCCAAAGAGCAGCCCTTCCTGTGGGTGTCTGGTCCGCTTTAAGCGGTCGGGCATCTATTTTTTTGACTGTGTCAGCAGTCAAGACATGTGAGGAAGGAGATCGATGGGCACGACTTCCCCCAAGGCGGTCATCATGGACGAGACCGCCGTCAATCGAGCGATGACCCGCATCGCGCACGAGATTCTCGAGCGCAACGAGGGCTGTGAAGACCTCGCTCTGGTCGGCATCGTCACGCGCGGCGACCTTCTGGCTAAGAAGCTCGCCGACGAGATCAAGGAGATCGAGGGCGTCGAAGTTCCGCTCGGCAGCCTCGACATCAGCTTCTACCGCGATGACTATGCGACCAATTTCGCTCCCGCGATCCACGCCACCAACATTCCCTTTAGCGTCGACGGCAAGCGCGTCGTGCTGGTGGACGACATCCTGTATACGGGCCGTACCATCCGCGCCGCTCTCGACGCCGTCATGGACCTGGGCCGTCCGAGCCGCATTGAGTTGGCAGTCCTCGTTGACCGCGGCCACCGCGAGCTCCCCATCTCGCCGGACTTTGTCGGCAAGAACGTTCCCTCGTCGCATGAGGAGAACGTGCATCTATATATGAAGGAAGTCGACGGCCACACCGCCGTCGAGATCAACGACGTCGCGCCGGGCTCCCACGTGGGTTCTGCGCCGCTGGGAGGTGAGTAGTACCGTGGCGTTCAACCATAAGCACCTGATCGACATTACCGAGTACTCCGAAGAGGACATCAAGCTCATCCTCGAGACCGCCAAGGCGTTCTCCGAGGTCAACGAGCGTGCGATCAAGAAGGTCCCCACGCTCAAGGGCAAGACCATCGTCAACATGTTCAACGAGCCCTCGACGCGCACCCGCAGCTCCTTCGAGCTCGCCGAGAAGCGTCTTTCGGCCGACAGCCTCAACTTTGGCGGCTCCTCGACCTCCACGGTCAAGGGCGAGAGCCTCGTCGACACCGTCGAGACCCTCAACGCCTATAAGATCGACTGCATCGTCGTGCGCGATAAGCACGCCGGTGCTCCCTACATCGTCACGCAGAACTCGCCCGCGAGCGTCATCTGCGCCGGTGACGGCAAGCACAACCACCCCACGCAGGCCCTTCTCGACCTGTACACCATCTGGGAGCATAAGGGTGACTTCCACGGTCTGAAGGTCGCCGTCGTCGGCGATATCTCACACTCCCGTGTCTGCGGCTCGCTGATTCCCGCCCTTAAGATCATGGGCTGCGAGACCTACGCCGTCGCCCCCGGCACGCTGCTGCCGCCGGCGCCCGAGGTTCTGGGCTGCGACCACGTGACGAGCGATCTCGATTCTGTCCTGCCCGAGCTGGACGTTGTCTACATGCTGCGCGTGCAGCAGGAGCGCCTCGAGGGTGCCCCGTTCCCGACCATTCGTGAGTACCACAAGCTCTTCGGTCTGACCAAGGACCGCGAGAAGCTCATGAAGCCCGACGCAATCATCTGCCACCCGGGCCCCATCAACCGCGGCGTCGAGTTCGACTCCTATATGGCCGACCACCCGCAACGCTCCGTCATCCTGGAGCAGGTCTACGCCGGTATCTGCGTGCGTATGGCTATCCTGTATCTGCTGCTTGGAGGTGCCGATAATGGCCTTGCTTCTTAAGAATGCCCACGTCGTCGACCCGTCCGTCGAGCTTGACGGTGTCGTTGACGTCCTGATTGACGGCGACAAGATCGCCGAGGTCGGCGAGAATCTCGCCGTCGAGGGAGCCGAGGTCCGCGACCTTTCCGGCAAGTACCTCGTCCCCGGCCTGGTGGATATGCACGTTCACCTTCGCGAGCCCGGCTACGAGGTCAAAGAGGATATCGAGAGCGGTACCCGCGCAGCTGCCAAGGGCGGCTTTACCGGTGTGTGCTCCATGCCCAACACCGATCCCGTCACCGATAACGGCACCGTCGTGGAGTTCGTCAAGTCCCGTGCTGCCGAGGTCGGTCACTGCCGCGTCTATCCGTCGGGTGCCATGACCCGCGGTCTTAAGGGCGAGGCCATGTCCGAGATGGGCGATATGGTCGCCCACGGCGCCGTCGCCTTCACCGACGACGGTCGCGGCGTGCAGGGTGCGGGCATGCTCCGTCGCTGCATGGACTACGGCAAGATGTTCGGCAAGGTCTTTATGAGCCACTGCCAGGACGAGGATCTGGTCGGCCACGGCCAGATCAACGAGGGCAAGGTCTCGACCCGTCTGGCTCTCGAGGGTTGGCCGGCTGCCGGCGAGGAGCTCCAGATCGCCCGCGACATCGAGATCGCCAAGCTGACTGGTGCCAAGCTGCACATTCAGCACATCTCCACCGCCCATGGCCTGGAGATCGTGCGTGCCGGTAAGGCCGCTGGCGTTCAGGTTACCTGTGAGGCCACCCCGCATCACATGTTCCTGACCGAGAACGACCTGGACGAGACCTACAACACCTCGCTCAAGGTCAATCCGCCGCTGCGTACCGAGGAGGATGCCGAGGCCATCCGTCAGGGCGTCATCGACGGCACCGTCGACGTTATCGTCACCGATCACGCTCCCCACACCCCGTGGGAGAAGGCCCGCGAGTTCGAGCTTGCGCCCTTTGGCATGATCGGTCTCGAGACCTCGCTGTCGCTCGTGCTCACCGAGCTGGTCAACACGGGCAAGATGAGCATGGGCCGTATGGTCGAGCTCATGGCCATCAAGCCGCGTGAGATCCTGGGCCTCGACCAGGTTCAGGTCAAGGCGGGCTCCGTTGCTGACCTGACCGTGTTCGACCCCTCTGCCACCTGGACGGTCGGCGAGGACGGTTACGAGTCGCGCGCCGAGAACTCCGGTTTTGCCGGCCGCACGCTTACCGGTCGTGCCACCGATGTGTTTGTCGGCGGTAAGCAGACGCTCGCCGACGGCTGCATCTGCTAGCATAGCCTTATCGCTTTTGTGCGCGGTGCCCTTGCGGTGCCGCGCTTTCTGTTCGTTTTGACCATGCAACCGCATGGGGGATTGGAGCGTCTATGCCCACACCTTCCACTGCACGCATGCACGACTTCGAGGTCGTCTCGAACCAGGAGATCGCCGACGGCATCTTCTCGCTCGTCATCTCGGCCCCCAAGCTTGCAAGTGCGCTCAAGCCCGGTCAGTTTGTGAACATCGCCGTACCCGGCGATGCGTCCTCGCTGCTTCGCGTGCCCCTGAGCTACTACCGCGCCGACGCCGAGGCCGGCACCGTCGAGCTGTGGTACGCCGTCGTGGGCGACGATACCCGTCGTTTGTCCCAGATGGGCCCTGGCTCCACCTCTAACCTGCTGGGCCCCGGTGGCCGTGGCTGGATGGTACCCGAGGGCACCAGGAAGGCCCTGCTTGTCGCCGGCGGCATCGGCGTTCCGCCCGTGCTGTGCCTTGCCGGCAAGCTTGCCGAGCAGGGTGTGGCCGTCGACGTGTGCCTGGGCTTTGGTACTGCTTCCAAGGCCGTGGGCGTCGATGAGTTCCGCGCGCTGTGCGCCACGGTCAACGTTTGCACCGATGATGGCACGCTGGGCACGCACGGTTTTTGCACCGACCCGGCAGCCGAGCTGCTCGGCGAGGGCGGCTACGACTATGTGGCCAGCTGCGGTCCCGCCGTCATGATGAAGATAGTCGCCGCCGCTGCCGCCGAGGCCGGTGCGTACTGCGAGGTGTCGCTTGAGCGCATGATGAGCTGTGGCTTTGGCGCCTGCAACACCTGCAATGTAGAGACGGTCGACGGTATGAAGGGCGCCTGCATGTGCGGCCCCGTGTTCGATGCTTCCAAGGTGGTGGTCTTCTAGTGGGTACCGTGAACATGGCCGTCGATTTCGGCGGCGTCAAGATGCAGAACCCCATCAACACCGCAGCCGGTACCTTTGGCTACGGTTGGCAGTTCCAGAACTTCTTTGATGTTTCCCAGCTGGGCGCCATCACCACCAAGGGTTGCGCTGCCGAGCCCTGGCCCGGCAACCCCGCGCCCCGCATGGCCGAGATTCCCGGCGGTATGATTAACTCCGTGGGCCTTCAGAACCCCGGCGTGGCCGCTTTTGCCCGCGAGTCCGGTCCGTGGCTCGAGCAGCTCTCCAAGGACGGTTGTCAGGTCATCTGTCAGGTCGCCGGTCACTCCGTCGAGGAGTTTGTCCGCGCGCTCGAGATGTATGTCGAGCTGTGCCCCTGGGCTGCCGGCTACGAGATCAACGTCAGCTGCCCCAATATTGCCGCCGGCGGTGCCGCCATGGGCTCCTCGCCCGAGGGCGCCTCTGCCGTTATGGCTGCCTGCCGTAAGGTGACCGATAAGCCGCTGTTCGTAAAGATGGCTCCGGTCAATGTCGCCGAGATCGCCAAGGCCCTCGAGGCTGCCGGCGCCGACGGCCTTTCGGTCATCAACTCCATCCAGGGCATGGCCATCGATGTCCATACCCGCAAGTCCCGCGTGGCCAAGCCCAAGGGCGGCCTTTCGGGCCCGCTGTGCCACCACATCGCCGTGCGCATGGTCTGGGAGGTTGCCCAGGCCGTCGATATCCCCATCAACGGTGTCGGCGGCGTCATGACCGGCGAGGATGCGGCCGAGTTTATCCTGGCCGGCGCCACCTGCGTGTCGGTCGGCATGGCCAACTTCGTCGATCCGTGCGCTTCGCTCAAGATCGCGCACGAGCTCGAGGCCTGGGCCGAGTCCCAGGGCGTAAAGGACATCAACGAGCTGGTAGGTGCTTTCGAATGCTAGAGACCGATGCCCGCGACCGCGTTATCGTCGCCCTCGACTGCGGCCGTGAGCGTGCGCTCGAGCTCGCCCACGAGCTTTCGGGCCATGCCGCCTGGCTCAAAGTTGGCATGACGCTCTATTACGCTGAGGGCCCCGAGATCGTCAAGACCTTTAAGGACCTGGGCTTTAAAGTCTTCCTTGACCTTAAGTTCCATGATATTCCGCATCAGGTTCGCGGTGCCGCCCGTTCGGCCTCGCTTGCCGGTGCCGACCTGCTCTCGGTTCACGGCTTGGGTTCGGGCGCCATGCTCGCTGCCTGCCGCGAGGGTGCCGAGGAGGCGCGCGAGGACCGCGCCAAGCTCGTCGCCATCACCGTGCTCACGAGCATGAATCAGGATGCCTTGAGCGAGATCGGCGTCGAGTCGCCTGTGGCCGAGGAGGCCGCCCGCCTGGCAAAGCTCGCTCAGGCCAACGGCATCGATGGCATCGTGTGCTCGCCGATGGAGGCTCACGACATGCGTGAGCTGCTGGGCCCTGATGCCCTGATTGTGACTCCGGGTGTGCGTCCGGTGGGTGCCGCCCTTGGTGACCAGTCCCGCGTGGCGACGCCTTCCCAGGCTATCGAGCGTGGCGCAAGCCACATTGTGGTGGGCCGTCCCATCACCGGTGCCGACGATCCGGTTGCCGCCTTTGACGCCATCGTCGCTGAGCTGGTCGAAAACGTCGCGTAAAAGATTCCCCTAAGTCACCACTTTTGGGTTTCATTAGCACAAAATAGCCCCTGTGCCTGCGTAAACTTTCCCATCCTTTGTGTGGAATCGCAGGTCAGGGGCTTAACTTTGGGCGCAGTATATTGCACTTTTTGCGGGTATCGTCTAACCTATGGAGCCGCGATTGGGCATTTTGTACGTTCTACGTGCTAAAATGCCAATTATTGAATCAGATATAACCCAACTATTTGGAGGTACGAATGGCACTCCCTCAGCTTACCGATGAGCAGCGCAAGCAGGCTCTTGAGAAGGCTGCTGCCGCACGTCACGCCCGCGCTGAGCTTCGCGAGCAGATCAAGAAGGGCGAGAAGTCCCTCGAGTCCGTGCTCAACTCCGATGACCCCATCGCTTCCCGCATGAAGGTTTCCACCCTCATCGAGTCTCTCCCTGGTTATGGCAAGGCCAAGGCCGCCAAGATCATGGAGGAGCTCGGTATCTCCGCTACCCGTCGCGTCCAGGGCCTCGGCGTCCGTCAGCGCGAGCAGCTCCTCGAGCAGCTGACCAAATAAGTGAGCGCTCAGGATTCCAAGCTCTTTGTGATTTCTGGACCGTCAGGCGCAGGCAAGGGTACGCTCGTCACTCGTGTGCGCGAGCGCCGCTCGAACCTGGGCCTGACGGTTTCGGCTACCACGCGAGCACCACGCAAAGGTGAGGTCGACGGCGTCAACTACTTTTTTCTGACGCGCGAGGAGTTCGACCGCCGCGTGGCAAACGGCGAGTTTGTTGAGTGGGCCGAGGTCCACGGTAACTGCTACGGCACGTTGGTGAGCGAGGTCACATCCAAGCTCGCCTCTGGCGCATCTCTGATTTTGGAGATCGATGTCCAGGGTGCCCTGCAGGTGAAGGAGCGTTTCCCCGAGGCCGTGCTGATCTTTATCAAGCCGCCTTCGCTTGAGGTACTCCGCGAGCGTCTGGTCGGTCGCGGTACCGAGACGCCCGAGACGATTGAGCTGCGTATGGCAAACGCCGCCGATGAGCTTGCCCTTGCCGACCGCTACGACGAAGTCGTGGTAAATGACGATCTCGACCGCGCGACCGATGAGCTCGTTCGCGTTCTCGATATGCATGAAAGGATCTGAGGTCCGTGTCCGTTGTAAAGCCTTGCATTGACGATCTTCTGGAGAAGACCGATCACAACCGCTTCCTGCTCGCTTCGCTTGCCTCCAAGCGCGCCTGCGACATCAATAGCATGCTGCGTGGCCAGCACAACCGCGTGCTTGCCGTCCAGGATGTCGATGACATCACCATCGGGCTTTCCGGTGCCGACACCATCTCGATGGCTATGGACGAGATTGTCGACGGCGACATCTCTTACGACGAGGCCCGTTACGAGAAGGCGCTCGGCCACAAGGTTGCTGAAGCCTAAATGGCGGCTCGCGTCTGCCTGGTCCACTATCACGAGGTTGGACTGAAGGGTAAGAACCGCGCACATTTTGAGCATATCCTCATGGATAACATCAAGGCGGCCTTGGCCGCCTTTTCCGTGAATGCCGTGTCTCGAATTTCCGGTTATATCCTCGTGACCTTTAACGAGCATCAGGCCGACGAGGCGGCGCGTGTCATTCGCACCGTTCCCGGTGTTGCTCGCGTGTCTTTGGCGTATCACACCAATCGCGACCCTCAGGAGTACTGTGCCGCCGCCGTGAAGGCGCTGCGCGAGTTTGGTTCCTTCGATTCGTTTAAGGTGCACGCCAAGCGCTCCAATACCGACTATGAGCTCACCTCGATTGATATCAATCGTCAGGTGGGCGAGGTGTTGTGCGAGGCCTTCCCCGATAAAAAGGTCCAAATGCACGACCCCGATGCGATGGTGCACGTACTGGTGGTCCAGGGTAGCGTTTATGTGTACGCGCGCTCCGAGCGCGGCGTGGGCGGTCTGCCGGTGGGTTCTGCCGGCAAGGTCGTGACGCTGCTGTCGTCGGGTATCGATTCTCCGGTGGCGACCTGGATGCTCGCGCGTCGCGGCGCGGTGTGCGTGCCGGTACATTTCTCTGGTCGTCCGCAGACGCCCGATACGAGCGAGTATTTGGTGCAGGACATCATCCGTGCGCTTGAGCCGGGTGTCCAGATCGGCCGCCTGTACGTGGTGCCGTTTGGCGACTGCCAGCGTGAGATTTCGGTCACCTGTCCCAGCAATCTGCGCGTGATCATGTATCGCCGCATTATGTATTCGGTTGCCGAGCGCATTGCACACATCGAGGGCGCCAAGGCCATCGTTACAGGCGAATCGCTTGGGCAGGTTGCCTCCCAAACGCTTGAGAACATCATGGCCGTCAACGAGGCCGTGAAGATCCCCGTGTTCCGCCCTCTCATCGGTTCGGACAAGCAGGAGATCATCGCGCGCGCCGAGGAGATCGGTACGTTCGATATCTCGACTGAGGCCGCTCCCGACTGCTGCACGCTCTTTATGCCGCGCCGTCCCGAGACGCACGCTAAACTCGATGCCGTGCATGAGGCCTGGGAGTTGTTCGATCACGAGGAGATGATCGAGCGCCTGCTCAAGCAGACCGAGTACATCGACTTCGAGAGCAACACGTATAAGGCCCCCAAGACCTTAAAATGCAAACATTCGGAGCTTGCTCCGCGTGAGATTTACCAAGATCACGAGTAAATTTGTGCATAGACCGACGATGCGCCTGCATCGTCGGTCTTTTGCTATCTGGGCATTTTGCGGCTAAGTGTTCATTTGCTGACGTGTGCCTGAATAAATGGACAGATTTGTGCAAGGTTTTGGTCGGTTTTTGGTTTGACCGCTAAAACCGGTTTTGGAGCGTAGCTGTTGCGGAGTTCCTTTCCTGACACGATGGTGTTGGGAGGTTTTGCTATGGCGCAGCGCGAACAACACGAACGGGTCAAAAAGATGGACCGCTTGGCGGACAAGCTGTTCGGTCATAAGGCGGTGGTCGTGGCGATACTGGTCGTCATTGCGATGGCGAGCGGCTTGGCGATGGCGAACCTTGGCGGCGGTGCCGGCGGCGTGTCGTTTGAGCGCACTGACGGTTCAGACTCGTTGGTGGAGCCGGGATCCGGCGATGCCTCGAGCGGAAAGACATCCGAAGGCTCTTCGTCTAAGGCGTCTGCCGCGGCAGAAGTCTATGTCGATGTTGATGGCGCTGTTGTGTCGCCCGGTGTATATCGCGTCAAGGACGGCGCGCGGGTGGCTCAGGCGATAGATGCCGCCGGCGGGCTGGCGCCCGAGGCAGACGTTACGGGGCTCAATCGGGCATCCAAGGTCGTCGATGGGCAGAAGATTCACGTTCCAACGGTGGGGGAGCAGCAGGCGTCCATTGCGGAAGCCGGTGTTGATGGTGGGGCTTCCGCATCATTGGGCGTGAGTGGCGCAACGGGCCTAGTCAACATCAATACGGCAAGCGCGGCAGAGCTGCAGACGCTCTCGGGCATCGGTCCCTCCATGGCACAGTCGATTATCGATGAGCGTACAAAGAACGGTGCTTTTGCCTCGGTTGACGATCTGATGCGTGTGTCGGGAATCGGCGAGAAGAAGCTTGCCAAAATCAAAGATTGCATCTGCGTATGAGTGCGACCGAGCGCGAGCATGTGATGCCTCCGCGGCCCCTGATGCCGAGGACGATGGCCCTGTGTGCCGGCATGTGCATGAGCTGCGCCTCGGTGCTCAACGTGGCCGCTGATGCGCTGCTGAGGGAGCAGGCGCCGGCGGTCGGGCTGCTATGGGCCATTCCCGTTGCGGCGGCGGTATTCGTTGTGCTGGCTCAATCTTGTGCGCGGCTTGCCCCTTTGAAGCGGTGGTTGTATGCCGCGTCCGTCGGTCTCGTGGC
>NZ_JBCOTQ010000039.1:17943-21875 GCF_040920445.1 Collinsella aerofaciens | reverse complement strand
ATGTGCCCCGTTGCCAAGGGTGCATACCACGGCCCCGCACCCATCCCCGAGGAGGGCAAGTGGGTCCAGGCTAAGGAGATTTCCGACATCTCCGGTCTTACGCACGGTGTGGGTTGGTGCGCACCTCAGCAGGGCGCCTGCAAGCTCACGCTGAACGTCAAGGACGGCATCATCGAGGAGGCCCTCGTTGAGACCATCGGCTGCTCGGGCATGACCCACTCTGCCGCCATGGCTTCCGAGATCCTTCCCGGCAAGACCATCCTCGAGGCCCTCAACACCGACCTCGTCTGCGACGCCATCAACGTTGCTATGCGCGAGATCTTCCTGCAGATCGTTTACGGCCGCAGCCAGACCGCGTTCTCCGAGGGCGGCCTGCCCGTGGGCGCCTCCCTCGACGACCTCGGCAAGGGCCTTCGCTCTCAGGTCGGCACCATGTTCGGCACCAAGGCCAAGGGCGCTCGTTACCTCGAGCTCGCTCAGGGCTACGTCACCCGCATGGCTCTCAACGACAAGAACGAGATCATCGCATTCGAGTTCCTGAACCTCGGCAAGTTCACCGACGCCGTCAAGGCCGGCAAGACCCCCGAGGAGGCCATCGCTGGCGCTATGGGCCACTATGGTCAGTGGGAGAACGCTGCCAAGTACATCGACCCGCGCACCGACGAGGAGACTCACTCCGTCGCCAGCGTGTTCCCGGTTCACGAGTAGAAAGGGAGGGAAATAACTATGACTGTTACGTTCGAAGGTTACGAGCGCCGCGCTGACAAGATCAACAAGTGCCTCGCCGACAACGGCATCGCCTCCCTCGAGGAAGCTCTGCAGATCTGCACCGACAAGGGCTTCAACCCGCGTGAGATCGTCAACAACACCCAGTCCATCGCCTTCCAGAACGCCGAGTGGGCCTACACCCTCGGTTGCGCTCTCGCTGTCAAGCGTGGCGCCAAGTCCGCTTCTGAGGCTGCCGCCATCATCGGCGAGGGCATCCAGGCCTTCACCGTTCCCGGCTCCGTCGCCGAGGACCGCAAGGTCGGTCTGGGCCACGGCAACCTGGGCGCTATGCTGCTCTCCGACGATACCGAGTGCTTCGCCTTCCTGGCCGGCCACGAGTCCTTCGCTGCCGCTGAGGGCGCTATCGGCCTGGCTCTGAACGCCAACAAGGCTCGCAAGAAGCCGCTGCGCGTTATCCTCAACGGTCTGGGCAAGGACGCCGCCCAGATCATCGCCCGCATCAACGGCTTCACCTACGTGAAGACCCAGTTCGACTACTACACGGGCGAGCTCAAGGTCGTCGAGACCATCCCCTACTCCGATGGTCCCCGCGCTGCCGTTAACTGCTACGGCTCCGACGACGTCCGCGAGGGCGTTGCCATCATGTGGCACGAGAACGTCGACATCTCGATCACCGGTAACTCCACCAACCCCACGCGCTTCCAGCACCCCGTCGCTGGCACCTACAAGAAGGAGCGCCTCGAGGCTGGTAAGAAGTACTTCTCCGTCGCTTCTGGTGGCGGCACTGGCCGTACCCTGCACCCGGACAACATGGGCGCCGGCCCTGCCTCTTACGGCATGACCGACACCATGGGCCGTATGCACTCCGACGCCCAGTTCGCCGGTTCTTCCTCCGTGCCTGCGCACGTCGACATGATGGGTCTCATCGGCATGGGCAACAACCCCATGGTCGGTGCCACCGTCGCCTGCGCTGTCGCCGTCGAGGAGGCCCTCAAGGCCTAATCGCGCCCGCGCGATGCTCATATAGTTGAGCTTTGGAGCCGCTACCTTTCGAGGTAGCGGCTCTTTTTGTTTGCGCTGGCGCAGGGTAGCTAATGCCGGTATATCAGTTGGGGCGAAATACGAGATGTGATGAGACGGAGCGTCAGAACGCCTATGACGCCCACCTGCCATATTTGCCCTTTACCGATTTGCCGAGTCTTTGCGGCCCCATTGCCGATCACCCATGCGACAATGCGCCGGACGAGAAAGGAATCCGATGGAATCGACTGATGTACTGGTAATTGGATCTGGCATTGCGGGCCTTTGCGCCGCCATCGAAGCGGCACGCACGGGCGCAACCGTCGCTGTGGCAAGCGCCGGCAAGGTTATGAGCGGATCGAGCTTCTTCCCCGGAACCTGGGGCCTGGGGCTTATCGGACCCGTTAACCAAGACGACGAACAAGACCTCATCGACACCATCCAGACCGTCGGCGGCGGTGTCGCCGACCCCGAGCTTGTCCAGACGTTTGTCCACGGCATTCCCCAGGCAATTGAATGGCTCGAGCAAGACCTGTGCGTTGAGCTCAAGCGTCCGCAAAACGCTGAGAGCGCTCAGCAAAAGCAGTTTATCCCCTGCTTTGACCACAAGACGCGCATGTGGCGCGGCCTCACCCGCAAGCCCCTTGAGGACGCTCTGACGACCCGGATTGAGTCGCTCGGCATTCGCCTGCTCCCCCGCCATGAGCTTATTGACCTTATTGAGGACACGAACGGAAGAATAACCGGGACCGTTCTCTACGACCTTACCGAAAATCGAATCGTGCCCTTTGCTGCCAAGGCCACGATCATCGCAGCCGGTGGCACAGGCGGCCTGTTCGAGCGCAGCCTTACGTCGGCTGATGTGCTCAGCTCCTCGCAGGCCATCGCACTCGCGCACGGCGCATCGCTTACTAATATAGAGTTCATGCAGATGATGCCCGGCTTCATCGAGCCCAAGCGCAACCTGGTCTTCAACGAGAAAACCTGGCGCTACGTACATGTAGACCAGCCGGCAGATATTGCCGACGACAAGCTGGACGACCTGCTCGAGCAGCGCTCTGGATATGGTCCCTTCACTTCGCGCCTGGATTCACGTGCAATTGATCTTGCCATCGATCAAGCGGGTGCCGAAGGCCTGGCGCTCCACTACGACTTCCCTCGCGAGGATGTCCCAGAGTTTGTGCAGACCTTTGCCACCTGGCTGCAAGACGAGCATGGCATCGCGCCGAGCGACGAGATGCGTGTGGCGATGTATGCTCACGCCGCCAACGGCGGTATCAAGATCGACAAGACCGCGTACACGGGCGTTGAGGACCTCTACGCCTGTGGCGAGGCAACAGGCGGTATGCACGGCGCCGATCGCATTGGCGGCCTGTCAAGCGCCAACGGCATCGTATTCGGGCGCATCGCAGGCGTATCGGCAGCCCTTGCAGCGCAGAATGCACCTGAGATGGCCCCGAAGACGGATATCGACCTCCCCAAACATGGCATAGCTACAGCAGATGCCGAACGCCTGACACACAGCCTTAGGCACACGATGAGCACCTATTGCATGATCAACAGGACCGAAACAGGCCTATCCGAGGCACTACACGAGCTTGAAGGCTTGAAAACGGAGGCAGCGACCTTGAGCACACAGAAAGCCCAGGACAGCGAAGTCGCAGCCCTCGCCCGCCTACAGTCGCAGATTCAGCTTGCGATGGAGATGGTCAAAGCCATGCGCAAGCGGACTGCAAGCTTAGGTTCGCACTATCGAGCAGACTAAATCGATTCTCACTTTGAGTTTGATCACAACTTCTCAACATGCATCGAGCCCCGTGAGCATAATTCCTCTAAGGAGAACACGCCTATGGGGCTTTAGCCGTGTTTTCCCTAAGGGAATCACGGTGCAGATTTCTCAGCTCCGCGCTCCGACGGGTTCGACCCCATGCGAGGTCAACAAAAAAGCGACCAGCCTGAGCCAGTCGCTTTAACATGCTTTGGTGGGCCGTCAGGGGGTCAGCCTGCTGCGCAGGCGGCCGCTGCGGCGCCAAGGCGCCTTGCGCGCTGCGCTGGCAAACGCTTACGCGTTTCCTCAGCTCCGCGCCCTTTCGGGTTCGACCCCATGCAAGGTCAACAAAAAAGCGACCAGCCGAAGCCAGTCGCTTTACAATGCCTTGGTGGGCCGTCAGGGGGTCGAACCC
>NZ_JBCOTQ010000039.1:0-17791 GCF_040920445.1 Collinsella aerofaciens | reverse complement strand
CTACCAACTGAGCTAACGACCCGATATCAACACGAAGCAAGAACTGGGGTGGGTAAAGGGACTCGAACCCTCGACCTACGGGACCACAACCCGTCGCTCTAGCCAACTGAGCTACACCCACCGTGTCCTGTGCGCTTCGCGCTCGACTATTATTGCAAGGAACGCCACGCGATGCAAGCCCCAATTTTCAAGAATTTTGAAAAGAGTTTTTCGAGACCATTTCGAGCAAATCCCACCGGTTTCATAGGAGTAAACTTGCCCCACTGCAAATGCTCGAAAGGACCGGCATGAAAGAACTCTCCAACCGCACGGCAACGTTTACCGATTCCGTCATCCGCCGTATGACGCGCATCTCCAATAAGTATGGCGCCGTCAACCTGTCGCAGGGCTTCCCTGACTTCGATCCCCCGGCACAGCTGCTCGATAGCCTCAGCGCCATCGCCAGCGACCCCAAGCCGCTCTATCACCAGTACTCCATCACCTGGGGCTCCCAGGCCATGCGCGAGGCGCTCGCCGCCAAACAGGAGCACTTTATGGGCATGCCGGTGAACCCCAACGAGAATATCGTAGTCACCTGCGGCTCCACCGAGGCCATGATGGCCGCCATGATGACGGTCACGAACCCCGGCGACAAGGTCGTCATCTTCTCGCCGTTCTACGAGAACTACGGCGCCGACACGATCCTTTCGGGTGCCGAGCCCATCTACGTGCCGCTCAACCCTCCCACATTCGACTTTGACCGCGAGACACTCGAGGCGGCCTTCCGCGACAACGATCCCAAGGCCATCGTCCTGTGCAACCCTTCCAACCCCTGCGGCAAGGTCTTTACCCGCGATGAGCTCACCTTTATCGCCGACCTCTGCAAAAAGTACGACACCTACTGCATCACCGACGAGGTCTACGAGCACATCGTCTACGCGCCCCACGAGCACGTCTATATGGCCACGCTGCCCGGCATGTTTGAGCGCACCATCAGCTGCAGCTCGCTGTCCAAGACCTACTCCATCACCGGCTGGCGTCTGGGCTACACTATCGCCCCTGCCGAAATCACCGAGCGCATCAAAAAGGTCCACGACTTCCTCACCGTGGGCGCCGCCGCCCCCCTGCAGGAAGCCGTCGTCACCGCCCTCAATTTCGACGACAGCTATTACGATGAGGTCCTCGACCTCTATACCGCCAAACGCGACCTGTTCTGCCAGGGACTCGACAGCATCGGTCTTGAGCATAACGTGCCGCAGGGCGCCTACTACGTCATGATGGACATCTCTGAGTTTGGCTATGACAGCGACCTCGAGTTCTGTGAAGACCTCGCGTCTAAAGTGGGTGTGGGTGCCGTGCCCGGCTCGAGCTTCTTCCGCGAGCCCGTCAACCATCTGATTCGTTTCCACTTTGCCAAGCGAGACGAGACGCTTAACGCGGCGCTGGAGAACCTCAAGTCGCTACGTGATAAAATCAAGCCGCGCGGGTAAGGACGGCCCGGCAACTAAAGCAACCTAAGAAGCCTCGCACCGCCCGCCGCGTTGCGAGGCTTCTTTCTATAGCGCTTTCTTAAATGGTTTAGAGCTCTATACTTTAGTCACGGAGCAACTCGTCCCAGAGAGAGGAATACTATGGCAGAGCAGCAGCTTATCGGAGCGCTCGAGGCCGGCGGCACCAAGATGGTCTGCGCCACGGGCTATGCAGACGGCACGGTCCTGGAGCGTGAGCAGATCGCGACCACGACCCCGCAGGAGACCGTCGAGGCCGTCAACGCGTGGTTTGCCGACAAGGGCATCGCCGCGCTGGGCATCGGCGCCTTTGGCCCCACCGCAGTCAACCCTGCCTCGCCCCAATACGGCAAGATCCTGGAGACGCCCAAAACGGCATGGCGCTACTTTGACCTGCTGGGCACTATCCAAAACGAGCTCAATATCCCCTGCGGCTACGACACCGACGTCAACGTCGCCTGCCTGGGCGAGGTCACCTTTGGTTGCGCCCAGGGCCTCACTGACGTTGTGTATCTGACCATCGGCACCGGCGTAGGCGCCGGCGTGCTCTCGGGCGGTAAGCTCGTGCACGGCATGATGCATCCCGAGGCTGGCCACATCCTGGTCACGCGCGACCCGCGCGACACCATTGGCGAGCACAGCGCCTGCCCCTTCCACGACAACTGCCTCGAGGGCCTCATCGCCGGCCCCGGCGTAAAAAAGCGCTGGGATGGCAAGAGCGCCGGAGACGTGGCCGATGATCCGGAGGCCATGGACCTGCTCGCCGGCTATCTGGCACAAGCACTCATGACCTACACGCTGTGCTACGCGCCGCAAAAGATCATCATCGGCGGCGGCGTGGCCGACCACACCCCCATCGTGCCGCTCGCGCGCAAGAAGTGCGCCGAAATGCTCAACGGCTATATCGTCACGCCCGAGGTCAACGACATCGATACCTACATCGTCAACAACAGCCTCGAGGGCAAGCAGGGCATCATGGGCTGCCTGGCCCTGGGCGCACAGGCGCTTCAGTAGCAGACGCACCCACAGGGCGTGGCGCGCTCGGCAAATCCAACCTACGGAACGACGCCACCACGCCCCATATAAGCCCTCTAATAAAAAAGGCCGCCTAGGACCAAACATACGTCCTAGGCGGCCTTTTTGGCACATATGAGCGATCGTAGTAGATATCGGAGCACAACGCCCGTTGCCGCTCCACAGCAGTCGATCATCACATCGGTGATCATGCCGGCGCGTCCCGGCACAAAGAGCTGAATCGTCTCGTCGATCGAGGGAATCAGCAGCAGGAACACCGCCGTGGGCAGCAGCACGTCAAAGGTGCGCCGGCCCTCAAAATCAAAGGCGTGCGTTGCCAAGATGCCGAGCACCATATACTCGGAAAAATGTGCGCACTTGCGAACAACAAAGTTGGTCACCCATTCATATGGAAGTCCCACGCCGTGCAGGAAACCGCGGATAGCCTCCATGACCGTTAGGCTCAGCGAGCCCGACCCCGAGCCGGGAACCAGCGAATTGCCCCAGATCAAGAGCGCCATCAGGCAGGTCACGACCGCCCATTTTCGATTGATCTTAACCATGCAGAAGTTATGCCTCCGCGCGGAGCGGCGCGAAGCTGGCGGTACCGCCCTCGATAACGCTCAGATAGGCACGGCCCGTACGCTTGGCGGTAGAGGACTGCAGGCGCTCGATCTCTTCCTCGAGGATCTGATTGACGCGCTCGTGACGACGATTTTCCATAATGCCGGCGGCAATAGCCTCGGCCCGCTCGATGCTCTCGCGCGAGATACGGGCGGTATCCTCGGGGAACACAGCGCTGTGACGGCCGACATAGGCGGGGGCAGCAGGCTGAGGGGCAGCGACGGGAGCGGGGGTTGCAACAGGAGCAGGCTCGTCAATCTCATCCAGAATCGCGGTGGCGGCGGCCCACATGTCCTCGTGGCCCGAGTAATCGGCCATGGGGACATCAACCTCGAGCGAGGCATCCGGAAGGTCGCCGGTATCGATGCGATCTTGGGCATCAATCGATGCGGTAATGGCTGCAGGCTCATCGAGGTCATCGAGATCGATGTCCGCGGCACCGGAGATGATAGGCATGCTGGCGAGGTTTGCATTGTACGGCGCAGCCTCAGCCGCCTGCTGCTGGGCAGGAGCGCCCCAAAGCGAGCTTTCGGCGGCACGTCGGGCGGCAACGGCCTCCTCGTCCGCGGCCATGGCTTCATCAACGTACGAATTGTCGGCAGAAGCGTTCGCGTCCGCCGAGGTAGCGCTGTAGGCGTTATTGGCTGCCGCGTTGGCGACGAGTGCCACGAAAGCCGCCGTGCTGCCCGCAGGGGCGGCCTGGGAGCCAGACACGGCGCGTGCCGCGGCGGCGACGTCGTCGCGATTGAAGGAGCCGGTCTGCCCGCCGTTGGTGAGCTCGTCGATGGCGACTTGATAGACGTCGCGCGAGCGTGCGGGGTCGCAGCTCACCGGCGAATCGTCGTCGAGCATGCTGTCGATCATAGACCAAGCCTCGTCCTCGTCCATAGCATCTGCGGCTCGAGCGATGGTAGGAACACCATCATCGGCATGACGGCGCTGGAACGCACCAGTCAGGCCGGAAAGGAATGCCGAGGTAGACTGCTCCGCCTGAGCCTGAGAAGCAGAAGCCGCAGCGTAAGGAGTCACATCCTGCTGCTGAGCTGGAATCGAGGCGGTCTTGAACTCGCTTTGATGCTGATTGAGATTGGCGGCACCGCCCATGGCATCGGGCTGGAACAGACGCTCTTCACGCTGCGCACGGTACTCGGAGATACCCAGCGAGGCGGCATAGATACCCACGCCCGCCACCGCGCCCACGGCGAAGGGAACCGCACCTGCCACGACTGTCTCGTTCACCGACGAAAACGGCAGCGTCGCGGCATACATAACCACGGGAGCGGCAAGGCCGATCCCGCACGAAAGTCCGGCAAGGACTGCTCGTTGTGTTGCATCAGAAGAAGCCATGAGCTCTCCCCATCTTCCAGCACCCAAATCGCATCATTCAGTTGGCTGCGCGAGAGAAGATGAAGCGGGGCTATGCCCCAAAGCAACGGTATATGGTTCGTTTCATCTGCGTTTTCCGTCGCGAAGCTTAAAAGCTATTATGCGAAACCGCCCTGTCGATTGCAAGCGACGATGTCGGATTGAAACGGGAAACCTGCTGCTTGCCAGTCTTATGGTCAAAAATAAGTGCGAAGCGGCGATATAGAAAAGGGCCGAGGCTCAAAGCCCCGACCCTTTATCGCATTGATGATTAACGCTGCGTGTGGATGACAACCTAGAACGTCTGCTCGTAGTCGCTGTGCTTTTTGGCCGAACGCACCAGGAACTCCTGGTTGGTGTTGGTGCCCTTTAGACCCTTGATAAATGATGCGGCCGCGCGCTCGGTGTTGTTCATGCCGGCAAGAATGCGACGCAGGCCAAAGACAAACGGACGCATCTGCTCGTCGACTAACAGGTCCTCGTTACGCGTACCGGAGGCAACGGGGTCGATAGCCGGGAAGATGCGGCGATCGGCCAGGTCGCGGTCGAGCTTAAGCTCCATGTTGCCGGTGCCCTTGAACTCCTCAAAGATGACCTCGTCCATCTTGGAACCGGTGTCGATGAGGGCAGAGGCCAGGATAGTGAGCGAGCCACCGTTCTCGATATTACGGGCTGCGCCCAGGAAGCGCTTGGGCGGATACAGGGCCGCCGAATCGACGCCGCCCGAAAGGATGCGACCCGAGGCGGGCGCCGCCAAGTTGTAGGCGCGGGCAAGACGCGTGATGGAGTCGAGCACCACCACAACATCGCCGCCCAGCTCCACGATGCGTTTTGCGCGCTCGATGACGAGCTCTGCCACACGAGTGTGGTTGTCGGCGGGCATATCGAAGGTCGACGCCACAACCTCGCCCTTGATGGAACGCTGCATATCGGTAACCTCTTCGGGGCGCTCGTCGACGAGCAGGCAGATGAGGTGCACCTCGGGGTTGTTAATCGAGATAGACTGGCAGATCTTCTTGAGGATTGTGGTCTTGCCGGCCTTGGGCGGGGACACGATCAGGCCACGCTGACCCTTGCCGATCGGCGACACGATGTCGATGGCGCGACCGGTAATGGAGTCCTTGCCATGCTCCATGCGCAGCGGCTCGTTGGGATAGACCGGGGTGAGGTCACCGAACTTGGGGCGGTTGCGAATCTGCTCGGGGTCTAGACCGTTGACGGTCGTGATTTTGGCGAGGCCGGCGCGCTTGTCGCCGCCGCGCGAAGGACGAAGCGAGCCCTCGATGACGTCGCCCGTGCGCAGACGCGCGGAGCGGATGAGGTAGGCGGGGACGAAGGCATCGTCGTTGGACTTCATGTAACCGTGGGCATGGATGATACCGGAGCTGTCCGGACGAATCTGCAGGATGCCCTTGATGTCGCGGAAGCCCTCGGCCTTCGCGGCGGTGACGTAGATCTCCTCGACGAGCTCGGCTTTCTTCTTGCCGGTCGTCTCGATCTCGAACTCCTTGGCCTTCTCGCGCAGCTCGGCGACCTTCATGGCCGCGAGTTCCTCGCGCGAAAGCGTGGGCTCGGTGGGGGCGGCGTTGCGCTCCTTGTTGCGCTGTTTGCGATCGCGCTGGCGGTTGCGACGGTCGTTGTTGCGCTCGTCCTTGCGGTCGTTGCGCTCGTCGTTACGCTTGTGCTGGCGACGGTTGGGGCGAGCGCCGTCTTCGGCCTCGGCGGGCGCGGCACCATCAGTTGCGGCGGCGTCGGCATTGGCCGCAGCGGCGTCATTGGCCTCGGCGCCGGAATCGACCTGCGCTTCGACATCAGCCCGCTGCTCGACGGCCTTGGCCTTAGCGGACTTCTTGCGACCGCGCTTGGGCTTCTCGGACGCAGACTGTTCGACGTCTTGGGGCTCGGCGGCATCAGTCGATGCATCGGCGGTCGTCTCGGCGGAAACCTCGGACGCACCCTTCTTGGCAGCCTTGGCCTTGGACGTGCGCTTAGCAGCAGTACGATGGCTGCGACCGGGACGGACGTCGGCGGGCTCGACATCGGCGGGAGCGGCCTCGGAAGTCGTAGCATCCTGGACGGGTGCATCGGCAGCGGTTGCAGACTCGGCGGTCGCCGCAGCATCCCGAGCGGCTGCAGCTGCGGCTGCGGCCTTCTCTGCCTCGACGAAGGCCTTGGGCTTGCGACCGCGACGGTGCGGGCGCAAAGCCGGATCGACAACGGGAACTTCGCTGGCCTCGACAGGCGCAGCGGACTCAGCAGGCGATGCGCCCTCCCCTGCCGCGGAACGAACCGAAGCCTCGGTGAGCTCGAGGGTTACCTGATCGGCAACCTGCTCGGCCTTAGCAGCCGTGCGACGGCGTGTGCGCGGTGCCGGCTTCTCGGTCGGCTGGTCGGCGGCAGGTGTCTCGGGCGCAGACGGAGCTGCAAGCTCGGTCAGAGCCGCGGCCTCGCGCTCGGCAGCACGACGGCGGGCGCGCACCACCTGAGCCTCGCTAATCTGCGCCAACGCACGCGCCTGCGCGACCTCATCGGAAATCGGCTCCGAGGAGTCAGCTGCAACGGTGCGCTTGACGCGCGTCGTGCGCGTGGTACGGCGCTTGGGCTTGGTGACCTCCTCGCCGTCAGCAGCAGACTTGGCCGTGCGGCGCGTACGCTTGGGCTTTGCCGGAGCAGCCTCCTCACCAGTTGCAGGCACGGCCTTCTCAGCCGCTGAAGGCGTAGGCGTCGAAGCAGCCTTAGGCGTCTCAGGAGCCGAGGCTTGCGCGGGCGCCGCGACCTGGTCCAACGCAACCGGTGCAGCGGGAGCGGCTTGCGTCGTCGTTATTTCGTTTTCTTGCTGTTGATCAGACACAGTGTTTGCTCAACTTTCTTTTCAAGCCCTGTGATCACATGCTCCCTGCATAAACCTTCAGGGCGGCTAAACAGTCTAGCTCCGTCAAATACCGACGGACATCATTGATCTGTATCGAGATATTTGCGTCATATACGCAGCGTTAGTGTAACACAACCGCCGCCACCTGCAACTTAGTCATTGGGGACGTTCTTAAACGACTAGTCAAAAGGGACACTCTTTGGTTTAACACCCACAAATCTGACTGCCTCCGCCAAAACTATGGCGGTTTACTACGATGAATCGCTCGACCGCGACCACTCCGAAACTTGTTGAACTAAAACCGCAGATAGATGCCTTGCACTTTTTAGCGAAAAGCCGGCGTGGTTGGAATATCTCAATTCATCGTAGTAAACCGGCATAGTTTCGTATTTCCAGCAGTTCCAAATTCGTCAATACGTCGGCGTTTGCAAAAAAGCCCGACCTCCGTGGGAGATCGGGCTTTCAAGGCTTAGTTAAACCAAGTCTATACGGTCAAATGACTCGATGATTACATCTGCTCGGGAGCGGAGACACCAACAAGGGTGAGCACCAGGGCGAGCGTCACGCGGACGGCGTCGCAAGCGGCCAGACGGGCACGCGAAAGCTCGGGGTCGACGGGACGGCCCTCGCTCGGCAGCACCTGACAGGCAGCATAGAAGCTGTGGAAGTCGCCGGCGAGCTCCTCGGCAAAGTGCGTCAGACGGAACGGAGCGCGGTCGCGAGCGCAGCTGGCGATGAGGTCGGTGAGCTCGTTGAGCTTACGCGAAAGGGCGAGCTCGGTCGGGTCGGTCAGCAGCGAGTAATCGACGTTCTCACCGATGGCCTTGGCGGCGACGGCCTTCATGCCCATCTCGTCAGCCTGCTCGGGCGTAACGTCAGCAGCACGGCGCAGGATGGAGCAGACGCGAGCGTGAGCGTACTGCACGTAGTACACCGGGTTGGAGTTGTCGCGCTTCTTGACGGCCTCGATATCGAAGTCGACCATCTGGTTGGAGCTCTTGGAGATGAGCGTGTAACGGGCAGCGTCGGAGCCGACCTCGTCGACGAGCTCCTGCAGGGTCACCATGGTGCCCTTACGCTTGGACATACGGACGGGCTTGCCGTTGCGCAGCAGGTTGACGAGCTGGCCCAGCAGAACCTCAAACTTGCCGGGGTAACCCAGAGCGTCGCAGACGCAGCGGACGCGCTCGATGTAGCCGTGGTGGTCGGCGCCCCAGATGTCGATGACGTGGTCGACGCGCTGGAACTTATCCCAGTGATAGGCAACGTCGGAGGCGAAGTAGGTGTACTCGCCGTCGGACTTGATCAGGACGCGGTCCTTGTCATCGCCCAGGTCGGTGGAGCGGAACCACAGGGCGCCGTCCTTGGTGTAGAGGTAGCCCATCTTGTCGAGCTTCTCAAAAGCGCGGTCGACGGCGGAGGTGCCGGCGGTCTCGCCCTCGGTGTCCTTCACGTACAGGGAGCGCTCGGAGAACCAACGATCGAAGTCGCAGTTAACGGCGTGGCAAAGGTCGCGCATGTTGTCGACCATCTTCACGTAGCCGCGCTCGCGGAAGCTCTCCATGCGCTCCTGCGGATCGGCGTTGACCCACTTGTCGCCGTCGGTGCGCCAGAACTCGGCAGCCTCGTCGATGATGTAGTCGCCGCCGTAGGAGTCCTTGCCCAGAGTCTCGGCAAAGTTGTCCTGATACGGATGGGTCTCGGGGTGCTCGTCGTTCTCGTCGGCAACAAAGGCGTCGCGGTCGGCGATCAGCAGCTTGTGAGCCTCGTCGATATCAACGCCCTGCTTGGCGATGATGTCGGCAAGCTGCATATAGCGCGTGCTGATGGAGTTGCCGAAGGTGTTCATCTGAGAGCCGTGGTCGTTGATGTAGAACTCACGCTGGATGTCGTAACCGGCGTGGTCCATGACGCGGCAGAGCGAGTCGCCCAGAGCGGCCCAGCGGCCGTGGCCAATGTGCATGGGGCCGACGGGGTTGGCGGAGACGAACTCGACCTGGGTCTTCAAGCCACCACCGACGTTGGACTTAGCGAAGTCCATGCCCTTCTCGCGAGCCTCGCCAAAGATGGCATTCTTGACGGCAACGGAGAGGTAAAAGTTGATGAAGCCGGGGCCTGCGATCTCGACCTTCTCGATCGCGGGGTCCTCGGGCATATGGGCAACGATGGCCTCGGCGATCTTGCGCGGGGCACAGTGAGCCAGCTTGGCGGACTTCAGAGCCATGGTGGAGGTCCACTCGCCATGAGAAGTGTCAGCCGGTCGCTCGATGGCGCAATCGTCAAGTTCAAATGCGGAAAGGTCGCCGGCCTCCTGGGCCGCAGCAAGCGCAGCGCGTACCAGCTCTTCAATCTTCTCGGGCATAGGTCCTCCTTGTGTTAAAGCCCCCGAGCTCTTGGTCACTCGTAGGGCAAAAGCCAGAGTTTGTAGCACTCTATCACAAGCAGTAGCTACTGTCGCAGGGTAAAGCTAATAGATATTGCATATGCACAAAATTGACTACAGCTTGTATGGAGTCACTCAAAGATGCCAGTCTGCCTGCAAATTATGCACGCGTTGAAAATGCATAAAGGTATGAATGAGCTGCGTCTTTTATCGAATACTCTTACCTATCAGAGTTGTGTGCTTTTCCTGCATAAAGTGAGGATTTGCGCACGTCAGCGTGTTATTCTAGACATACGTAAATTCGTATAAGTTGGAGGTAGCATGTTCTCAATCGGTCAACACGTCATTCATCCGGGTCAGGGAGTCTGCACCGTCGTCGGTTTTAGGGACGACACACCGCAGCCCATGCTGCTGCTCGAGACCAAGCAGGGACATGCGCAGACGATCCTCATGTACCCCGTGGCGCAGGCCGACCGTTTGCACGCCGCCATCTCTCAGCAAGATGCCGAGCACCTGCTGAGCCACTATGACGAGCTGGAGTGCGACACCTTTACTGAGCGCAACAGCTCACTTGAGGAGACGCACTTTAAGCAGCAGCTCAAGCTGGGCGCGCCCGAGACGGTCCGCGTGGCAAAGACCATGATGTACCGCATTCGCCAGGCCGAGGAAGCTGATAAAAAGCCCAGCTCCTACTACATGCGCGTACTCAAGGAAGCCAAGCGCCGCTCCATCGAGGAGTTCGCCGTGGCCTTGGGCGTCACCGAGGAGGCCGCCGAAGCCCGCCTAGCCCAAGCCGCCCTCAACTAACCCAACCGCGCCAAAACCACCACAAAGGGGACAGGCACCTTTGTGGTGGTTTTCTTGTTCTAGTAGTATTCATTCTTATCGATACCCACGAGCACAAGGAGTCTCCTATGGCAGAGCCGCTTACCGCCGGAATCACCCGCGACCGCGCGTTCGAACTGCTCAACGAGCACAACAAGGACCCGTTCCATATCACCCATGGCGAGACAGTCGAGGGCACTATGCGCTACTTTGCGCGCGAGTTCGACCCCGAGAACGAGGAGTTTTGGGGCATCGTCGGTCTGCTGCACGACCTGGATTGGGAGGAGCATGAGGACGACCCCATGAACCACACCATCTATGCTGCCGAGATTCTTAAGGGCGAAGGTGCGTCTCCAGAGCTCATTCGCGCCATCCAGACGCACACGTCCGACTTCAACACCTCGCTGCCCAAGCCCGAGCTGCAGATGGAAAAGATCCTGTTTGCCTGCGATGAGCTCACCGGCCTGATCGGCGCTGCAGTCATCATGCGCCCGAGCAAGAGCGTTATGGACTTTACGACCAAGTCGCTCAAGAAGAAGTTCAAGGACAAGCGCTTTGCCGCCGGCTGCTCGCGCGACGTGATTTCGCAGGGCGCCGAGATGCTCGGCTGGGAGCTCCCCGAGCTCTTTGACCGCACCATCGCGGCCATGCAGTCCTTCGCCCCCGACCGCGATACCTTCCAGGCCTAACCGCCCACGCCACCTAAAACCACCACGAAGGGGACAGGCACCTTTGTGGTGGTTTTCGTTTACGAGGGGTTTAGGGGCGGACCTGGCCGGTGCCGCGGAGCTTGTATTTGTAGGTGGTGAGGGCCTCGGCGGCGAAGGGGCCACGGGCGTGGAGTTTTTGGGTCGAGATGCCGATCTCGGCGCCCAGGCCAAACTCGCCGCCGTCAGTGAAGCGCGTGCTGGCGTTGGCGTACACGGCCGAGGCATCGACCGCATCCAGGAAGCGCTCGCAAGCATCCGTGTCCTCGGCAACGATGGCCTCGGAGTGCATCGTGCCGTAGCGGTTGATGTGTGCGATGGCCTCGTCCTCGCTCGCCACGACCTTCACGCTCATCTCGAGAGCCAGGTACTCGCGACCCCAGTCCTCCTCAGTCGCGGCGACGTAGTTGTCGCCCTCGGCAAGCCCGGCATCGGCGCATGCGGCGCAGGTTGCCTCGTCGCCGTGAATGAGCACGCCGTGGTCATGCAGCACGGTCACGACCGCAGGCAAAAACGCATCGGCCACAGCACGGTCGACCAGCAGCGACTCGGCGGCATTGCACACGCCTACGCGCTGGGTCTTGGCATTAACGATAATGTTGAGCGCCTTATCAAAGTCGGCGGATTCATGCACGTAGATGTGGCAGTTGCCCGTGCCCGTCTCGATCACCGGCACAAGCGACTCGCGCACGCAGCGCTGGATCAGGCCTGCACCGCCACGTGGAATGAGTACGTCGACAATGCCGCGGAGCTTCATGAGCTCGCCAGTGGCCTCGCGGTCGGTGGACTCAATCATCGACACAGCCTCGCGCGGGAAGCCCTTGGCCTCGAGCGCATCGGCCAGCAGCTCGGCGATCATGGCACACGAGTGATAGGCCAGCGAGCCGCCGCGCAGAATGCAGGCGTTGCCGGTACGGATGCAGATGCCTGCGGCGTCGGCCGTCACGTTGGGGCGCGCCTCGTAGACCATAGCGACCAGGCCCAGCGGCACACTCACACGGGTCAGGTCCACGCCGCTTGCAAGCACGCGGTGGTCGAGCACGCGGCCCACGGGATCGGGCAGCTCGGCAAGCTTTTCCAGGCCGGCGGCCATGCCCTCGACGCGCTCGGGCGTCAGCAGCAGGCGATCGAGCAGTCCAGCCGAGGTACCCGCATCGCGCGCGGCGGACATATCGAGCTCGTTAGCGGCGACGATGGAGTCGACACCGTTGCGCAGTGCTGCGGCCATGGCGCGCACGGCCTCCTGGCGCTGTTCATCGCTCGCCGTGGCAAGCGAGGCCGACGCTGCCTTGGCGGCAACGGCAAGATCGTGGACATACGTGGCTATATCGACCGACATGGGCGGCCCTTTCTCCTAGAAGTTTGCAACCATGGTAGCCGATTTGCGCATGGCCTCGCCCGCGGCGGTAGAATTGGTCAACCCGAAACACCGCAACGAACGGAAGACTCACATGGCCCTCATCACTTCGTACCACGTCCCCGGCCTTTACGTCGAGGACCACAGCATCGACGTCCCCCTTGACTGGCGCGGCCTGGAGCCGATGCTCCTGGCCGTCGGCAGTACCATGCGCCGCGGCGCCATGCCGGCACCCATCGCCGGCGCGCCCGAGAGCATCAAGCTCTTCTACCGCGTGGTTAGCGCGCCCGACCGCATCAACGACGATCTGCCGCTGCTCCTGTTTTTGCAGGGCGGCCCCGGCGGCGAGAGCCCACGTCCGCTGTCGCCCACAAGCGACGGCTGGATCGAGGAGGCCGTCAAGCACTTCCGCGTGGTCCTTCCCGACCAGCGCGGCACCGGACGCAGTAGCTGCGTGGACGGACGCACGATCAAGGCACTGGGTGATCGCGCAACGGCCGCCGGCGCCGATACAGCACGCTCGCAGGCGGACTTCCTCAAGCGCCACCTCGCCAGCTCCATCGTGCGCGATTTTGAGTACCTGCGCCTAGTGGGCTTTGGCGGCAAGCCGTGGGTCACGCTCGGCCAAAGCTACGGCGGTTTTTTGACGCTGAGCTACCTGTCGCTCTTCCCCGAGGGCGTGGCGGCGAGCTTTACCTGCGGCGGCATCCCCCACGTACCGGCGAGCGCAAGCGAGGTCTACGCGCACACCTTCCCGCGCATGGCCGCCAAGACGCAGCAGTATTATGACCGCTATCCCGCTGACGTCGAGCGCGTGGCAGCCCTGGCCGATGCGCTCGAGGCTCAGAAGCCCGTGCTGCCCGACGGCTCGCCGATGACGGTCGAGCGCCTACAGCTCATAGGCAGCGACTTTGGCATGAAGCCGAGCTTTGAGCGCATGCATTGGACTATCGATCACGCTTTTGATACTGGCGACGGTACGCTGAGCTGCGGCTCCTCGGTATCCGACAGCTTTTTGATGCGCGCCTTCGAGCGCACCAACACACGCACGAACCCGCTGTACTGGACACTGCAGGAGTTTATCTACGCCGACGGCGACACCATGCCCATTCGCTGGGCCGCAGCAGAGGAGAAGGCCCATCGTGCCGAGTTCGACACCCTCGCGCGCCCGCTCATGTTTACCGGCGAGGCCATGTTCCCGTGGATGTTCGAGCAGATGCCCGAGCTCAAGCCCTTCAAGCCCGCCATGGACCTGCTGATGGAAGACACCAGCTGGGACAAGATCTACGACCCGCAGCGACTGGCGTGCAACGAGGTGCCCCTGCAGGCCGCGGTGTATTTCGACGACATGTACGTGGATTCGGGCCTGCAGCTTGATACGCTCAGCCGCGTGGGCAACTCGCATGCCTGGGTGACCAACGAGTTCGAGCACGACGGCCTGCACGGCAGCGTGGTATTCAAGCACCTCTTCGACGAGGCCCTCAACCGCGGAGACCTGCGCCGGATCTTCTAGCAAAGGGGTGTCCCCACCTGCCGGCACAAAAGGAACGTCCCCAAGTGCCGGCACGAGAAAGACAGCGCTGCGGGAAACGATCCGCAGCGCTGTCTTTCTTTATGCAAATACGATCAAGTTATCCCTGTGTATCGCCGGCTTCTCGGCCAGGTTAGCGAGCAGGCGGTTGCTGGCGATCTGGTCCTGGCGGCGACCGGCAGCAAGCTCCAGCACGTCCGAATCGGCCTCAGCGATACCGCGGGCGACGACCATACCGCTCGGATCGCACACATCGAGCACATCGCCCTCGGCAAACTGGCCATCGACCTCGCGAATACCCACCGCAAGCAAGGAAGAGCCACGGCTAACCAGCGCCTTCGCGGCACCATCATCGACCGTCACCGAGCCGTGCGCCTTGTCGCCCAGTGCGATCCACAGCTTGCGGGGTGCGATGTCCAGACGCTCCGCCGGCGGATCGAACAGCGTGCCCACGCTCTCGCCGCGGGCGAGGCGCACGAGCGCATCGGGTTCCTCGCCCGAGCAAATCACGCTCTGAATGCCCGCCGTCATCAGGATACGGCTCGCGCGAATCTTGGTAATCATGCCGCCCGTGCCCACCGATGTGGAAGAATCGCCCGCCGAGGCAATAATCTTGGCATCGATCTTATGCACGACAGGAACAAACTCGGCCGTCGGGTCCTCGTGCGGATTGGCAGTATAGAGACCATCGATGTCCGAGAGCGTCACGCACAGATCGGCAGAAACCAGGCAGCTCACAAGCGCCGCCAGTGTGTCGTTGTCACCAAACTTGATCTCATCGACGGTAACGGTATCGTTCTCGTTGACGATCGGCACCACGCCAAGCTCCACGAGGCGCAGCAGGGCGTCGCGCGCATGCAGGTAGGACGTGCGACGGGCCGTGTCGTGGCGCGTGAGCAGCACGAGCGAGGTGAGCAGGTCGCGCGCATGGAACTCCTCGTCGTAGGCCGACGAGATGATGCACTGACCGGCCGAGGCGCAAGCCTGTAAGCTCGGCAGGTCACCGACCGGCTTGCGGTCGAAGCCCAGCACGGGATAGCCACAGGCAATAGCGCCCGAGCTCACCACGACCAGACGCCAGCCGAGCTTGCGCAGCGCTGCGGCTTGATCGGCAAGTCCGCCGATAAAGGCGCGGTTGACCTTGCCATCGGCGCCCACCACCGTGGACGAACCGATCTTTACCACCATCGTTTTATAAGAAGTCGTCATACGTCAAACCAATCAACTGTTCAGCGAACGGCCGAGCGGCGGCCAAGGGAGCGTGACTCGCCCCTACCGCCCAAAGAATTAGTGAGCCCAGGGAAAAGCAGAAGCCGCGGCCATATTCTTGCGCACGAGCTCGTCGCGCACCTGAGCCAGGCCCTGCTCCATGCCCACCACATAGGTCTGCGGGTACAGGAAGCGCTTGAAAGCTGCGTCCAGATGATCGAGCGCCCAAACACAGCGCTCGCGCGCGTCCTGGATGCTCTCACGCGGAGCCACCGCGCTGCCGTCGCGCACGATCGGCACCAGCAGCTCGCGATACTCAAGTTCGGACACGTCGGTCACCAGGGCGGCATCATTCACGGCCACGAGGGTATTGCCGCGCGCGGCGCCCTCCCCCGCCAGATGGTCCTCGTCGTAGATCATGTCGCAGACCGGGCCGCCAAAGCCGTCGTAATAACGGCGCACGCGTTGCACACCCGGGATCGTGCGCTTGTAGGGCTGCTCGGAGAGCTTGACCACCGGCGTCCATGGATCTGCCTCGCTCGCACGGCGGGCGGAAAGCTTGTACACGCCACCCAGCGCCGGCTGGTCATAGCAGGTCGCGAGCTTGGTACCCACGCCAAAGCTATCGATGGGCGCG
The DNA here is from genome assembly GCF_040920445.1 of Collinsella aerofaciens. Taxonomy (GTDB): domain Bacteria; phylum Actinomycetota; class Coriobacteriia; order Coriobacteriales; family Coriobacteriaceae; genus Collinsella; species Collinsella aerofaciens_BH. Next base: position 1,780 of record NZ_JBCOTQ010000039.1, on the reverse strand, counting down.
CCCTGGTCCAGCAGCGACTGAATCGTGTACTCGTCAAGATCGTTGGAAACCGAGATCCCCACATAGGGCAGGCCCTCGGCATCAAAACGGCCGCGAACATACTTGGAGAGCTTGGCGAGGTCGCCGGAGTCGATGCGAATAGCCGACAGGCGCTCGCCCACCGCCTCCATCTCCTTGGCAACCGTAATGGCATGCTCGCAGCCCTCGCGCACGTCATAGGTGTCGATGAGCAGCGTACAGTTCTTGGGGCTCGACTTGGCAAAGGCGCGGAAGGCCTCGAGCTCGGAATCGAAGCTCATCACCCAGCTGTGCGCGTGGGTGCCAAAGACGGGGATGCCGTAGCGGCGCCCGGCAAGCACGTTAGACGTGGACGAGCAGCCGGCCACATAGCTTGCGCGGGCGACGGCCAGGCCTCCATCGGGACCCTGAGCGCGGCGCAGGCCAAACTCGGCGACGGGACGGCCGTCCGCCGCCAACACCACGCGTGCCGTCTTGGTGGCGACGAGCGTCTGGAAGCCGACGATGTTGAGCAGTGCCGTCTCGAGCAGCTGGCACTCCAGCGCCGGACCGGTGACGCGCACCATGGGCTCGCGCGGAAAAACAAGCTCGCCCTCGGGCACGGCGTCAATGTTCACGTGCGCGCGGAAGTTGCGCAGGTAGTCGAGGAATGCGGGTTTAAACATCGCACCGCCGGCGGGAGCCTGAAGCGAGGCGAGGTACTCGATATCCTCGGGCGTAAAGCGCAGATTCTCGACGAGCTCGGGAAGCTCGGCAGTACCGCACATGACGGCGTACGCGCTGCCAAACGGATGGTCGCGGTAAAACGCCGTAAAACAACCTTGCTCATTGGCTTTGCCGCTCTCCCACAGGCCCTGGGCCATAGTGAGCTCGTACAGATCGGTGAGCATTGCGATGTCGGTGGGATGCGAGATGTCGGTCAAAGCCATGGGGCGACCTTTCGAATACGTTGTACAGACGTTGACGGTTGGACGGGGCGAAATACGCGAGCGGGGCACCGGGTGCGGTTCGGTTAGTGCAACCCCATGCTGCCCGTGATCGTGTAACCCATAAAGACGATAAACCCAATCAGGGCGAGCGCGATGATGAGCTTTTGAGCCGGCGGCATGCCGGGGATATCGTCCTCGTCCACAGGCTCTTTAGAGGTGATCATGCGCTGGGCAAACGTCATCTCGTCACGGCTCGGCTTGGAATCGACGGGCTTGGGACGAGCGGCTTTTTTAGGCTGAGGTTTGGGCGCGGCGGGCGCTGGCTCGGATGCGGCCTTGGCAGCGGCCTCATCGGCCTTCGCACGCTCGGCGCGCAGGGCGGCCAGCTCCTCACGCTCGCGACGAGCCTTTTCCTGCTCCTCGCGGCGGGCCTTCTCGGCGCGGAGCTCTTCCAACTCGGCGCGCTCCTCGTCAGACAATGGTTGGGACTCAAGCTCGGCCATAGTTCAGCCCTTTCTTTTAAAAAAAGCCGCCGACACAATGTCAGCGGCTTATCAAATCCAAGGGTGGAGACGAAGGGAGTCGAACCCTCGGCCTCTGCCATGCGACGGCAGCGCTCTCCCAACTGAGCTACGTCCCCAGGACAAGTTGATATTTTACCTACGGCTCGTCAACTGTCAACGCCCAATACCCAGTCTTTTTGGGACGGGGCTATTTTGACTACTTTTCGAGCAGGCAATCCTCTCGATGATTTTTTAAGGCTCTGTTAGACCAGGATTGACATGCCGACCTGCCGGCTAACTCGCCGTCTCCCCGTCGGGCGCCGGCGTCTT